>JAEWGI010000050.1 GCA_023388355.1 Pseudomonadota bacterium
GGGTTCTACCCCGAAATCACGGACGGTTGTAAAAGGGCTGAGAACTTCTGGTCTTGCCTGGCGACCCTGCGCCGCATTCTCGGGTTGTGGAACCGCTCGATGTATTCGAACACATCGGTCCTGGCGGCATCGAGTGTCGGGTAGGTCATGCGGTGGACCCGCTCACGCTTGAGCAGGCCGAAGAAGCCTTCACAGGCCGCGTTGTCGCCGCAATGACCCACCGCGCTCATCGAGCACACCAGCCCGTTGGCCGCCAGGTAACGCTGGTAGTCGCCGCTTCGGAACTGGCTGCCACGATCGGAGTGCAGGATCACCAGATTGCTTGCCTGGCGCTGCCAAGTCGCCATCTGCACGGCCCGGATCACCATCTGCCGGTCCTGGCGGTGGTGCATCGACCATCCCACGACCTGTTGGTCGAACAGATCCAGCACGATGCACAGGTATAGCTTGCCCTGCCGGGTCTTGAGCTCGGTGATGTCGGTGACCCACTTGGTCTCGGGCTCCAGCGCGCTGAAGTCCCGCTCCAGCAGGTTGCGCACGCCCGGCGGCGTCAGCGCGGGCTGGCCGCGCTGGCCACGGTGCTTCGGTCGCGGCCATCCCTGCAGGCCATCTTCCGCCATCAGGCGCGCCACCCGGTTCAGGCTGGCGGACTCGCCTTGATCGACCAGGTCTTCGTGCATGCGACCGGCACCCAGCGTGCCCCTGCTGTCCTCATACAGCTCGCGAATCCGGCCGAGCAAGCGCTGGTTGTCGCGCTGGCGGGCGCTGGGCAAGCGCTTGCTCCAGGCATAGTAGCCGCTGGCCGAGACCCGCAGGCAGCGGCACATCAGTCGAATCGGGAACTCATCGCGGCAACGTTCGATCACCTGATACCTCAGGATGATCCCTTGGCAAAGAACGTCGCCGCTTCTCGCAAAAAATCGCGTTCCTTCTTGATCCTGGCCAGTTCCCGCTTCAGGCGGGTCATCTCCTCGTCCCTAGGCGTACCGGCACCGCCGAAGACAACTGCGCCGTGGCTCTGCGCTTCCCGCTTCCAGCGGGTCAGCAGGGTGTCGCGAATCCCCAGCTCCCGGGCCACCTGGGCACAGCTGACACCCGGCTGGCTGGCCTGCTCGACCGCACCACGCTTGAACTCCGCACTGAACTTCCTACGCTTCGACATGAACACTCCTCAGGGCCTCGATCGGCCTTATCGTAAGTGTCCGTGAGAACGGGGGTGAACCCGGAGAGCTATGCCGACGAGATCGGCATGCACCGCACGTACTACAGCGCGATCGAGCGCGGCGAGAAGAATCTGCAGTTGGATACTCTGCAGAGAGTGTGCGAGGGGCTGAGGGCGTCGATCTGGGAGGTTTTCAAGGACGCTGAGACGAGCCGGTAGCGGCCTCAACTCACTTATGGCGTCGACGCAGAGTTGGGTGGGGTCCTGCCCAAGCTGCCGGCGCAGTGACCGGGTAGCTGCGGAAACCATTCCTGATCAAAAACACGAGGGAGATCAGGCTGTTGCTGCTCCCCTATCACCTAGGGTGGCCAAAATATTGGCGAAATCCTTCGAGCTTTGGCCAAGTGGCCAGACCTTTGAGGAATGCACACATCTGCTGGGGAACGCGGGAAGATGGCGCGCCTGGAGGGATTCGAACCCCCGACCAATGGCTTCGGAAGCCACTACTCTATCCGGCTGAGCTACAGGCGCGTGGCCGGCGATTGTCCCATGACCGGGGCGGCGGTGCGAGCCTTGACGGGGTTGGTAGGCTGGAGCGATGACCAGGCAAAGCCTCGATGAAACGCCGGCGACGATGCCGGAGTGGCGCCGGCGGCTGGCGCTGTACTGGACCCTCGTCCGCGGCGATCGCCCGATCGGCTGGCTGCTGCTGCTGTGGCCGACCTGGTGGGGGCTGTGGATCGCGGCCGATGGGTTGCCGCCGCCGTGGATCCTGTTCGTGTTCAGCGCCGGGGTGTGGCTGACGCGTTCGGGCGGATGCGTGATCAACGACTACGCCGACCGCTGGCTGGACGGCTCGGTCGAGCGCACCAGGCAGCGACCGCTGGCGACCGGGGCGGTGTCCGGGCGCGAGGCGCTGCTGGTGTTCGCGACGCTGATGCTGGCGGCGTTCGCGCTGGTGCTCACGCTCAACCGGCTCACGATCCTGATGAGCGTGGTCGGCGTGCTGCTGGCCGCCACCTATCCCTATCTCAAGCGCTATACCTACCTGCCCCAGGTGTACCTGGGCATGGCATTCGGCTGGGGCATCCCGATGGGCTTCGCGGCGGTGCAGGGACAGGTGCCGCCGGTGGCGTGGGTGCTGTACGTGGCCAACATCTTCTGGGCCACGGCCTACGACACCTGGTATGCGATGGTCGACCGCGACGACGACATCCGCATGGGTTCGAAGTCGACCGCGATCCTGTTCGGCGAGCTCGACCTGGTGGCCCAGGGCGTGCTGTACGCGATGATGTTCGCGGCGCTGGCGCTGGTGGGGCGCGAGGCGGGGCTGGGCGCGTACTACTGGGGCGGCTTCGGCATCGCGGCGCTGCTGGTGGCCTGGGAATTCCTGCTGGCGCGCTACCGCGACCGCGATGCCTGCTTCCGCGCATTCCTGCACAACCACTGGGTGGGGCTGGCGATCTTCGCGGGAATCGCGGCCGACTTCGCGCTGTAGCGCGACCCGCCGCCGGCAGCGGTTCGCGTCGCCCGGGCCGGGGCGAGCCCCCGGCCCGGGCGATGTCGCTACATCGGCTGCGGCTTCTGCAGCTTGCGCAGGCGGAACGCGACCGCCAGCTGCAGGGCGCCATACAGCAGGGCGCCGACCGCGATCCAGATCGCGATGGCCACCAGGCCCACGCCGGGACGGGCGAGGAACAGCAGGCCCAGCACGATCGCCAGCAGGCCGCTGAGCGCCAGTAGCCATTCGCCGCGCACCACCTTGCGCACCATCACCGCGAACAGGACGCGGGCGAAGCCGGCGATGATCAGCCAGGCCGCGACCAGCCACAGCATCGCGCCGCCCATCTGTGCCGGGCGCATGATCGCCAGCACGCCGAAGGCGATCGACACCAGCGCGTAGAGCAGCAGCAGCCAGTTGGGCAGGGCGATGTCCTTGCGGAACACGCTCAGCAGGCTGACCAGGCCGTCCGCGAGGGCGAGGATGCCGAAGGTCAGTACCAGTGCGAGGATCGATTTGCCTGGCCAGATCAGGGTGGCGATGCCGAAGGCGATCGCGACCAGGCCGTACAGCAGGAATACCCACCAGCTGCGTGTGACATCGAGGAAGGGACGGTTCACGGCAATTCCTTTTCGCAAAGGTCCGGATCGACCGGCGCCCAATTTATGCCCGGTGCCGGACCGGCGCACGCTACGCCGTCCGCGCGCAGACCCAGGCGTCGACGCGGGCCACGCCGGCGCGCCGCAGCGCCGTGGCCGCGGCGTGGACGGTGGCGCCGGTGGTCATCACGTCGTCGACCAGGGCCACGTGCGCGGGCAGGACGGCGCGCGGATCGACGGCGAAGGCGTCGCGCAGGTTGCGTCGCCGCGCCGCGGCGTCGAGGTCGGACTGGGCGGCGGTCGCGCGCCGCCGCCACAGCGCGTCGTCGAGCAGCGGCAGGGCGAGCGACTGCGCCAGCGGCCTGGCCAGCTCCAGCGCCTGGTCGTAGCCGCGCCGGCGCAGGCGTGCGCGGTGCAGGGGCACGGGCAGCAGGGCGTCGGGCCGGGACAGGGCGGCGAAGCGTTCGGCCATGGCGCCGGCCAGCAGCCGGCCGGCGGCAAGATCGCGGTGGAACTTGAAGCGCGGCAGCAGGCGGTCGAGCGGGAAGGCATAGACGAATGCGGCGTGCGCGCCGTGCAGCGGCGACGGTCGGCGCTGGCAGGCGCCGCAGGGCGCGCCGGCGGATGCCATCGGCAGCGCGCAGCCCGGACAGGCAGGCCCGTTCCAGGGCAGGCCGGACCGGCATGGCGGGCACAGGTCGGCGCCGGCGGGAGCAGCTTCGCCGCAGACCAGGCAGCGCGCCGGGCACAGGCGCGCGCCCAGCCGCCGCCACCAGCCGTCAACCGGCGCGCGGGTGGCTCGGTTGACAGGGCCGGGCATGCTTTCCAGACTGCCCGGCCACGCTCCGCCCGTCTGTCAGGAAACCCCGATGCCTGCCGTCAGCCCGCTCCGCCCCGCGGCCGCGCCGCCCGCCGAAACCCTGCGCCACGACTGGCGCCAGGACGAGGTCGAGGCGCTGCTCGGCCTGCCGTTCCCCGAGCTGCTGTACCGCGCGGCCACGGTCCATCGTCGCCACTTCGATCCAGCCAGGGTCCAGGTCAGCACCCTGCTGTCGATCAAGACCGGCGGCTGTCCGGAAGACTGCAGCTACTGCCCGCAGGCGCAGCGCTACCACACCGGGGTCGAGGCGACGAAGCTGATGTCGACCGAGGCGGTGCTGGAGCAGGCGCGCCAGGCGCGCGACGCCGGCGCCAGCCGCTTCTGCATGGGCGCGGCCTGGCGCTCGCCGAAAGACCGCGACATTCCCAAGGTCGCCGAAATGATCCGCCAGGTGAAGGCGCTGGGCCTGGAAACCTGCGCCACCCTGGGCATGCTCAGTGGCGGCCAGGCGCGCGCGCTGCGCGAAGCCGGGCTCGACTACTACAACCACAACCTCGATACCGATCCGGAGTTCTACGGCGACATCGTCCACACCCGCGGCTTCCAGGACCGGCTCGACACGCTTGGACACGTGCGCGACGCGGGCATGAAAACCTGCTGCGGCGGCATCGTCGGCATGGGCGAGACCCGCGCGCAGCGCGCCGGCTTCCTGCGCGCGCTGGCCAACCTGCCGGCGCATCCGGATTCGGTGCCGATCAACCGCCTGGTGCAGGTCGAGGGCACCCCGCTGCACGGCACCGAGGAACTCGACCCGTTCGAATTCGTGCGCACCATTGCGGTGGCGCGGATCCTGATGCCGCGCTCGATGGTGCGCCTGTCGGCCGGGCGCGAGCAGATGTCCGACGAGCTGCAGGCCCTGTGCTTCAGCGCCGGGGCCAACTCGATCTTCCACGGCGACAGGCTGCTGACCACCCCCAACCCCGGGACCGGGCGCGACCAGGCCCTGTTCGACCGCCTCGGCCTGGAGGCGATGCACGTGGCCGTGGATGCCGAAGGACACGACCGCGGTGGTACCGTACATGCAGACATTTCGGACGGGCACGGCGCCGGCGGCGCCGCGGCCCGGGCCGGCGCCTGAGCGGCGGGGGGCCGCGACCGAGGGGAGCCCAGCCATGGCAGTGGAACGTCCCGACCTGCATGCCCGCGTGGCCGCGCAGCGCGAACAGCGCGAGGCCGAATCCGGACGCCGCGTACGGCGCGAGGTGCTGCGCCGCGATGGCGTCCGCTGCGAAGTCGCCGATCCGGACGGCGGCAGCCACGCCCTGCTCAACTTCTGCAGCAACGATTACCTCGGCCTGTCGCAGCACTTCGCCGTGGTCAGCGCGCTGCAGGACGCGGCCGCGCGCGACGGCGCCGGCTCGGCCGGTTCGCAGCTGGTCTGCGGCCACCACGCCCTGCACGCGGCGCTCGAACGCGAGCTGGCCGACTGGCTGGAGGTGCCGCGCGCGCTGCTGTTCGACAGCGGCTACGTCGCCAACCTGGCGGTGATGCAGGCGCTGCTGGGCGACGACGACCTGTGCGTGCAGGACCGGCTCAACCACGCCAGCCTGATCGACGCCGCGCGCCTGGCCGGCTGCCGCCTGCGGCGCTATCCGCACAGCGACGTGGAAGGCGCCCTGCGCCAGCTGCGCAGCATGGGCGAATGCGCGGCGATGCTGGCGACCGACGGCGTGTTCAGCATGGACGGCGATGTCGCCCCGCTGCGCGAGCTGGCCATCGCCGCGCGCGTGCAGCAGGCGCTGCTGTACGTGGACGATGCGCATGGCGTGGGCGTGCTCGGGCCCGACGGCCGTGGCTCGGTGGCCGCGGCCGGGCTCGATTCGGCGGCGGTGCCGCTGCGCCTGGTCACCCTGGGCAAGGCGCTGGGCAGTCATGGTGCGGTGGTCGCGGGCGAGCCGGACCTGGTGGCGCACCTGGCCGAAACCGCGCGTCCCTACCTCTACACCACCGCGCTGCCGGCGGCCCAGGCCGCGGCCGCGCTGGCGGCGGTGAAGCTGGCGCGGCGCGAGCACTGGCGGCGCGAGCGGCTGCAGGAGCTGGTCGGCCGCTTCCGCGCCCGCGCCGAACGCCACGGGCTGCAGCTGATGCCGTCCGAAACCCCGATCCAGCCGGTGCTGTGCGGCAGCAATGCCAACGCGCTGGCGATGTCGGCCTCGCTCGAAAGCGACGGCTACTGGGTCGCCGCGATCCGCCCGCCGACCGTGCCCGACGGCCAGGCCCGGCTGCGCGTCACCTTCACCGCCGCGCACGAGCCGGCACAGGTCGATGCGCTCGTCGACGCCCTGGCCGTGGCCCGCGACCGCGCCGCCGATCCGTTGCCAAGTCGCATGGCATGACCGCATCCGGAGTCCAGGGCCGCGTCGCGCTGGCGGCGGTCGGCCTGGCGCTGCTGTCGGCGCTGTTCTTCACCATGACCTACGTGCTCAACCGCGCCAGCGCCAGCGGCGGCGGGCACTGGGCGTGGCTGGCCTGCCTGCGCTACCTGATCACCCTGCCGCTGATGCTGCCGCTGATGCTGGTCCGGGGCGGCACCCGACCGGTGCTGCGCGCGATCGCCGCGCATCCCCGGGCCTGGCTGCGCTGCGCCGGGATCGGCTTCGGGCTGTTCTACCTGATGCTGTCGTTCGCCGCTTCCAGCGGGCCGTCGTGGCTGGTGGCCGGCTCGTTCCAGTTCACCGTGATCGCCGGGATGCTGTGCGCACCGCTGCTGTACCGCGACCAGCGGCGCAAGATCCCGCCGGCCGGGCTGGCGGTGGCGGCGCTGATCCTGGCCGGGGTGCTGCTGATGCAGTTCGGCCATGCCAGCGGCGCGCTCGACCGCGCGGCCTGGATCGCGCTGGCCTGCGTGCTGGTCGCGGCGGTGGCCTATCCGCTCGGCAACCGCCTGCTGCTGCTGCACCTGGAGCGCACGGGCGAATCGCTCGACGCCACCCAGCGGGTGTTCGGCATGACCCTGGCCAGCCAGCCGCTGTGGCTGCTGGTGGCGGCGTATGCCGGCGCCGTCGCCGGGCCGCCGACGCTGGCGCAGGTGTGGCTGGCGGCGGGCGTGGCGCTGTCGGCCGGCGTGATCGCCACGATCCTGTTCTTCCAGGCCACCGGCATGGTCCGCGACCGCCCGCTGGCGCTGGGCGCGGTGGAGGCGATGCAGGGCGCCGAGGTGGTGTTCGCGGTGCTGCTGGGGGTGCTGCTGCTGGGCGAACCATGGCCGGACGGACGCGCCGCGCACGGCGCGCTGCTGGTGGTTGCGGGCATCGTCGCCTTCGCCTGGATCGTGGCGCGGCCGGCCGCGGGCAGCCGCGAGGTCAGGGCGCTGAGGACGGACAAGGGCGCATGAGCGGACAGCTGCATATCGACACCCGCGGCCAGGGCCCGGACCTGGTGCTGCTGCACGGCTGGGCGATGCATTCGGGCGTCTTCTCCGCGCTCGTCGAACGGCTGGCCGCGCGCTGCACCCTGCACCTGGTCGACCTGCCCGGCCACGGCCACGGCCGCGACAGCGGGCTGCCGCTGGCGCTGGAGCCGGTGGTCGAGGCGATCGTCGCGCGGGTGCCGCGTGCGGTCTGGGCGGGCTGGTCGCTGGGCGGGCTGTTCGCCCTGCACGCGGCCGCGACCCGGCCCGCGGCGGTCCGCGGCCTGGCGATGCTGTGCGCGAGTCCGCGCTTCGTGCGCGGCGTGGACTGGCCGCTGGGCATGTCGCCGGAGATCTTCCGCGGCTTCGAGCTGGGCCTGCGCAGCGACTGGCGCGCCACCCTCGACCGCTTCATCGCGCTGGAGGCGTTCGGTTCGGACGACGCGCGACGCGAGACGCGCACCCTGCGCAACGAAGTGTTCGCGCGCGGCGAGCCTGCCGCGCACGTGCTGGCCGATGGCCTCGGGCTGCTGGAAACGGTGGACCTGCGCGACGCCCTGTCGACCCTGGCAGTGCCGACCCTGTGGCTGGCCGGCCGCCGCGACCGCCTGGTCGACCCGCGCGCGATGCGCGCCGCCGCGGCGCTGGTGCCGCGGGCGCAGGTGGTGGTGGTCGAACACGCCGGACACGCGCCGTTCCTCACCCATGCCGACGAAGTCGCCGCGGCGCTGGACGATTTCGCCACCGCCACCACCACCGGAGCCGATGCGGCATGAACACCCGGCCGCCCGCGCTGTTCGACGCGCGCCAGGTGCGGCGCGCGTTCTCGCGCGCTTCGGCCGGCTATGCCTCGGCCGCGGCGCTGCAGGGCGAAATCGAGGCGCGGCTGCTCGAATCGCTTGACCTGCTCGCGCTCGCGCCGGAGCGCGACCCGGACTGGTCGCCGGAGCTGGTGCTCGACGTTGGCAGCGGCCCGGGCAGCGCCGCGCGCGCCATGCGCGCGCGCTGGCCGAAGGCGCGCATCGTCGCCGTCGACCTGTCCCTGGACATGCTGCGCCGGCAGCCGCGCGGCGGCCTGCGCGACGCGCTGTCGCTGCGCAAACCGGTCGACCGCGTCTGCGCCGACCTGCGCGCCCTGCCGCTGCCCGACGCCAGCGTCGACGTGCTGTTCTCCAACCTCTGCCTGCAGTGGATCGACGACCTGCCGGCCGCGTTCGCCGGCTTCCGTCGCGTGCTCAGGCCCGGCGGCGCGCTGGTGGTGTCGACCTTCGGCTCGGACACGCTGTGGGAGCTGCGCGAGGCCTTCGCCCGCGCCGACGAGCTGCCGCACGTGAGTCCGTTCGCCTCGATGGCGCAATTCGGCGATGCGCTGATGCACGCCGGTTTCCGTGACCCGGTGCTCGACCGCGACCTGCTCATGCGCGGCCACCCCGACCTGCCGGCGCTGATGCGCGAACTGCGTGCGATCGGCGCCACCAATGCCCTGCACGGCCGCCGCCACACCCTCACCGGCCGCGCCCGCTTCGCCGCGGCGGCGGCCGCCTACGAACCGCTGCGCGGCGCCGGCCTGGACGACGTCCAGGCGCACCTGCTGCCGGCGAGCTGGGAAGTGATCACCGCCCTGGCCTGGGCCCCGCAGCCGGGTGCGCCGATCCGCGAGGGCGGGAACGAGGTGGCGAGTTTTCCGGCGGGGAAGATTCCGGTGCGCAAGCGGGGCTGAGGGATCGCGCCACCGTCCGCCCCCACCCCAACCCTCCCCCGCAGGCGGGGGAGGGCTTTGAAGCACGCATCGCCGCTTGTTCGACTCCCCCCGCACGCGGGAGAGCTCATCGCTCCCAGCCGCTCTGAGCTCCCTCCCCCGCCTGCGGGGGAGGGTTGGGGTGGGGGCCAGCGGTGGCCCGATGCGCAGTTTCCGCTGCCAACCCCGATTCACACGCGCCGTCCTAGACTCGGTCCATTCCCTCCGCGCGCGTTCCCCCATGAGACTCTTCGCCGCCGCCCTGTGCCTCTCGCTCACCGCCGCGCTGCCGGTCCGCGCCCAGGACGCGCGCGTCGACCTGTCGGGCATCGATCCCATGCAGGTGATCGCCGGCGCCAACGACGTCCTGCTGCGCGCCCCCGACCGCGACATCGACCGCCTGTTCAAGGCCGTCCACGCCGCCTCGCGCAACGAGTCCGAGGCGCGCGGCCTGTGCGCGCTGTTCGAACCCGGCGCCGACCGCAGCCTGCAGGGCCTGCAGCGCGCGGCCAACGCGCTCGGCCAGGACAGCCGCGTGCGCTTCATCGAGGCGGTGGCCGCGGTCGCGGTGTCCGGCCTTCAGGGCGTGCCGCAGCCCTATGATCCGGCGGTTGGCGCGCAGGCGCTCAAGGCCGCGACCGTCACCGGGATGATGCTCCACGACGGCTTCATGCTCGGCCTGACCAGCACCGGCAGCGATGCCGCCAGCCGCCGCGCCCGCTGCACCGCCTTCCGCCAGCTGGTGGACGTGCTCGATGGCTTCGCCGTCGGCGAACGCGTCGCCGCCACCCGCTATCTGCTCAGCGAAGGCCTCGTCCGCTACGGCGGCGAGCTCTGACCCCGGCCTGCGCGGGAGCGGCCTCAGCCGCCAACGCTGCGCCCGGCCGTCGCGCAACCCGGTCGTCGATCTTGGCTGGAGTCCGCTTCTATGGTCGAGTGCGCGCTTGCGGCGGACGTCCATTGGCGTCGTCGCCGCACGCGCCGGGATCCGCGCCCTCCGTCTCGCAGCGCTGCGCGCGGCCTGCCGCAGCCGCCACGCCGGACAGGCGCAGCAGCGAATGGTGGGCGGGCCGCGGTGTCGTGCCCTGCACCGCATCCGGCGCGGCCGCAGCCGGGCGCGGCGCCACCCGCGCCGGCAGTGGCGCCGCGGCGCGCGGCGGCATGGCGGCGGCCGACGGCGGCGCCAGCGGCTGCGAACCGGTGCGCCGCCGCGGTCCGGCCTGATACACCCGCACCCAGTCCACGTACATGCGCTGCGGGAACACGCTGCTGGTGTCCGGACTGCCGGGCCACTGGCCGCCGACGGCGACGTTGAGCAGGATGAAGAACGGCTGGTCGAATACCCACGGCCCTAGCGCTTCGACCTGGGCGCGGCTGCGGCTGTAGAACTGCTCGCCGTCGACGAACCAGCGCAGGCCCTCGCTGTCCCACTCCACCGCATACACGTGGTAGCGCGCGTCGGCCGCTTCGCCCAGGTCATGGGTGCCGCTGAAGGGCGTATTGCCCGAATAGCCCGGCCCGTGCAGCGCGCCGTGGGTCAGCGTCGCCTCGTAGCCGACGTGCTCCATGATGTCGATCTCGCCGCTTTGCGGCCAGCCGACCCGGTCGAAATTGCCGCCGAGCATCCAGAACGCCGGCCAGATGCCCTGGGTGTGCGGCAGGCGGATGCGCGCCTCGACCCGCCCGTGCTCGAACTCGCGCTTGCCCTTGGTGACCATGCGCGTGGAGCTGTACTCGCAGGCGCCGTACCAGCAGCTCGCGCCCGCCGGTGCGCCGCGCCTGGCCTCGATCACCAGTACCCGGCTGCCGGCCATCGCGTCGTACTGGATGAAGGCGTTGGCGCCGTCGGTGTAGTACTGCAGTTCCTGGTTGCCCCAGCCGTGGCCACCGGTCTCGAAGGTCCAGTTGGACATGTCGGCGGTCTCGAACTCGTCGGACCAGGCCAGGGTATGGAACGCGGATGCCTGCGCCGACGCCTGTCCGCGCGCCGGCAGCGCGGCGCAGGCGGAAAACGCCAGGCCGCACAGCGCGGACACGAGGAAACACCGGATCAAAGCCGTTGGATGCCGCATGCGTTCTCCCCCTTGCCGATGCGGGTCGCCGCCGCATGCGGCGACCGTGCCCGACGCCATCCTACCCGCATCCAGCTCCGGCCCCGGGTGCGGGCGCAGCGCGCTCAGCGCACCTGCGCCAGCCAGTCCTCGAGGTTGTAGTAGTTGCTCACCCGCGCGATCCGCCCGTCGCGGATCCGGAAGAACGCGCCGCCGGGCAACTCGTAGCGCTGGCCGCGCGCGGGCGGCAGGCCGGCGTCCGCTTCCAGGTATTCGCCCTGCACCACGTACTCGGCCGCGGCCCGCTCGCCGTCGGCGGTGGCCATCACCACCACCTCGCGCAGCTGCTCGCGGTAGCAGCGGTCCATGCGCGCCATGAACGCGGCGAAGGCCGCGCGGCCGGCCTCGCGCGGCCCCTGGTTGGGGTCGTGGACGACGTCGTCGGACAGCAGCGCGAGCATGCCTTCGCGGTCGCCGCGGTTGAACGCGGCGTAGTAGCCTAGCACCAGTTCGGTGGCCCGGTCATGGAGGCGGTTGCCGTCGATGTGCATCGCATGCTCCGTTGGCGCGCCCGGTCTGCGCGGCGGGCCATGATAGCGCGGCCCCGTGGGGCCTACTGTGGCTGTACCACCAGGTCGCGATGGAAGAAATAGACTTCGCGCGCGAGGAATTCCCAGCGGGTGCGGAACGAGCGGAAGCGGGTGCTCGGCGTCGGCGAACCCAGAGCGTCGATGCCCAGGCGACGGCACAGGCGCAGCGCGCGCGCCATGTGCAGCGGGTCGCTGACGATGATCGCGCGCTGCAGTCCGTGATCGAGCATCAGCGCGCGCGCCTCGAACAGGTTCTGGTAGGTGGTCTGCGATTTCGATTCGATCACGATCGCGTGCTCCGGGATGCCGGCGCGCATGGCGTAGCGCCGCGCCACCTGCGATTCGGCGAAGCGCGCGGCGCTGCCGCCGTAGCCGCCGGTGAAGATCAGGGTGCCGGCGTAGCCGCGGCGGTACAGGTGCAGCCCGTGTTCGATCCGGGCCTGGAACACCGGTGAGGGCGTCGCGTCGTAGGCCGCGGCGCCGAGCACGATGATCGCGTCGGCCCTGGCCGCCTCGTCGCGCTCGCCCACCCAGTGGATCCAGGCAGCGACCGCGCCCAGCCACAGCGCGCCGAGCAGGAACAGCCGCAGCAGCCAGCGCAGCGCGCGCCGCGGCTTGCGTGCGCCGCGGCTCATGGCGCGGCCCCCGGCAGGGCCGACGGGTCGACGTTGCCGCCGGTCAGCACGATGCCCACGCGCTTGCCGGCGAAGCGCGCGCGGTCGCCCAGCACCGCCGCCAGCGCGATCGCCGACGACGGCTCCACCAGCAGCCGCAGCTGCGCCAGCAGCAGGCGCATCGCGGCGATGGTGTCGGCGTCGTCCACCGCCAGCACCTGCGCGCCGTGCCGGCGCAGGATCCGGAAGTTCGGCTCGCCCAGGGCGGCGCGCAGGCCGTCGCAGACGGTGTCGGGCACGAACGCATCGTCGCGCCTGCCGGTGCGCAGCGCGTGCAGGGCGTCGGCCGCGCCGGCCGGTTCGGCCAGGACCAGCGCGGTGCCGGGCGCGTATCCATCCACGACGATGGCCGCGCCCGCGGCCAGGCCGCCGCCGCCAACCGGCACCACCACCGCGTCCAGCCCCGGCGCGGCGGCCAGCAGCTCCAGCGTGGCCGTGCCCTGGCCGGCGATCACCCGCGGGTCGGCATAGGGATGCACCAGCGTGGCGCCGGTGCTGGCCTGGACCTGCGCGCAGCGCGCCTCGCGTGCTGCGATGCCGGCCCCGCAGCGGTGCAGCACCGCGTCCTGGGCGGCGATCAGCGCCAGCTTCGCCGGGGTCGCGCCTTCGGGCACCACCACGTGGCAGGGAATCGCGCGCAGCCGTGCCGCCAGCGCCAGTGCGCTGCCGTGGTTGCCGGACGAATGGGTGACCACGCCGCGCGCGGCCTCGGCGTCGGACAGGCAGGCCACCGCGTTGCAGGCGCCGCGGAACTTGAACGCGCCGCCGCGCTGCAGCCCCTCGACCTTGAACACCAGCCGCGCGCCGGCCGCCGCATCGAGCGCATCGGCGCGCAGCAGCGGGGTGACCTGCGCATGCGGCGCGATCCTGGCCGCCGCGTCCAGCACGTCGTCGAACTGCGGAAGCGGCCTGCTGGCGGGCATGGGCGACAGCCTAGCCGATCATCGCCAGCGGTGTTCAGGAAGCCGACCGCGCGGCCGGAGGGGTTAAGCACGGATTCAATGCGCGGGCAGGATGCTGGATCCTCGCAGAACGGGGGATCCAGCATGATCCGCAAGCTTTTCATCGCCCTGGTGGTGACTGCCGGCCTGTCGGGCTGCGCCAGCCACTACTACTCGCATGGCAGCGGCGTCGGCGACTACTACTACGGCGACGACGGCTATTACGACGACCAGGGCTACTACCACGGTGGCGCGTCGAGCTATTACTACGGCGGCGACTACGGCACGCTTGGTCGTCGCTCCGGCAGCTGGTACGGCGGCGTCGGATACGGCTATCCCTATCGCTACGGTTACGGCGGTCGCTCCTTCCGCTACTGGCCCTATGGCGGCTACGACTGGCCCTACTACTACCGGCACCGGCCGCACCGGCCCGACACCCCCGAACCGCCCACGTCACCCGTGATCGAACGCGCCACCGGCGGCAACCAGCCGCCGCGGCGCCGGGTGGTGCCGCAGCCGCAGGCGCGCCCGGGGCAGGTGGCTCCGGCGCCGGTCCGGCGCCAGGAGCGGCCGCCGCTGGCGCCGCCGCGGGTCCAGGGT
>JAEWGI010000001.1 GCA_023388355.1 Pseudomonadota bacterium
CCCCCCCCCCCCCCCCCGCTCCAGATCGCATCGTCGCTGCCCCTGCCCCCACCCCAGCCCTCCCCCGCAAGCGGGGGAGGGAGCCAGGAGCCCCGGCGTCGCGCCGCAATGACATCGCGCGATCTGCCCCTCCCTCCGCTTGCGGGGCTACGTGCCCTCCGGGGTAGGAGGTTGGGAGGGGGGCACTCCAAGTCGCATCGTCGCTGCCCCTGCCCCCACCCCAGCCCTCCCCCGCAAGCGGGGGAGGGAGCCAGGAGCCCTGGCATCGCGCCGCAATGACATCGCGCGAATCCGCCCCTCCCTCCGCTTGCGGGGCTACGTGCCCTCCGGGGTAGGAGGTTGGGAGGGGGGCGGCTCCAGGTCGCATCGTGGCTGCCCCTGCCCCCACCCCAGCCCTCCCCGCAAGCGGGGGAGGGAGCCAGGAGCCACGCCCCAACCCTCCCCCGCAAGCGGGGGAGGGAGCCAGGAGTTCCGGCGTCGCGCCGCAATGACATCGCGTGATCTGCCCCTCCCTCCGCTTGCGGGGGGAGGTTGGGAGGGGGGCGCTCCAGGTCGCATCGTGGCTGCCCCTGCCCCCACCCCAGCCCTCCCCCGCATGCGGGGGAGGGAGCACAGGAGCCCCACCCCAACCCTTCCCCGCAAGCGGAGGAGGGAGCCAGGAGCCTCCGCCCCAGCCTTCCCCGCAAGCGGAGGAGGGAGCGCGACGCGGGTACGGAGAGCACAACCGTCCTGGCGGCCATGGAGGCTGTTCAAACCCTGCGCGCCGTCACAGAGATGAATTTCACTTCCTCGTGTAAGGGGTTACCATGCAAGGGAATTCGCCCGGTTGGGGAAGCTGGGCACACCAGGGGACAAACCGATGGCCGTGACACGTTCCGCCGCCAAGACCGCCAGCCGCAGCGCCGCCAAGGTGGTGCGCGAGGGCGTGAACATGCCCACGTTCGTCTGGGAAGGCACCGACAAGCGCGGCAAGAAGATGAAGGGCGAGCAGCAGGCGCGCAACGCCAACATGCTGCGCGCCGAGCTGCGCAAGCAGGGGATCCAGCCCGGCACGGTGAAGCCCAAGCCCAAGCCGCTGTTCGGCAGCGCCGGCAAGACGATCACCTCCAAGGACATCGCGGTGTTCAGCCGCCAGCTGGCGACAATGATGAAGTCAGGCGTGCCGATCGTGATGGCGCTGGAGATCATCGGCAACGGCCAGAAAAACCCGCGCATGAGCAAGATGGTCAACGACCTGCGCCTCGAACTCGAGGGCGGCTCGTCCATCTACGAAGCGCTGAGCAAGTACCCGGTGCAGTTCGACGAGCTGTACCGCAACCTGGTGCGGGCCGGCGAGTCGTCGGGCGCGCTTGAAACCGTGCTCGAGACGATCGCCACCTACAAGGAGAACATCGAGTCGGTCAAGGGCAAGATCAAGAAGGCGCTGTTCTACCCGATCGCGATCATCGCCGTGGCGATCCTGGTGTGTGCGGTTCTGATGATCTTCGTGGTGCCGGTGTTCAAGGACCAGTTCGCCAGCTTCGGCACCGAACTCCCCGCGTTCACCGCCCTGGTGTTCGGCTTCTCGGAGATCCTGGTGAAGTGGTGGTGGGCGATGCTGATCGTCGCCCTGGCGGCCTTCGCGGCGTTCATGTACGTCTACAAGCGCTCGACCAAGCTGCAGCACACCGTCGACCGGCTGATGCTCAAGATCCCCGTCATCGGCCAGGTGCTGCACAACTCCTCCATCGCCCGGTTCGCGCGCACGCTGGCGGTCACCTTCAAGGCCGGCGTGCCGCTGGTCGAGGCCATGGACAGCGTGGCCGGCGCCACCGGCAACCGCGTGTACACCGATGCGGTGCTGCAGATGCGCGACGACGTGTCGGTCGGCTTCCCGCTCAACATGGCCATGAAGCAGGTGGGCGTGTTCCCGCACATGGTGGTGCAGATGACCGCCATCGGCGAGGAGGCCGGTGCGCTCGACGCGATGCTGTTCAAGGTGGCCGAGTTCTACGAAGAGGAAGTGAACAACGCGGTCGACGCCATCTCCAGCCTGATCGAACCGTTCGTGATGGTGATCATCGGCACCATGGTGGGCGCGATCGTGATTGCGATGTACCTGCCGATCTTCAAGATCGCGATGACGATGATGGGCTGACGCCGGATGGCGTATCTCGATCAGAATCCCGCGCTCGGCTATCCGCTGGTTGCCGGGCTCGGCCTGCTGGTGGGCAGTTTCCTCAACGTGGTGATCCTGCGCCTTCCGCGGCGCATGGAGTGGGAGTGGACGCGCGACGCGCGCGAGGCGCTCGACGAACCGGAAATGTACGACCCTCCCCCGCCCGGGATCGTGGTCGAACGCTCGCACTGCCCGCACTGCGGGCACCAGCTGTCGTGGTACGAGAACATCCCGCTGCTCAGCTGGCTGGCCCTGCGCGGGCGCTGCCGCAGCTGCAAGGCGCCGATCTCGATCCAGTATCCGCTGGTGGAGCTGCTGACCGCGCTGCTGTGCCTGGTGTGCGTATGGCAGTTCGGCTTCGGCTGGCAGGGCTTCGCGGCGTGTTTGCTGACCTGCTTCCTGATCGCGCTGTCGGGCATCGACCTGCGCACCCAGATGCTGCCCGACGCGCTGACCTTGCCGCTGATGTGGCTGGGGCTGATCGCGGCCCTGGACAACCTTTTCCTGCCGGCCAAGCCGGCGCTGCTGGGCGCGATCGCCGGTTATGTGAGCCTGTGGTCGGTGTGGTGGGTGTTCAAGCAGGTGACCGGCAAGGAAGGCATGGGCCACGGCGACTTCAAGCTGCTGGCCGCGCTGGGGGCGTGGGTGGGGCTGGCGGGGATCCTGCCGATCATCCTGCTTTCGTCGGTGGTGGGAGCCGTGGTCGGTTCGATCTGGCTGGCGGTGAAGGGGCGCGACCGGGCGACGCCGATTCCGTTCGGGCCCTATCTGGCGATCGCGGGCTGGGTCGTATTCATGTGGGGCGAGCAGTTGCTGGGGTTGTATCGCGGCTACGCTGGATTCTGACCGCGCCGCGGTTCTGCGCCTCCCTCCGCTTGCGGGGGGAGGTTGGGAGGGGGGGCGCTCCAGATCGCCGCGTCGCTGCTCCCTGCCCCCCACCCCAGCCCTCCCCCGCAAGCGGGGGAGGGAGCCGAGAGCATCGGCAGTGCGCCGCAATGACGTCGCCCGGATCAGCCCCTCCCTCCGCTTGCGGGGGGAGGTTGGGAGGGGGGCGCTCCAGATCGCCGCGTCGCTGCTCCCTGCCCCCACCCCAGCCCTCCCCCGCAGGCGGGGGAGGGAGCCAGAAGCATCGGGGCGGGAGCACGACAACGTCGCCCCTTCCCGCGCCAACCGTGCACAATCCTCCTCCATGGCCGGCTATATCGTGGGACTGACCGGAGGCGTGGCCTCCGGCAAGAGTGAGGTGACGCGGCGCTTCGAGGCGCTCGGGGTGGCCGTGGCCGACGCCGATCTGGCCGCGCGCGAGGCGGTGGCGGTCGGCAGTGCGGGACTGGACGAGGTGGTGGCGGCGTTCGGCCCGGACGTGCTGGCCCCGGACGGAAGCCTGGATCGCCCGGCGATGCGTCGGCGGGTATTCGCCGACGACACGGCCCGCACGCGACTCGAGGCGATCGTGCATCCGCGCGTGCGCGCCCTGCTCCAGGCCGCCGGCGAGGCGGCGCCGGGGGCGTATGCGATCGCCGCCATTCCGCTGCTGGCCGAGGCCGCGTCCTCGCACGGCGGCAGCAGCCGCGATGTGTATCCCTGGCTGCAGCGGGTGCTGGTGATCGACGTTCCGGTCGAGGTGCAGCGCAGCCGGCTGCTGGCGCGCGACGGCATCGACGCCGCGCTGGCCGATCGCATGATCGCCGCCCAGGCCACCCGCGCGCAGCGCCTGGCCATCGCCGATGACGTGCTGGTCAACGACGGCCCGCTGACGGGCCTCGATCCACATATCGCCGCCCTGGACGCCCGCTACCGCGCGCTGGCCGCCGCGGCTTCGCAAGCGCCGTAGGGCCGGGAAAGACCTGGACGACCGCCGTCATCCCCACGGCTTCCGACACGCATGTCGGGTCAAGAGGGATGACGGGCACAAGCGGGGTGTTCAAACCTTCCCCCGGCGACCGGCTTGTCCGGCAGGCTGCGCCGGTCTCCGTTCCGTGCGCATTCGCGCGCCCGGTCGGATTTCGGCACTACCTCACTGCGATCGCAGCCGAAGCTGATCCTGCAGTGGCGGCACCGGATGCCAGAGGCCGCGGATGGCGGCGATGCCCTGGGCACCGTGCTGTCGCGCAGCGGCGATGTCGGTGCCGGCCAGGCCGCCGATGGCGTAGATCGGCAGCGAGGTCCGTTCGCGCAGGGCCACGAAGCGCTGCCAGCCGATGCCGGGCTGGCCCGGATGGGTGGGCGTGGCATGCAGCGGGCCGACCAGGACGAAATCGCAGCCCAGCGCTTCGGCCATCGACAGCTCCCCGGCATCGTGGCAGGACGCGGAGAACGGCAGGTCCGCCGGCACCGGGCGCGTCGTGCAGTCGCGAAGCCGGCTGGCGGGAAGGTGCAGGCCCAGGCCGGATTCACGGGCAAGGTCGGCGTCACCGTTGACCAGCAGCTGTGCGCCTGCCGATTCGCAGCGCCGGGCGGCGCCGGCCAGCAGGCGCCGGCGGCGCGCGTCGTCGACCCCGGGCATGCGGAACTGGACCCGGCGCACGCCGCGCGCCAGCGCCCCGTCGAGCGCCGACAGCCAGGGCGCGTCGGCTTCGCCCGGCACGGGCGTGACGAGGCAGTGGTCGGGTTGCAGCAGCGCGGCGACGACCGGGCGGTCGGGCGCGGGCATGTCGTAACGCGGGAGCCGTTCCGCCTGGACCCAGGCCAGGGCCTGGCCTTCGAGGCCCTTCGCACTGCCGCGCCAGGCGCTGATGCGGCGCACGTCCAGGCGCAGGTGCCGGCTCGGCGCGAGGTGCGGGACGGTGATCAGCGGATCGCCCACGTCGACCCGGATCCCGAGCTCCTCCTCCAGCTCGCGCGCGAGGGCGGCTTCGGGGGTTTCATGGGCTTCGACCTTGCCGCCGGGGAATTCCCAGAGCCCGGCAAGTTCGCGCCCCGGCGCGCGACGCGCGAGCAGCACGCGACCGCGGGCATCGGTGACGACGCCGGCGACGACGTGGACGGTTGGGAGGGGGTCCGAAGGTGGTTCGGGACCGGTACGGGCGGCGGGCGTCATCGCGGCGGCACCCCCCACCCCTGCCCTCCCCCGCAAGCGGAGGAGGGAGCTGGAGCACGAAGGTCTGGCCGCAGGGTTGTCAGGCGAGCTGTCCGTGGCAGTGCTTGTACTTCTTGCCGCTACCGCAGGGGCAGGGATCGTTGCGGCCGATCTTGGCGCCTTCACGCACGATCGGCGTCTGCGGGCCGCGCTGGTAGTCCGGCTGGGCGGCCTCCTCGTCGGCGCCGTAGCCGCCGGACTCGGCGTGCTGGAACTGGGCCTGGCGCAGGCGGGCCTCGATCTGGGCGCGCTCCTGCGCTTCGATCGCCGCCACCTCCTCCTCGCTGCGCACGCGCACGCGCGCCAGCAGGGCCACCACTTCGCGCTTGACCTTCTCCAGCATCTCGCTGAACAGCTCGAACGCTTCCTTCTTGTATTCCTGCTTGGGCTGCTTCTGCGCATAGCCGCGCAGGTGGATGCCCTGGCGCAGGTAGTCCATGCGCCCGAGGTGCTGCTTCCAGTTGTCGTCGAGCACGTTGAGCATGATGTGCTTCTCGAGCGCGCGCATCGTCTCGGGGCCCACCTGGGCCTCCTTGTCCACGAACACCCGGTCCAGCGCCTCGCGCACCTGTTCCTGGATGTCCTCGGCGTCGAGCTCCTTGCTCTCGGCGGCGATGCGCTGCAGCTCCATCCGCAGGCCGAACTCCTGCTCCAGCGTCGATTCCAGGCCAGGCAGGTCCCACTGCTCGTCGATCGAATCGGGCGGCACGTGGCGCTCGACGATATCGGCCACCACGTCGCCGCGGATGCCGTCGATGTTCTCCCGCACGCTTTCGGCTTCGAGCAGCTCGTCGCGCTGGCCGTAGATCACCTTGCGCTGGTCGTTGTTGACGTCGTCGAAATCGAGCAGGTTCTTGCGGATGTCGAAGTTGTGGGCCTCGACCTTGCGCTGGGCGTTGGCGATCTGCTTGGACACCAGCGGGCTTTCGATGATGTCGTCTTCCTTCAGGCCCATGCGCGCCATCACCTTCTGCACCCAGTCGGCGGCGAAGATACGCATCAGGTTGTCTTCGAGCGAGAGGTAGAAGCGGCTCGAACCCGGGTCGCCCTGGCGGCCGGAGCGGCCGCGCAGCTGGTTGTCGATGCGGCGCGACTCGTGGCGCTCGGTGCCCAGGATGTGCAGGCCGCCCAGCGCGACCACCTCGTCGTGGCGCTTCTGCCACTCTTCGCGTACGCGCGCGCGGTCGGCCTCGGTCGCGTTGTCGCCCAGCGCCACGAGCTCGGTTTCCAGCGAGCCGCCGAGCACGATGTCGGTGCCGCGACCGGCCATATTGGTCGCGATGGTGACCGCCTTGGGGCGGCCGGCATTGGCGATGATCTGCGCCTCGCGCTCGTGCTGCTTGGCGTTGAGCACTTCGTGCGGGATCTTCTCGTCGCGCAGGAACTGCGACAGCAGCTCAGACACCTCGATCGAGGTGGTGCCGACCAGCACCGGCTGGCCACGCTCGTAGCAGTCCTTGATCTCGTTGGCCACCGCGCGGTACTTGCCGTTGCGGTTGAGGAACACCGCATCGGGATGGTCGATGCGGATCATCGGCCGGTGGGTGGGGATCACCACCACTTCCAGGCCGTAGATGCTGTTGAACTCGAAGGCTTCCGTGTCCGCGGTTCCGGTCATGCCCGAGAGCTTGCCGTACATGCGGAACAGGTTCTGGAAGGTGATGCTGGCCAGGGTCTGGTTTTCGCGCTGCACCGGCACGCCTTCCTTGGCCTCGACCGCCTGGTGCAGGCCGTCGGACCAGCGGCGCCCGGTGAGCGTGCGGCCGGTGAACTCGTCGACGATCACCACCTCGCCGTCGCGCACGATGTAGTCGACGTCGCGCTGGTAGATCGCATGCGCGCGCATCGCGGCGTTGAGGTGGTGCACGACGTGGATGTTGTGCGGCGCGTAAAGGTCGTCGCCCTCTTCCAGGATGCCGGCCCGGTGCAGCAGCAGCTCGGCGTGCTCCTGGCCGGCTTCGGACAGGTGCACCTGCTTGCCCTTCTCGTCCACCCAGTAGTCGCCAACCCCGTCCTCGACCTCCTGGCGCTTGAGCGAGGGCACGATGCGGTTGACCTTGAGGTAGAGCTCGGGCGAGTCGTCGGCCGGGCCGGAAATGATCAGCGGCGTGCGCGCCTCGTCGATCAGGATCGAGTCGACTTCGTCGACGATCGCGTAGTTCAGGCCGCGCTGGTACCGGTCGCCCTTCGACATGGCCATGTTGTCGCGCAGGTAGTCGAAGCCGAACTCGTTGTTGGTGCCGTAGGTGATGTCGGCGCCGTAGGCGGCGTGCTTGTCCGAATGCGGCATGCCCGGATAGACCACGCCCACCGACAGCCCCAGCCAGTTGTACAGCTGGCCCATCTGCGCGGCGTCGCGTCGCGCCAGGTAGTCGTTGACGGTGACCACGTGCACGCCCTTGCCCTCGAGCGCGTTGAGGTAGCACGGCAGGGTCGCGACCAGGGTCTTGCCCTCGCCGGTGCGCATCTCGGCGATCTTGCCCATGTGCAGGACCATGCCGCCGATCAGCTGCACGTCGTAGGGACGCATGCCCAGCACCCGCACGCTGGCCTCGCGGCAGACGGCGAAGGCCTCGGGCAGCACCTTGTCGAGCGTTTCGCCCTTGGCGACGCGCTCGCGGAGCTCGGGGGTCCTGGCCTGGAGTTCGGCGTCGGAAAGCGCCTGCATCTGCGGTTCGAGAGCGTTGATCTTCCTGACGATGCCGCCAAGCTGCTTGACGAAGCGGTCGTTGCGGCTGCCGAAGACGCTGGTGAGCAGGCGATTGAGCATTTGGGTTCCGGAGACTGTGGCGGGGACCGGGCCGGGGGCCGGGATCGGCGCGCCGGCAATGAAAAAGGGCGCAATTGGCGCCCTTTTCGATGGCAACGCGCATTGTACCGTGGTGGCGTCCGGGGGCGTTTGCAAGGGTCGGGACAGCTGCTGCCCCGCTTGTGCGGCCCTGCTCCCCCCCACGTGCGTGCTCCTCCCCCGCGCTGCGGGGGAGGAAGCCGGAAGCGGAGGCAGCGCGCGGAGCTGACGTCGCGGGATCGCGGGGGGGAGGCTGGGAGGGGGTGTGCCGGAGCAACGACGCATCAACACGACCGGATACACCCCCACCCCAACCCTCCCCCGCGCTGCGGGGGAGGGAGCTGGAAGCGGGGGCGGCGGCGGAGGTGACGTCGAGGGATTTGCTCCTCCCCCCGCTTCGCGGGGGGAGGTTGGGAGGGGGTGTGTCCGGAGCAACGACACATCACCACGACCGGATACACCCCCACCCCGGCCCTCCCCCGCGCTGCGGGGGAGGGAGCTGGAAGCGGAGGCGGCGCGCGGAGGTGACGTCGCGGGATCTGCTCCTCCCCCCGCTTCGCGGGGGGAGGCTGGGAGGGGGTGTGTCCGGGGCAACGACGCATCAACACTACCGGATACACCCCCACCCCAACCCTCCCCCGCGCTGCGGGGGAGGGAGCTGGAGGCGGAGGCTGCGCGCGGAGGTGACGTCGCGGGATCTGCCCCTCCCCCCGCTTCGCGGGGGGAGGGAGCTGGAAGCCACGGGGATTGCAGCGGCGCCGGCTGGCGCCGCGCTACATGCGCTTGCCGCCGATCTCGCTCAGGAGCTTGCGCGGATTGTGCAGGCGACCGTTCTCCCAGACTTCCAGGTGCACGTGGGCGCCGGTCGAGCGGCCGGTCGAGCCGGCCTTGGCGATCTGCTGGCCAACCCGTACCAGGTCGCCCACCTTCACCGTGTTGCGGGAGTTGTGCGCGTAGCGGGTGACGAAGCCGTTGCCGTGGTCGACCTCGACCACGTTGCCATAGCCGCTGCGCACGCCGGAGAAGCTGACCACGCCGTCGGCCACGCTCATCACCGGGTCGCCGGTGCGAGCGTCGAAATCGATTCCCTTGTGGAACTGGCGGCCGCCGCCGAACGGATCGGCGCGGCTGCCGTAGCCGGAGGTGACGTAGCCGTTGACCACGGGCGAACGCGACGGGATCGCGTTGCGCTCGAGCTCCTGGTCGAACAGCAGCGCCTCGAGCACCGACAGCTGGCGACCGGCGCTGCCAAAGCCGGTCTCCACGCCGTCCATGCCCTCGACCAGATTCCGCGCCGGCATGTCCTGGCTGGGTTCGGCGCCGCCCACTCCGACCGGCTGGTCGAAATCGAACTCGCCGTCGCCGAGCTTGGCGATGCGGGTCAGGCGTTCGCCAAGCGCGTTGAGGCGATTGGCCTGGGCCTGCAGCTCGCCCAGCCGCGCGGCCAGGGCGTTGACCTCGCGCTGCGCCTCCCGACGGGTGGAGTCGAGCGCCTGCGCCTGGCCGGCGACCTGATGCTGCAGCCTGTCGACGGAGGCGGCGTTGAGCGCGCCGCCAAGGACGATGCCCGAACCCACCAGCACGATCGCGGCGGCGACCGGCCGGCTCGCCAGGCGCGAATGCAGGTCACGCCCGAGCGACCGGAGTATCGACAGCGCCTGCACGGAAATTGTGTGTAGAGTCATAGGATGATGTCTGATTCGTTGCCACGGCGGTCCAGTTCGCCAAAGGTGCCTGCCGGTGCGGACCGTTCCGCGACCATGCAGACCGCACTCGATGCCCTGCTGTCCGGTACCGCCGCCGATCCGGTGCGCCACGCCCTCGGGCTCGACGCGCTGGACCGCCAACTGCGCCCCCTCCTGCCTCCGGCGCTGGCGCCGCACGTGCGGCTGGCCAACGTGGCCGATGGCAGGCTGGTCATGCTCGTCGATTCCCCCGTCTGGCACGCCCGCTTGCGCCTGGCTGCCCCCGAACTGCTCGACGCCGCCCGATCCGTCGGGCTTGAAGTACGCGAGGTCGCCATCAAGGCGACCCGGGAACCGTTGCGGATCCCTGGCCCGGCCAGCGCGCGCCCTGCGGCGGCGGCGGAACGGGGTGGTCGGTCGGCGGCAGCGGACGAGGCCTTCCGCGCTGCGCTGGCGGCTCTCGAGCCGCCGGCGCCGGGCGGAACCGTCGAAGACTGATCCTGCCGACCCTCCGCGCGAGGGTTCCCCGGCGTCCTGCCGGCCCACGCGGACAGGGCATGCTAGCGGCCACGCCTGCACCAAGCGTTAACATCCCGCTTGGCAAAACGGTCAAATCCGTTAAGAAATCGTTATCCCGGCGCAGTGGTGGCGTGAAATGTGACTGCTGCCCGATTCACGACCGCGTGAACAAGGCAAGCGGCCAGCCCATCGACCGCCCGCTGCAGGGCGGCCCCGGCCAAGCGCGCAAGCGATGCGGCCTGGAAGGCGTCTGGCGCCGGCGAATCCGGTTCGCACGGCCATCCGCAGCCCCTGAACCAGCTCCGGCAGCTGTCCGGCGGTTCAGGCTGTGAGCGGCGTGCCGTAGGTCACCGGCGCGGGCGCGGCGGTGGGGAAGGTCACTTCCTCCCAGGCCTCGCGGTCCGCGAGCAGTGCGCGCACCAGCTTGTTGTTGAGCGCGTGGCCGGACTTGTAGCCTTCGAACGCGCCCAGGATCGGGCGGCCGGCCAGGTACAGGTCGCCCACCGCGTCGAGGATCTTGTGGCGCACGAACTCGTCGGCATAGCGCAGGCCGTCGTCGTTGAGCACGCGGAATTCGTCGAGCACGATCGCGTTGTCCATCGAGCCTCCAAGGCCGAGGTTGCGCTCGCGCATGTATTCGAGGTCGCGCATGAAGCCGAAGGTGCGGGCGCGGCTGACCTCGCGGATGTAGTTCTCGGTGGAAAACTCGATCTCGGCCCGCGACTGCGACCTGGGGATCGCCGGATGGTCGAAATCGACGGTGAAGCCCAGGCGGAAACCGTCGTAGGGCTCGAAACGGGCGATCTTGTCGCCCTCGCGCACCTCGATCGGGCGCCTGATCCGCATGAAGCGCTTGGGCGCGCCCTGCTCGACGATGCCGGCCGACTGCAGCAGGAACACGAACGGGCCCGAGGAGCCGTCCATGATCGGAACCTCGGCCGCGGACAGCTCGACGTGCAGGTTGTCGATGCCCAGGCCGGCCAGGGCCGACATCAGGTGCTCGACCGTCTGCACCTTGGCGCCGTCGCTCGACAGCCCGGTGCACAGCGTGGTCTCGCTGACCAGTTCGCCCGCGGCCGGAATCTCCACCGCCGGCTCCAGGTCCACGCGGCGGAACACGATGCCGGTATCGGGGGCGGCCGGGCGCAGGGTCAGGAAGACCTTCTCGCCACTGTGCAGCCCCACGCCGGTGGCGCGGATCACGTTCTTGATGGTGCGTTGCTGCGGCATCGGGTCACGGCCTTGTGCTGGGGTTCCCCGGAACCGGGGGCAACGGCGCAGATTATCACCCTGCGCGCTGAACTGAACGCGAGCGGCGCGCGCGTGGCCGGTCCGAAAATCCGCCGGGCCGGCACTGGCCCGGCGGCGGAATCGGACATGGCGCCGCCCCCGCCGCGGCGGGGGCGACCGGACACGCTGCGCTCAGTCGGCCTGGCGGCGAAGGAACGCGGGGATGTCCAGGTAGTTGCTGTCGCCGAAGTCGGCCACCGGCGGGGCGGCCGCCGCCGGCTCGCTGGAGGCGCTGCGGCCGCGCAGGCCCGCGGCGATGCTGGCGCCGGGGCTGTAGGCCTCGGCCGGATCCTCCACGAACATGCCGGTGGTGCCGTCGCGCTTGCCGGCATTGTTGATCAGCTGCACGTGCGGGCGACGCGCGCCGGCGTCGAACTGACCCTGGTCGCTGCGGCCGGTGTGGCGCACCGCGGCGCGGTTGAGGCCGGTGGCCACCACGGTCACGCGCACGTCGTCGGCCATGTCCGGATCGAGCACGGTGCCGATGACGATGGTCGCGTCCTCGCTGGCGAAGTTCTCCACCGTGCGGCCGACCTCGTCGAACTCGCTCATGGTGAAGTCCGGGCCGGCGGTGATGTTGACCAGGATGCCGTTGGCCCCGGCCAGGTTGACGTCGTCGAGCAGCGGGTTCTGGATCGCCGACTCGGCCGCGGCCTGCGCGCGGTCGTCGCCGCGGGCGTGGCCGGTGCCCATCATCGCCAGGCCCATCTCGGACATGACGGTGCGCACGTCGGCGAAGTCGACGTTGATCAGGCCCGGGCGCACGATCAGGTCGGCGATGCCCTGCACCGCGCCGAGCAGCACGTCGTTGGCGGCGCGGAAGGCCTGGACCATGGTCGCGTTGCGGCCGAGCACGGTGATCAGCTTCTCGTTGGGGATGGTGATCAGCGAGTCGCAGTGCGCCGACAGGTCCTCGATGCCCTTGAGCGCGACCTGCATCCGGCGACGGCCCTCGAACGGGAACGGCTTGGTCACCACCGCCACGGTGAGGATGCCCATCTCCTTGGCCAGCTGCGCCACCACCGGCGCGGCGCCGGTACCGGTGCCGCCGCCCATGCCGGCGGTGATGAACACCATGTCGGCGCCCTGCAGCGCATCGATGATGATCTCCCGGTCCTCGAGCGCGGCCTGGCGGCCGACCTCGGGGTTGGCGCCCGCGCCCAGGCCCTTGGTGACGCTGTCGCCGAGCTGCAGCTGCAGCTTGGCGCCACAGTTCTTGATCGCCTGCGAGTCGGTGTTGGCGGTGATGAACTCGACGCCATCCACGCTGCTGCCGACCATGTGCGCGACCGCGTTGCCGCCGCCGCCGCCCACGCCGATCACCTTGATGACGGCATTCGGGGCCATCTTTTCCACCAGTTCGAAATGTGCCATGTCCTTAGTCCTCTGGTTGGAGCCGGGACCCGGGTCCCGGGACCCGGGACCCGGGAAAGCATCTTCCCGACCCGCGCCCGGCCCTTGCACCGGCCATTTTTCTAGTTGTGTGTTGTTGCTATTGGCGTCGCTGGAACCGGGAAGCCCTGTCCTTCCCGCTTTCGCCACACCACCATTCCGCGGCCTTGCCCTTCCACTCCTTCCGCCTTCCGCTCTCTGCCTTCTGTCTTCCGCCTTCCGCTCTTCGCTTTTTCCCGGGTCCCGATCCCTCAAAACTCTCCGCGGAACCAGGTCCCGAGCTTCTTCAGCAGCGTCCCCGCCTTCCCCGTCGGCAGCGACGGGCGGCGCGGATGCTCGATCTGGCTGCCCATCAGCAGCAGGCCCACGCCGGTGGCGTGGACGGGGTTGTTGACCACTTCGCCCAGGCCGGTGACGTGCTGCGGGATGCCCACGCGCACCGGCATCTGCAGCATCTCCTCGGCCAGTTCGACCACGCCTTCCATCTTCGCGGCGCCGCCGGTGAGCACCATGCCGGCGCGCACGTGCTGCTCGAAGCCCGAGCGGCGCAGTTCGGCCTGCACCATCTCGAAGATCTCCTCGTAGCGCGCCTGCACCGCCTGCGCCAGCGACTGGCGCGGCAGCCGCCGCGGCGGACGGTCGCCCACGCTCGGCACCTGGATCGATTCCTCGGATGTCGCCAGCTGCGCCAGCGCGCAGGCGTAGCGCACCTTGATCTGCTCGGCCTCGGGCGTGGGCGTGCGCAGCATGTGCGCGATGTCCTCGGTGACCTTGTCGCCGGCGATCGGCAAGGATGCGGTGTGGCAGATCGCGCCCTGCACGAACACCGCAAGGTCGGTGGTGCCCGCGCCCATGTCGACCAGGACCACGCCCAGCTCGCGCTCGTCGCCGGTCAGCACCGCGGTGCTGGAGGCCAGCGAGGACAGCACCAGGTCGTCGATCGACAGCCCGCAGCGCTGCACGCACTTGCTGATGTTGGCCGCAGCCGACTGCGCGCACACCACCAGGTGCGCCTGCACTTCCAGGCGCACGCCGGTCATGCCGACCGGGTTGCGGATGCCTTCCTGCGAGTCGTCGAGCACGTACTCGCGCGGGATCGCGTGCAGGATCTTCTGGTCGGCGGGAATCGCGACCGCCTTGGCCGCATCGAGCACGCGGTCCAGGTCCGCCCAGGTCACCTCGCCGTCGCGGATCGGCACGATGCCGTTGGAGTTGCGGCACTGCACGTGGTTGCCCGAGATCGAGGCGTACACGCTGCGGATCTCGCAGCCGGCCATCAGCTCGGCCTCCTCGACCGCACGCTGGATCGACTGCACGGTCGACTCGATGTCGACCACCACGCCGCGCTTGAGCCCGCGCGATTCATGGCTGCCGATGCCGATCACCTCGATCGGGTTGCCGGGGGAGTACTCGCCCACCAGCGCCACCACCTTGGAGGTGCCGATGTCGAGACCGACGATGAGGGCCTTGTCGCCTTTGCGGTTCATGTGTGGAAGCCGGGGAGAGAAGGGGGCAGGACTCGGGACCCGGGACCCGGGACCCGGAAAAGCGGGGGCGTGGCGCGTTGCGTGGAGCCGGCCAGGGCGAGACGGGCGGGCGCGGGTGCCGCCGCCGCGCTTTCCCCGGGACCCGACTGCTGCGACCACTCGAGGGCAAATCCATTCGTGTACCTGAGATCCGCCCGCAGCAACGCCACTTCGCTTCGCGCGAGCAGCTGCGGCAACACCCGGGCGAAGCGCTGCAGGCGCAGGCGGGCTTCCTGGCTGCCGACGGTGACGTCGATGCCGTTGGCGAGCGAAAGCGACCAGCTTTCGCGTCGGTCGAGCTCCAGCTGCGCAACGACGAAGCCGCCGCCGGCGAACATCTCGCGCGACTGGTTGTAGAGCGCGACCACGTCGGGCACGCGCGCGTCCGGGCCGTGCAGCAGCGGCAGGCCCTCGGGCACTTCGATGCCTTCGACCGGGAACAGGCGTCCCTGCTCCGACAGCAGCCGGTCCCCGCCCCAGCGCGCGAACGGACGGTGCTCGACGATCCGCACCTCCAGCACGTCCGGCCACAGCTTGCGCACTTCGACCCGCTCCACCCACGGCAGCTTCGCCACCTCGGCCTGCGCGCGGTCGAGCCGGATCGCGAAGAAGCCCGCGGACGCGTGCGGCACCAGCACCTCGCGCAGGCGCGCGCTGTCGACCCGCTCCAGCCCGTCGGTGACCCGCAGCGTGCGCAGCGGCCAGCGCTCGGCACCGATCCAGCCGTTCACCACCGCCACCACCGGCAGCACCACCAGCGCGATCGCCAGGGCCCAGGTCGTGACCAGGAGGGCGCGCTGGATCATTGCCCGCCTCCTTTGGAGGCATCGGGAATCGGCTTCATACCGTCTGCTCCAGCACCCGCCAGCACAGTTCGGGGTAGTCGATGCCCAGCTGGGCGGCGGCCTTGGGGACCAGGGAGTGGCTGGTCATGCCGGGGGCGGTGTTGACTTCGATCAGCTGCAGCCCGCGGTCCGGGTCGTGCATCAGGTCCACGCGGCCCCAGCCGCTGCAGCCGGCGGCGCGGAAGGCGGCGAGCGACAGCGCGCGCGCACGCGCTTCGTCGGCGCCGTCCATGCCCGGGCAGATGTACTGCGTGTCCTCGGCGATGTACTTGGCGTGGTAGTCGTACCACTCGCCCGCCGGGACGATGCGGATCGAGGGCAGCGCCAGTTCGCCGAGGATGCCGACGGTGTACTCGCCGCCGCGCACCATCTGTTCGGCCAGCAGTTCGCCGGCGTAGCCGGCCGCGAACCCGATCGCCGGGGCGAGGTCGGCTTCGGCGAGGATGCGGAACACGCCCACGCTCGATCCTTCGCAGGCGGGCTTGACGAACACCGGGTAGCCGAGCTCGCGCACCGCCGCGCGCATCGCCTGCGCCGCGTCCGCGCCGCCCGCCACGCGCGCGAAGCGCGGCGTCGGCAGGCCTTCGGCGATCCATACCTGCTTGGTGCGGATCTTGTCCATGGTCAGCGCCGAGCCGAGCACGCCGGGACCGGTATACGGCACGCCCAGCGCCTGCAGCAGGCCCTGCACCACGCCGTCCTCGCCGCCGCCGCGGTTGCCGTGCAGGATGTTGAAGACGCGGTCGATGCCGCCGGCGCGGATCGCGTCGACCAGTGCCGGGATGCCGTCCACCGGCTGCGCGTCCACGCCGCGCGAGCGCAGCGCTTCGAGCACGCCCTGGCCCGATGTCAGCGACACGTCACGCTCGGCGCTGGTGCCGCCCATCAGCACGGCCACGCGGCCGAAGGCGGCCGGATCGGTGACGCGCAGCGCGGGCACGACCAGGCTCATCGCACTGCCTCCGGGAAGCCTTCGCGCGCCAGCTGCTGCGCGGCGTGGCCGATGTCGCCCGCACCCATCATCAGCAGCAGGTCGCCGTCCTCGAGCACGTCCGGCAGCACTCCGCGCAGCTCCTGGGCGCTGTTGACCACCACCGGATCGATGCGCCCGCGGGCGCGGATCGCGCGCGCCAACGCCTTGGCGTCGGCGCCGGCGATCGGCGCCTCGCCGGCCGGATAGACCTCGGTCAGCACCAGCGCATCGACGTCCGACAGCACCGCGGCGAAATCGTCGAACTGGTCGCGGGTGCGGGTGTAGCGGTGCGGCTGGAACGCGACCACCAGGCGCCGGTCCGGCCAGCCGCCGCGCGCGGCGTCGAACACCGCCGCCAGCTCCCTGGGATGGTGGCCGTAGTCGTCGACCAGCTGCACCCGCGCGCCCTGCCCGGTGCGCAGTTCGGCCAGCAGGTTGAAGCGACGGCCGATGCCCTCGAACTTCTCCAGCGCGGCCACGATCGCCGCGGTGTCCACGCCCAGCTGCCAGCCGATCGAGGCGGCCGCCAGTGCGTTGAGCACGTTGTGCCGGCCCGGCAGCGCGAGCGTGGCCGGCGTGCGCGAGCCGTCGGGCAGGCACAGGATGAAGTGCATCCTGCCGCCGCGCTGCTCGACGTCCTCGGCGCGTACGTCCGCGCCGTCGGCGAAACCGTAGGTCATGGCGTGGCGCGGCATCTCTTCGGCCAGCCTCGCCACTTCCGGGTCGTCGATGCACAGCACCGCCAGGCCGTAGAACGGCAGCCGGTGCAGGAACTCGAGGAACGCATCCTGCACGCGGGCGAAATCGCCGCCGTAGTTCTCCAGGTGGTCGGCGTCGATGTTGGTGACGACCGCGATCAGCGGGTTCAGGCGCAGGAAGCTGCCGTCGCTTTCGTCGGCTTCGGCCACCAGCCAGTCGCCGCCGCCCAGGCGGGCATTGGCGCCTGCCGCGAGCAGCTGGCCGCCGATGACGAAGGTCGGATCCAGCCCGCCTTCGCCGAGCACGCTGGCGGTGAGCGAGGTGGTGGTGGTCTTGCCGTGGGTGCCCGCGACCGCGATCCCGCGGCGGAAGCGCATCAGTTCGGCCAGCATCTCGGCGCGCGGCACGATCGGGATGCGCTGCGAGCGCGCTTCCATCAGTTCGGGATTGTCGGACCTGATCGCGCTGGAGACGACCACGCAGTCGCAGCCCAGCACGTTGGCGGCGGAGTGGCCGCGGTGCACGGTCACGCCGAGCTCGGCCAGGCGCCGGGTGGTGGCGCTGTCGGCGGTGTCCGAACCCGAGACCCGGTAACCGAGCGTGCACAGCACTTCGGCGATGCCGCTCATGCCGACGCCGCCGATGCCGACGAAATGCACCCGGGAGAAGGAGCGCGCGATGCCCTCCTTGGTCAGGTCGCGCGCGGCGAGCAGGCGGCGGATCATGCGTTCCTCCCGATGCCGCCGCCGAGGGTCGGCTCGATGCGCGGGCGCAGGCGGCTGGTGCCGCGGGACGACGCGCCCCGGGACCCGGCGCCCGGGACCCGCGGAGGCGGAACGTTGCCGCTGGTCGACCGATGCCCGGACGAAGGATCGCCCCCCGCTTCCCCGGGTCCCGTCGCCCCCGATTCCCCCCTCAACCTCGCCACCTGCCGCTGCGCGCGATCGAGTTCATACGACACCCGCAGCAGCAGGCCGATCGCCACGCAGGTCATCATCACGCTGGAACCGCCCGAGGAAATCAGCGGCAGGGTCAGGCCCTTGGTCGGCAGCAGGCCGAGGTTGACCCCGATCGACACCAGGCTCTGCAGGCCGATGGTGAGCGCGACGCCGAAGGCGACGTAGCCGGCGAAGTGGCGGCGCATCTCCACGCAGCGGCAGCCGATCCACAGCGCGCGCCCGACCAGGGCGGTGAACAGCGCGATCACGCAGAACACGCCGATGAAGCCGAGCTCCTCGCCGATCACCGAGAAGATGAAATCGGTATGTGCCTCGGGCAGGTAGGACAGCTTCTGGATCGAGGCGCCGAGGCCGACGCCGGTGAGCTCGCCGCGCCCGATCGCCATCAGCGCGTTGCTCAGCTGGTAGCCCGCGCCAAGCTGGTCCTCCCACGGATTCCAGAACGACGTGATGCGACGCAGGCGATAGGGTTCGATCACCGCCACCGCCACCAGCGCCGGCAGCAGCAGCAGCACCGGCACCAGCATCCGCCTCAGGTGCCCGCCGCCGAGCACCAGCATGCCGGCGGTCACTGCCAGCAGCATCGTGGCCGAGCCGAAGTCCGGCTGCACCAGCAGCAGCACCACCAGCACCATCGCCACCGCGATCGGCTTGAGCATCGCGGCCCAGGTGGCGTTGACCTCGTCGCGGAAACGCACCAGGTAGCTCGCCAGCCACACCAGGTACAGCACCTTCGCCGCCTCGACCACCTGGAAGTTGGACAGTCCCAGGTTGATCCAGCGACGCGCACCGTTGACGGTGTGGCCCAGGCCCGGCACGAACACCAGCAGCAACAGCAGGGCGCACGCGCCCAGCAGCGCCTGCGGATACTTCTCCACCAGCTTCAGGTCGGTGCGCATGGCCACCACGCACAGCGCGATGCCCACCGCCAGGAACATGACGTGGCGGCCCAGGTAGTAGAACGGCCCCTCGCCGTGGTTCACCGCCACCGCGATCGAGCTGGAGGCGACCATGACCACGCCGAACGCGGCGATCGCCACCACGATCGCGACCAGCCAGCCGTCGTAACGGCCCTCGATCGCGTCCAGCCGGGTGGCCTGGCGGGCGCCTTCGAACACGCGGGAGTCGTTGACGACGGCCATCAGCGCACCTTCAGCGTGGCAAGGCCGACCAGCACCAGGATCACCGAGATGATCCAGAAGCGCACGATCACGCGCGGCTCGGGCCAGCCCTTGAGTTCGAAGTGGTGGTGGATCGGCGCCATCCGGAACACGCGTTTTCCGGTGAGCTTGAACGAGGCCACCTGGATCATCACCGAGAGTGTCTCGATGACGAAGATGCCGCCCATGATCACCAGCACCAGCTCCTGGCGCACGATCACGGCCATGGTGCCGAGCACCGCGCCCAGCGCGAGCGCGCCGATGTCGCCCATGAACACCATCGCCGGATAGGTGTTGAACCACAGGAATCCCAGGCCCGCGCCGGCGATCGCCGCGCAGATGATGATCAGTTCGCCCGCACCGGGCACCGGCGGAATCTGCAGGTAGCGCGAGAACTCGGCGTGGCCAGACGCGTAGGCGAACACCGCGATGCCGCCGGCGACAAGCACGGTGGGCATGATCGCCAGGCCGTCGAGACCGTCGGTGAGGTTGACCGCGTTGGAGAAACCGACGATCCAGAAGTAGGCGATCGCGACGAAGGCGACCCCGCCCAGCGGCATCGCGATCGACTTGAACAGCGGCACGTAGAAATTGGTCGCCGCCGGCACGTCGGCGTACAGGTACAGGTACAGCCCGGCGGCGAGGCCGAAGATCGACTGCAGCAGGTACTTCCAGCGCGACTTCAGGCCGTTGGGGTCGCGGCGCACGATCTTGATCCAGTCGTCGTACCAGCCGATCGCGCCGAACGCGATCATCACCAGCAGCACCACCCACACGTACCTGTTGCGCAGGTCGCCCCACAGCAGCACCGAGGCGGTGATCGTGAACAGGATCAGCGCGCCGCCCATGGTCGGCGTGCCGGCCTTGGAGAAGTGCGACTGCGGTCCGTCCTGGCGGATCGGCTGGCCGCCCTTGTACTGGGCCAGCCTGCGGATCACCGCCGGGCCCCACCACAGCGACAGGAACAGCGCGGTCAGCGCGGCGAGGATGCCGCGGAACGTCAGGTAGCCGAACAGGCCGAACAGGCCTTCGTGCTGCTGCAGCCAGCGGGTGAGTTCAAGCAGCATCGAGGAGCTCCGAAGGACAGGGACCCGGGACCGGGGACCGGGGACCGGCCAGGGACAAGGGCCGGCTTCCCGGCTCTGAAGGCGACGCCGCGGCGCGGCGCCCGGCCAGCGGGGTCGCCGCTCCTGCCGCTCCCCCGCCCCAGGTCCCCGGTTCGCGCTGTCCGGCCTCAACGTGCATCGCCGCCCCCTTCCTGTTCCGCCGGCAACAGCGCGTCCACCACCCGATCCATCGCGCTGCCGCGCGATCCCTTGACCAGGACCCGTACGCCGGCGTGCAGGTCGGCGCGTAGTGCGTCCACCAGCGCACGGTGGTCATCGAAATGGCGCGCGCCGTCGCCGTAGGCCTGGACCGCGGCGGCGCTCAGCGCGCCCACCGCGTACAGGCGCGTGATCCCCGCGCGGCGGGCGCGCCGGCCGGCTTCTTCGTGCAGCGCGATCGCGTCCTCGCCCAGTTCGCGCATGTCGCCCAGCACCAGCCAGCGTTCGCCGGGCGCGGCGGCCAGGGTGTCGATGGCGGCGTTGAGCGAGCCGGGGTTGGCGTTGTAGCTGTCGTCGATCAGCACCGCGCCGTTGGTCAGGCGATGGCGTACCAGCCGGCCGCTGACCGGCTCGGCCGTCGACAGCACCTGCGCGATGGTGGCCAGCGGCACCTCCAGCGCCAGCGCGATCGAGCTGGCGGCAAGCGCGTTGGCGATGTTGTGGCGGCCGGGAAGCGGCAGCCGCACTTCGGCGCTGCCCGCCGGCGTGACCAGGGTGAAGCGCGACCCCTCGTCGTCGAGCGCGATGTCGCGCGCGGCGACGTCGGCGCTGGCCTCCAGGCCGAAGCGCAGCAGCCGGCGACCGTGGGCGCGGCTGGCGAAGTACGGGGCGAAGGCGTCGTCGGCGTTGATCACCGCAACCCCGTCGTGCGGCAGCGCGTCGTAGATCGCGGCCTTGGTGTCGGCGATGCCGAGCAGGCTCTGCATCCGCTCCAGGTGCGCGGGCGCGATGTTGTTGACCAGGGCCACGTGCGGGCGCGCGATCGAGGTCAGGTAGGCGATGTCGTTGTGCTTGCCGGCACCCATCTCGTAGATCGCCACGTCCACGTCGTCCGGCGTGTCGATCACCGAGAGCGGCAGGCCGATCTCGTTGTTGCGGTTGCCGGGGTTGGCGTGGGCGCGCATCGCTCGCGACGCAATCGCGAGCGTGAGCTGCTTGACGCTGGTCTTGCCGTTGCTGCCGGTGATGCCCACCACCCGGCCCTTGCGCGCATGTTGCAGGGTCGCGGCCAGCGCGCCGAGCGCGCGTTCGGTATCGGCCACCACCACCTGCGGCAGCGGCGCGTCGACCTCGCGCGAGACCAGCGCCGCGCGCGCGCCCTGCGCGGCAGCGGCGGCAACATGGTCGTGGCCGTCGAAGCTGGCGCCCTTGAGGGCGATGAACAGCGCGGCGCGGCCGTCGCGCGCGTCGAGGGTCCTGGTGTCGGTCTCGACCGCGTCGATCAGCACGTCGGCACCGGCACCGGCCGCGTGCAGGCGGCCCCCGGTCCACTGTGCGATGCGCGAAAGCGGCAGCGGCATCATCGGCGATCTCCTGCCGCGGGCGCGGTGCGCAGCGCTTCGCGTGCGACCAGGCTGTCGTCGAAGGGATGCTTCACGCCGGCCACTTCCTGGTAGTCCTCGTGGCCTTTGCCCGCGACCAGGACGATGTCGCCGGCGCGCGCACGCGCGATCGCGCCGGCGATCGCCGCGCGCCGGTCGCGTTCCACCCGCACCTGCTGCGGCCGGGCGAAGCCGGCCATGATCCCGGCGACGATCGCATCGCCGTCCTCGCCACGCGGGTTGTCGTCGGTGACCACCACCTCGTCGGCCAAGCGCTCGGCGATCGCCGCCATCAGCGGGCGCTTGCCGGTGTCGCGCTCGCCGCCGCAGCCGAACACGCACACCAGGCGCCCGCGCAGGTGGTCGCGCAGCGACTGCAGCGCCTGCTCCAGCGGATCGGGCTTGTGCGAGTAGTCGACCACCACCAGCGGCCGGTCGCCGCCGCCGAACCGGTTCATGCGCCCGGGGATCGGCCGCAGCCGGCCAAGCACGCCGGCGATCGTCTGCTGTTCGTGGCCCAGCGCCTGCAGCACGCCGGCCACGACCAGCAGGTTGTCGACGTTGAAGCGCCCCAGCAGCGACGAGGAGACCGGGTGCCGCGCGCCGCCCAGGTGCAGGTCGAAGCGGATGCCGTCGGCATCGAGCACGACCGAGGTTGCGCGCACCGCGGCATCGTCGGCGCCGCGCGCGCTGGTGCCGATCGTGTTCAGCGCGCCGGGAAGGGTCGTCGCCAGGCCGCGCCCGAACGCATCGTCCAGGTTGACCACCGCCGCGCGCAGACCGGGGGCCGCGAACAGCCTGGCCTTGGCCGCGCCGTAGCGCTCCATGTCGCCGTGGTAGTCGAGGTGGTCGCGGCTGAGGTTGGTGAACACGCCGACCGCGAAATGCACCGCGTCCACCCGCCCCTGGTCGAGCGCGTGCGAACTCACCTCCATCGCCACCGCGTCCGCCCCGGCGTCGCGCAGCTCCGCCAGCAGGGCGTGGGTCTGCAGCACCAGCGGCGTGGTGAAGCCGGTCGCGCGCACCTGGCCGTAGCGGCCTGCGCCGAGCGTGCCGATGGTGCCGCTGCGCACCCCGCACAGCTCCAGCGCCTGCGCCAGCAGCTGCACGGTCGAGGTCTTGCCGCTGGTGCCGGTGACCCCGATGGTGGTCATCCGCGCCGAGGGGCGGTCGTGGAAGGTGTCGGCCATCGCGCCCATGCGCGCGCGCAGGCCAGGCACCGCGATCGCACCGGCAGGTGGCGCCGGCACGTCGTCCGGTGTCGGCGGCTCGAACAGGATCGCGCTGGCGCCAGCGTCCAGCGCCTGGCTGGCGAAGTTCAGGCCATGGCTGCCGAAGCCGCCGATCGCCACGAAGGCATCGCCCGCGCGCAGGTCGCGGCTGTCGAGCGCCAGGCCGGAGATCGACAGTCCATCCGGAACGCCGGACACGTCGGGCAGCAGCTGCGAGAGCGGCATCGTGCGGCTCATTGCCTGGCGTCCTGGATCCGGGACCCGGGACCCGGAGAAACAGGACCCGCCGAAGCGACCTGCACCGAATCCGCGCTGCCGCCATTGCCGCTGCCGGTCCCCGCGCCTTGAGCGGCCAGCCAGGTCTCGATGTCGTCCGGCGGCACGTCCATCAGCCGCAGCGCACCCTCCATCACCCGTGCGAACAGCGGCGCCGACACGTAGCCGCCGCCATAGGTCGAACCCCCCGCGGACGGATCGGGATCGTTGACCACCACCGTCACCGCGAAGCGCGGCCGCTCCACCGGCACTAGTCCGGCGAAATAGGCGATGTAGCGGCGCGAGTAGCCGCCGCCCGAGGACTTGCGCGCGGTGCCGGTCTTGCCGGCCACGTGGTAGCCCAGGATCGCGGCGCGGGTGGCGGTGCCGCCCGGCTCGGTGACCGTCTGCATCATCGCCATCACCTGCGCCGCCACGTCGGCATCGAGCACGCGGGTGGATTCGCCGCTGTGCCCGCCCTTGACGAAGGTGGGCGTCACCGCCACTCCGCCGTTGCCGATGGCCGCGTACGCGTGCGCGATCTGCAGCGGCGTGGCCGACAGACCGTAGCCGTAGGACAGGGTCTGCTTGTGGGTGCCGCTCCAGTGGTCGGGCGTGGGGAACGTGCCCGGCGCCTCGCCCGGGAAACCGCTGCCCGTGCTGGCGCCGAAGCCGAACCGGCGCAGGAAGGCGTCGAACTCGCGGTCCGGCAGCAGCCGCACGATCTTCGACACGCCCACGTTCGAGCTCTTGGTGAGGATGCCGGTGGTGTCGAGCACGCCGTAGTTGCGGAAGTCGCTGGTGCGGAAGCGGCCGTTCGGGATCCAGCCCGGGCTGGTGTCGAAGCGCGTGGCCGGGGTGATCACGCCCGCCTCCAGCGCGGCGGCCACCGTCAGCGGCTTCATCGTCGAGCCGGGCTCGAACAGGTCGGTGACGGCGCGGTTGCGGTAGGCGTCGCGGTTCTCGCCGCTGACCCTGTTGTTGTTGTACGAGGGCAGGTTGGCCATCGCCAGCACTTCGCCGCTGGCCACGTCCAGGATCACCACCGAGCCGCTGGCCGCGCGGGCTTCGAGCAGGGTGCGCTTGAGCTCGCGGTAGGCCAGGAACTGGATCCGGCGGTCGATGCTCAGCACCAGGTCCTTGCCCGGTTCGGCCGGGCGGATCAGGTCGACGTGCTCGACGATGCGCCCGTGGCGGTCGCGGATCACCCTCTGTGCGCCCGGCGTGCCGCTCAGCCACTCGTCGAACGCCAGTTCCACGCCTTCCTGGCCCTGGTCGTCGACGTTGGTGAAACCGAGCACGTGCGCCACCGCCTCGCCCTGCGGATAGAAGCGCCGGAACTCGCGCTGCGAGAACACGCCCGGGATGCGCAGCGCGAGGATCTTCTTCGCCACCGCCGGATTGACCCGACGATGGCCCGGCACGTACATGAACTCGCGGTCCTTGCGCTGCGAGACGTAGCGCGTCAGGTAGTCCTGGGGCAGGCCGGTGGCCGCGGCCAGGCGCGCGATGGCCTGCGGATCGTTGGCCAGCTCCTGCGGATTGGCCCACACCGATTCCACCGGCGAGGACACCGCCAGCGGTTCGCCGTTGCGGTCGGTGATCATGCCGCGCGAGGTCGGGATCGGCACTTCGCGCAGGAAGCGCGCGTCGGCCTTCTTCTGGTAGAAGGCGTTGTCGACCAGCTGCAGGTCGACCGCGCGCACCACCAGCGCGACCGCGCACAGGCCCAGGGTGCCGGCGACCAGCAGCAGCCGCCCGCGCAGGTTGAACTGCGCGCGCGGGCGCGGCTTCTTGGCGCTGCCGCCGGAGGTGCGCACGAACCTCACGGACGCACCACCACGATCTCGTCGGCGCCCGGGAACTTCATGCCCAAGCGGGTGCGCGCGACCTGGTCGATGCGGTTGCTCTCGGCCCAGGTCGCCTGCTCCAGCTGCAGGCGGCCGAATTCGATGTCGAGTTCGTCGCGCGCGCGCTCCAGGCGCGTGAGCTGCACGTACAGCTCGCGATGCTGGTGGCGCGCATGCACCACGCCGATGGCCGAGATGACGTTGGCGATCACCAGCACGATCAATGCAAGCCGGATCACGGCCGCAGCTCCGCTGCGGGCTTCGGGCCCCGGGACCCGGGTCCCGGCAGCTTCTCCGCCACCCGCAGCACCGCGCTGCGGGCACGCGGATTGGCCGCGAGTTCCGCGGCATCGGCCTTCCGTGCCCCGCCCAGCGCGCGCAGCGTCGGCACGAAGCCGGTCGCCTCGGGCAGGCGGCGGTTGCCGGGCGGGGCCTTGCCGCGCGCGGCGATGAAGCGCTTGACGATGCGGTCCTCGAGCGAATGGAAGCTGATCACCGCCAGCCGGCCGCCGGGCCTGAGCGCATCGTGCGCGGCGTCGAGACCGCGCTCGATGTCGTCCAGCTCGCTGTTGACGTGGATCCGGATCGCCTGGAACGAGCGCGTCGCCGGATGGATGTCGTGGCGACCGCGCGGCATCACCGATGCGATCAGCTCGGCCAGTTCGGAGGTGCGCGTCAGCGGCTCGGTGGCGCGGCTGGCGACGATGGCGCGGGCGATGCGCCGGCTCATCCGCTCCTCGCCGTACGTCCACAGCACGTCGGCGATCTCGCGCTCCTCGGCGCGCGCCAGCCACTGCGCCGCGCTTTCGCCGCTGTCCGGGTCCATGCGCATGTCGAGCGGGCCGTCCTTGCCGAAGCTGAAGCCGCGTTCGGCCACGTCGAGCTGGGGCGAGGACACGCCCAGGTCCAGCAGCACGCCGTCCAGGCCGTCTGCCACGGCATCCCACTGCCCGAGCGCGGCGAAACTGCCGCGCCGCAGCGCGACCCGGGGATCGCCGCCAAAGGCGCGCTCCGCCACCGCGATCGCTTCGGGATCCTTGTCCATCAGCAGCAGTCGGCCTCCGCTTCCCAACCGTTGCAGCACGCCGCGCGCATGACCGCCGCGGCCGAACGTGCCGTCCAGATACGCTCCGTCCTCGATCACGCGCAGCCCTTCCATGACCTGCTCGAACATCACCGGAAGGTGCGCGGACCGTGCTTCCGCGGCACCTCCCGTCACAGCTGAAGGTCGACCAGGTCGTCGCCCAGATCGGCATCGCCCAGCGTCTGCCTGATCTGCGCGAGGTGCGCCTGTTCGCTCCAGAGTTCGAACTTCTCGCCCATGCCCACCAGCACCGCCTTCTTCTCGATGCCGACCGCGTTGCGGTGGCTGGCGGGGATGCTGATGCGGCAGCTGCCGTCGGGCTCGACGAAGGTGGCCGCGCCGACCAGCTTCAGCTGCAGCTGGCGGTTGACCGAGCGGGTCCGCGGCAGCGCGTTGACCTGGTCGCGCACGCGCTCCCACACCGGCTGCGGGTAGAGATAGAGGCTGCCGGACTCGAACGGGTTGTAGGTGACCACCAGACGGTTGCCGCCCGCGTCGGCCACAAGGTCCCGGTAGCTGGTCGGAATCGCCAGCCGGCCCTTGTCGTCGATCGTGATGGCGGTTTCGCCCTGGAACACCACTGCCTGCCCGGAGTTGCCCGTCTGCGGCGGGCTTCAGTCCTGGAAAACCACAAAAACCCCGGTTTCCCCACGAAGCGCCACCTTATGGGCCGTCCGGAACGATGTCAACAGCTTTGGTGTGCAAATTTCATTAATTGGCTCAATGACTTGCGTGATACTTCACAGACTTGTTCAAGCCTTATCCACAAGCTGCTGATTCGTCTCAAATTTTGAGAATGGGTCCGTTCCGGCCTTGGTGCGGGCGGTGCGCGGAGGCCCGACACTCCGCCATGGCGCGGTGCAGCATACGCCCTGTTCAACCTCTCGGTTGACAGAATCCGAAGCTTCGCCACATATTCAACCTGATGATTGAATATCCACTGCCGCTGGATGGCGTCTTCCACGCCCTGTCCGACCCGACCCGGCGCGCGATGCTGGCCGCCCTGTCCGAGGGCAGCCGCAGCGTGGGCGAACTGGCCGCCCCGTTCGAGATCTCCCTGGCCGCGGCCTCGAAGCACATCCGCACACTCGAGCGCGCCGGCCTGCTCCGCCGCACCGTCCAGGGCCGCACCCACCGCTGCACGCTTGAAACCGCGCCGCTGGCGCAGGCCGAGGCCTGGCTGCGCAGGTATGCGAATGCCGGACTCCCTCCCCCGTTCACGGGGGAGGGTTGGGGTGGGGGCAAGCCGGATTGACGCCGCCTCCCGCGCGCCTGCGGCGCGCGCCCCCATCCCGGCCTTCCCCCGCAAGCGGGGAAGGAGCAAGAAAAAGCGATGAGCGCGCGTCCCCACGAATAAGGTGGCGGAGCCGGCCTGTAAGCCGGGTTCTGTCGTGGACAGTCATTCCTCTAGGCGCATCGTCACCGATACGCTCGAGCAACCTACCCGGAGACACCGCGGGCCACGGCATCGTCTCCCTATTTGGTCTTGCTCCCGGTGGGGTTTGCCGTGCCGGCCTGTTACCAGGCTCGCGGTGCGCTCTTACCGCACCATTTCACCCTTGCCGGCTCCTCGAAAGGAACGTAGGCGGTATCTTTCTGTTGCACTTTCCGTCGGCTCGCGCCGCCCAGGCGTTACCTGGCACCGTGCCCTGTGGAGCCCGGACTTTCCTCGGCATCCGCACCCATCGAAATGGGCCGATGACGCGACTGTCCAGCCGGCTCCGCCGCGGCCATTGTCGCACGCGGCCCGGCGCCGGGCCGAACCGGCGGGCGGGCGCTCAGCTGCCGTAGAGCGCCTTGCGCGGCGCGCCGGTGATCTCGGCGGCCAGTTTCGCGGCAATCGAGGGTTTGAGCTCGGCCGCCAGCAGCGCGTACACGCGCCGGCCTTCGGCTAGGCGCGCGGCCCCGTCCTCGCCCGCGCCTTCCACCACCACCACGAATTCGCCCTTGCGCTGGTCGGCGTCGGCGGCCACGCGCGCATGCAGCGCGGCAAGGCTGCCGTCGAGCACGGTTTCGAACAGCTTGGTCAGCTCGCGCGCGACCACGGCGCGGCGATCGTCGCCGAACGCCGCCGCGGCGTCCGCGAGCATGGCTTCGATACGGTGCGAGGACTCGTAGAAGATCAGCGTGCGCGTCTCGCCGGCCAGCGCCGCCAGCCGCTCGCGGCGCGCGGCCGGCTTGGCCGGCAGGAAGCCCTCGAACGCGAAGCGATCGCTCGCCAGCCCGGCCACGCTCAGCGCGGCCACCAGGGCGCAGGGCCCGGGCACCGGGCTGACCCGGATCCCGGCCTCGCGCGCGGCGCGCACCAGGCGGAAGCCCGGATCGCTGACCAGCGGCGTGCCGGCGTCGCTGACCAGGGCCAGCGATTCGCCCGCCTGCAGCCGCGCCACCAGCCGCGGCGCGAGCGCGTCCTCGTTGTGTTCGTGCAGGGCCAGCAGCGGAGTGGACACGCCGATCTGGGCCAGCAGCTGGCGGGTGTGGCGGGTGTCCTCGGCGCAGATCGCGGCCACCGCGCCGAGCACCTGGCCGGCACGCGGCGAGATGTCGCCGAGGTTGCCGATTGGCGTGGCCACCACGTGCAGCACGCCCGCGGAAGGTGTTCTGGCTTGGTCGGCTGGCATCGCCCCTCCACGGTCTGACGGTAGAATCGGCCCATTGTCCCCCGTGAGGCCAGCTGATGCGGCAAATGTCGAAATGGATGTTGGGAACGGCCATGCTGGCCCTGCTGGCCCTGCTGGCCGGCTGCGCTTCGGTGAAGGTCGCAACGACTGCGCCTGCCGCTACGGACGTCGAGCCGGTCAATCCACGCTGGACCTTCGGTCCGGAGCGCATCGCTCCCGGCTCCAGCGACGGCCACCACGCGCCGCGCAAGCTGGCGGTGCTGCTGCCGATGACCGGCGACCTGGCCACCGCCGCCGGCCCGGTGCGTGACGGCCTGCTGGCCGGCTACTACGGCGCGCAGGGCGGGAAGCCGGAGCTGGCGTTCTACGACACCAGCGCCACGCCCGCGGGCGCGATCGCCGCGCGCGACCGCGCGATCGCCGAAGGCGCCGACCAGATCGTCGGGCCGCTGGGCCGCGAACAGGTCTCGGCGCTGTTCGCCTCGCCGCAGCCGGTACCGCTGCTGGCACTCAACCGCGGCAACCTCGATCCGCCGGACAATGCGGCCGATTTCTCGCTTGCGCCCGAGGACGAAGGCACCGCCATCGCCGCGCACCTGCTGTCGCGCAACGCACTGCAGGTGCTGGTACTGAGCAACGGCGACGACCACGCGCAGCGCAGCGTGCAGACCTTCCGCGAAGCGCTGGAGGCCGGCGGCGGCGCGATCGTCGGCACGCTGGCGATCGTGGGCGATACGCCCGGCGACCAGTCGGCGGCCCTGCGCTCGGTGGCGACCCGCGAGGGCGGCGTGGACGCGGTGCTGATCGCGCTGCGCGGCAACGAAGCGAGGGTGGTGGTGCCGCAGCTGTTCGCGGCCGGCCTGGGCGACCGCCTGCGCGTGGCGACCTCGCAGCTGACCTCGGGCACCGGCGACGCCGCCGAGGACCGGGCGCTGGACGGCATCGCGTTCGTCAGCGAAACCTGGACCACCTCGGGCCTGCCCGGCCTGCCCTCGCCCGCGACCCTGGCCGTGGACCTGCCGACCGCGCGCGGGCCGGCGGCGCGGCTGTTCGCGTTCGGCCACGACGCCTGGCTGCTCAGCGCCAACCTGCATCGCCTCGCGAGCCGGCCGGAAGCCGGCGTGGATGGCGCCACCGGCCGGCTGTCGCTGTCGCGCGACGGCCGGGTCCTGCGCACCCCGGCCTGGGCGACCTTCAGCGGCGGCCTGGTGGTGCCGCTGCGGGGCGCCGGCAACTGAGGTGCGCAAGCGCGGCGCCGAAGTCGAAGCGGCCGCTCTTGAACACCTGCGCGGTGCCGGCCTGCTGCCGCTGGCGGCCAACGCCGCTGCGCGCTTCGGTGAACTCGACCTGGTGATGCTCGACGCCGGCACCGTGGTGTTCGTGGAGGTGCGCTACCGGGGCAGCGCGCGCTTCGGCGGCGGCGCCGAGTCGATCGACGCGCGCAAGCGGCGGCGCCTGGTGCTGGCCGCGCGCCAGTTCCTGGCCGGCCACAGCGAGCACCGCGACGCACCGTGCCGCTTCGACGTGATCGACGCCAGCGGCGATCCCGCCACGCCCGAGCTGCGCTGGCTGCGCGACGCGTTCCGCGCCGACGATATCTGAGGATTGGCGCGCATGCCCGGACACGATTTCGACCGCATCGACGAAGCCGGCCTCCGCGCCGCCGGCGGGCTGAAGTGGAGCGCGTTCCCCGACTGCATCGGCGCGTTCGTGGCGGAAATGGATTTCGGCCTCGCCGCGCCGGTGGCCGAGGCGCTGCAGGACGCGATAGCGAGCGGCCGCACCGGCTATCCCACCCCGATGCTGGCGCGCGAGCTGTCGCAGGCCTGCGCCGACTGGCAGGCGCAGCGCCACCGCTGGCAGGTCGATCCGGCCCGCGTGCAGGCGGTGGGCGACGTGCTCGGCGGCCTGGAGATCATGCTCCGGCACTTCCTGCCCCCGGCCACGACGGTGGTCCTGCCCACGCCGGCGTACATGCCGTTCCGCCCGCTGCTGGAGCTGCACGGCCACCGCGTGATCGAGGTGCCGCACCGGCTGCGCGAAGGGCGATGGCGCATGGACCTGGACGCGATCTCGGCCGCGCTCGGCGATGGCGCCGGCCTGGTGGTGCTGTGCAATCCGCAGAACCCGCTCGGGCGCGTGTTCGAGGCCGCCGAGCTGCTTGACCTCGCGCAGGTGGTGGAACGCCACGGCGCGCGGGTGTTCTCCGACGAGATCCACGCACCGCTGGTCTACGCCGGCGCGCGCCACGTGCCCTATGCCAGCGTGTCCGAAGCCGCGGCCCGGCACTCGGTGGTGGCGGTCTCGGCGTCGAAGGGCTGGAACCTGGCCGGCCTCAAGTGCGCGCAGCTGGTGCTGGGCAACGACGAGGACCTGTCGCGCTGGCGGCGCATGGCCCTGGTGGCCGGGCACGGCCTGGCTGGCCTGGGGATGGTCGCCTCGGTCGCGGCCTGGCGCGACGGCGCACCCTGGCTCGACCGCGTGCTTGGCTACCTGGACGGCAACCGCGCGCGGCTGTCGCAGTGGATGGCGGCGCACATGCCCGACGCGGGTTTCATCGCGCCAGAGGGCACCTACCTGGCCTGGCTCGACTGCCGTTCGCTGGCGCTGCCGGAGGACACCACGCCCGCGGCCTTCTTCCGCCGCCGCGCGCGCGTGGCGCTGACCGACGGACGCGAATGCGGCGAAGCAGGGCTCGGTTTCGCGCGCCTGAACTTCGCCATTCCGCGCCCGCTGCTGGACGAAGCGCTGGCGCGCATGGCCGCGGCGATCGACGGCATCCAATCCCCCGCCGCGCACGCCGGCGCGAACGACGCTCAGAAGTGGCGGTAGCCGGGGACGGCGGGCGTCCAGGCGCTCGCGTCGGGACGCAGTGCGCGCACGCCGGCTTCGACTTCGATCCGGCCGATGCACGCGGCCGCGGTCTCGCCCGCGGCCTGGAGCGCATGCGTGATCGCGTCGCGCCGTCCGGGCGGTGCGGTGAAGCACAGTTCGTAGTCGTCGCCGCCGCTGGCCTGCCAGGGCCAGCGCAGCTCGGGGCGGAACCGGGCCAGTACCGGAGACGTCGGCAGCGCGTCCAGCTCGATGGTCGCGCCGACGCCGGACGCCTCGCATACATGGCCCAGGTCGGCCAGCAGGCCGTCGGAGACGTCGACGCAGGCGCTGGCCAGCCCGGCCAGGGCGCGGCCACTGGCCACCCGCGGCTGCGGTCGGTCCAGGCGCGCGCGCAGGGCGCGGTCGACCGCGGCGCCGGCCTGCAGC
>JAEWGI010000005.1 GCA_023388355.1 Pseudomonadota bacterium
TGGGGCTTCGCCGCGACCAACGGCCTCGGTACCGACGCGGTCGCCGCGGCGGCCCGCCAGGCCACGGCCATCGCACGCGCCAATGCCTCCATCCAGGCGCATCCGGTGCAGCTCGCCCCCGCGCCCGGGCTGGGCGAGCGCAGCTGGCGCACGCCGCTGCGCCGCAACGGCATGGAGGTGCCGGTGCAGGAAAAGCTCGAGCACCTGCTCGAGGTCAACGGCGCGGCCATGGCCGCCGGCGCGGACTTCATCGAATCGAACCTCTTCCTCGTCAACGAACAGAAATACTTCGCCTCCACCGACGGCTCCTGGATCGACCAGGACGTGCATCGCATCTGGGCGCCGTTCACGGTCACCGCGGTCGACAAGGCCAGCGGGAAGTTCCGCACGCGCCAGGGCCTGGGCGCGCCGGTGGGCATTGGCTACGAGTACCTGGACGGCGACGCCTCCGGGAAGGTCCATCTGCCCGGCGGCCTGGTGCAGTACCGCGACTCCTACGACATGATCGAGGACGCGGTGGCGGCGGCGAGGCAGGCGCGCGAGAAGCTCGTGGCGCCCTCGGTGAAGCCCGGCCGCTACGACCTCGTCCTCGACCCGTCCAACCTCTTCCTCACCATCCACGAGAACGTCGGCCATCCGCTCGAACTCGACCGCGTGCTCGGCTACGAGGCCAACTACGCCGGCACCAGCTTCGCCACCCTCGACAAGCGCGAGTCCGGCTACCGCTGGGGCAGCGAGCGTGTGAACTTCGTGGCCGAGCGCACCACGCCCGGCACCCTCGGCGCGGTCGGCTATGACGACGAAGGCGTGGAAACGCGGCGCTGGGACCTGGTCCGCGACGGCGTCCTGGTCGACTATCAGACGATCCGCGACCAGGCCCACATCCTCGGCAAGACCTCGTCCAACGGCTGCTGCCATGCCGACTCCTGGTCGAGCGTGCAGTTCCAGCGCATGCCCAACGTCTCGCTGCAGCCGGGCCAGGCGCCGCTGTCGGTCGAGGAGATGATCGGCGGCGTCGAAGACGGGATCTGGATCCACGGCCGCGGCTCGTATTCCATCGACCAGCAGCGCTACAACGCCCAGTTCGGTGGCCAGCTCTGCTACGCGATCAAGGACGGGAAGCTGGCCGGCATGGTCGAGGACGTGGCCTACCAGATCCGCACGCCCGAGTTCTGGAACGCCTGCAGCGCGATCTGCGACCGGCGCGACTTCCGCCACGGCGGCTCCTTTTTCGACGGCAAGGGACAGCCCTCGCAGGTTTCCGCGGTCTCGCACGGCTCGAGCACGACGCGCTTCGACGGCATCAACATCATCAACACCGCGCGTAACCTCGGCTGAGGCCGGGACCCTGCCATTGGTTTATTGACCCCCCGCGAGGGGCATGGCAAGAATCGGGACGGCCTGCGGGATGCAACGGCACCGCAGGCCTTCCAATCCACGCGCACTCACCGGGGAACCGCCTTGGACCGACGTGACTTCCTGACCATCAGCGGCATCGGCCTGGGTGGCCTGATGCTGCCGTCCATGTTCACCCGCGCCATCGCCGCGGAAGAACTCGCCACCAGCATCGACGTCGGCCGCAAGAAGATGCTCGCCGACGCGGCGCTGGCCGCTGCGCGCGAGTCCGGCGCCAGCTACGCCGACGTCCGCATCGGCCGCTACCTGCGCCAGTTCGTGATCACCCGCGAGGACAAGGTGCAGAACGTGGTCAACACCGAGTCCACCGGCGTCGGCGTGCGCGTGATCGCGAACGGCGCCTGGGGCTTCGCGGCCACCAACAGCATGACGCCCGACGGCGTGGCCGGCGCCGCGCGCCAGGCCGCGGCCATCGCCCTGGCCAACGCGAAAACGCAGACCGCACCGGTGCGCTTCGCCGCCGCGCCCGGCCACGGCGAAGTCTCCTGGCGCACGCCCATCCGCCGCAACGCGATGGAGGTTCCGCTCAAGGAGAAGGTCGACCTGCTGCTGGGCGTCAACGCCGCGGCCACCAATGCCGGCGCCGACTTCGTCAACTCGATGCTGTTCCTGGTCAACGAGCAGAAGTACTTCGCCTCAACCGACGGCTCCTACATCGACCAGGACGTGCACCGCATCTGGGCGCCGATGACGGTCACCGCCATCGACAAGTCCAGCGGGAAATTCCGCACGCGCGACGGCCTGTCCTCGCCCATGGGCCTGGGCTACGAATACTTCGACGGCGACCCGGCGCAGAAGTTCGTCTCGCCCAACGGCGTGGTGAACTACGGCCACTCCTACGACATGGTCGAGGACGCGGTGGCGGCGGCGAAGCAGGCGCGCGAGAAGCTCACCGCGCCTTCGGTCAAGCCCGGCCGTTACGACCTGGTGCTCGATCCCTCGCACACCTGGCTGACCATCCATGAATCCGTCGGCCATCCGCTCGAGCTCGACCGCGTGCTCGGCTACGAGGCCAACTACGCCGGCACCAGCTTCGCCACCCTCGACAAGCGCGAGTCCGGCTTCCGCTACGGCAGCGACGAAGTGACCATCTTCGCCGACAAGACCCAGCCCGGCAGTCTCGGCGCCGTGGCCTACGACGACGAAGGCGTGGCCTGCAAGCGCTGGGACCTGATCCGCGACGGCATCCTGGTCGACTACCAGACCATCCGCGACCAGGCCCACATCCTCGGCAAGACCGAGTCCGATGGCTGCTGCTACGCCGACTCCTGGTCGACCGTGCAGTTCCAGCGCATGCCCAACGTCTCGCTCGCGCCGGGCAAGGCGAAGCTGTCGGTGGACGAGATGATCAAGGACGTCGAGGACGGCATCTACATCGTCGGCGACGGCTCGTTCTCGATCGACCAGCAGCGCTACAACGCCCAGTTCGGCGGCCAGCTGTTCTATGAAATCAAGGACGGCGCCATCACCGGCATGATCGAGGACGTGGCCTACCAGATCCGCACCCCGGAATTCTGGAACGCCTGCGTGGCCGTCTGCGACGAGTCCGACTACCGCCTGGGCGGTTCGTTCTTCGACGGCAAGGGCCAGCCCTCGCAGGTCTCGGCGGTCTCGCACGGCTCGAGCACCGCGCGCTTCAACGGCATCAACGTCATCAACACCGCCCGTTCGCTCGGCTGACCGGCACAGGAGAACACCATGAGCATCTTTACCGAAGCCGAAGCCAGGGCCATCCTCGACAAGGTCGTCGCCCTGTCCACGGCCGATGAATGCACCGCAACCCTGTCCGGCGGCAACAACGGCAACATCCGCTTCGCGCTCAACGACGTGTCCACCAGCGGCATCGTCGACAACGTCGAGCTGGCGGTGTCGGTCGCGTTCGGCAAGCGCGTGGGCACCGCGACCATCAACGAGTTCGACGACGCCGCGCTCGAGCGCGTGGTGCGGCGCGCCGAGGACCTGGCGCGGCTGGCGCCGGAGAACCCGGAGTTCATGCCGGCGATCGGCAAGCAGGCCTATACGCCGACCGGCACCCATAGCGCCGCGACCGCGGCGATCACGCCCGCGTACCGCGCCCAGGTGGCGGCCGATTCCATCGCTCCCTGCCGCGAGGCCGGCCTGGTGGCGGCGGGCTTCCTGGAGGACAGCCGCTCGTTCACCGCGATCGCCAACAGCAACGGCAACTTCGGCTACCAGACCTCGACCGGCGCCGACTACACCTGCACCGTGCGCACCGAGGACGGCCGCGGTTCGGGCTGGGTGGGGCGCAACGTCACCGACGTCTCGAACCTCGACGCGTCGGCCAGCATCGGCGTCGCGATCCGCAAGGCGCGCGAGTCGGCCGACGCCAGGGCGCTGGAGCCGGGCAAGTACACCGTGGTGCTCGAGCCGCACGCGGCCGCCGGCCTGATCTCGTTCATGATGTACTACTTCGACGCACGCCAGGCCGACGAGGGCCGCAGCTTCCTGTCGAAGAAGGGCGGCGGCAACAAGCTTGGCGAACAGGTCTACGACCCGCGGGTGAACATCTGGGCCGATCCGGCCGATCCCGACGCGCCGGTGCTGCCCTGGGACGCGGAGGGCATGGCCCGCAAGCGCATGCCGGTGATCCAGGACGGCAAGATCGCCAACATGCTGTATTCGCGCTACTGGGCGCAGCAGCAGGGCCGCGAGCCGGTGGCCACGCCGGGCAACCTGATCATGTCCGGCGGCACCAAGTCCACCGCCGACCTGGTGCGCGAAACCGAGCGCGGCATCCTGGTCACGCGCACCTGGTACATCCGCATGGTCGATCCGCAGACCGTGCTGCTCACCGGCCTGACGCGCGACGGCACGTTCTACATCGAGAACGGGCAGATCCGGCACCCGGTGAAGAACTTCCGCTTCAACGAATCGCCGGTGATCATGCTCAACAACATCGACGAACTCGGCCGTCCGGTGCGGGTGAGCGGCGATGAATCGCGCTTCGCCATGATGATCCCGCCGATGCGCCTGCGCGATTTCACCTTCACCTCGCTCTCCGACGCGGTGTGACCCGGCCTCGCAACCACCGTGCCCCCTCCCCCGCGCGCGGGGGAGGGCAGGGGTGGGGGCAGCCACCGGCCTGGAGCAGATCGTCGGATCCTCCGCGCCCGTCCCGCCGCCCGTGCACCTCCGTGGGGCTTTCGCCCACATGAGCGGTGCACGCATGAACCGGGCGCAGTTCCTGCGCCTGGGCCTCGGTGCTGCCGCCGGCGCGTGGTTGGCAACGAAGTCTCTTGACGCGCATGCCGCCGGCGCGGCCAGCTACGACTTCTGGTTCACCCGCCTCAAGTACGACTCCGGCAACTGGGACGTCGACGAGCGCATGCCGTCGAACCTGATCACTTCGCTGATCGACTACACCGGGCTGCGCGTGGACCCGGAGGAGCACGTGGTCGAGCTGGCCGACCCGAAGATGCTGTCGGCCCCGTTCTGCTACCTGGCCGGGCACAAGCTGGTCGAGTTCAACCCGGCCGAGCGGCGCAACTTCGAGCGCTACGTGCGCAACGGCGGCTTCGTGCTCGTGGACGACTGCAACCACGACATCGACGGCCTGTTCGCGAAATCGTTCGAGGCGCAGATGGCCGCGATCTTCGGCCCGCGCGCGCTCGGGAAGCTGCCCGACAGCCATCCGCTCTACAGCAGCTTCTTCCGCTTTCCCGACGGCCCGCCGACCACCAGCTTCGAGCTCAACGGCTGGGGCGACGACCTGGTTCACGACTACCTCAAGGGCATCAGCATCGACGGCCGGCTCGGCGTGCTCTACAGCAACAAGGACTACGGCTGCGAATGGGACTACGACTGGCGCAACAAGCGCTTCCTGGCCGAGGACAACACGAAGTTCGCGGTCAACATCGTGGTCTACGCGCTGACCGCATGAGCAGTCCGCCGTCCCGCCGCAGCAGCGATCCCGCCTCTGCTCCCTCCCCTTCAAGGGGAGGGCCGGGGCGGGGATGGTGTCGCAGGCGCATGCGCCACACCCAGCCGCATCATTCCAGTCACACCATCCCCACCCAACCCTCCCCTTGAAGGGGAGGGCTTCGGCACCCAACGGATCTTCCAATGACCACGAGCCTCACCGAAGCGGACATCCAGTCGCACCTGTCGCGCCTGGCCGACCTGCGCGCCGCCATCGCCACCGCCATCGTCGGCCAGCACGACGTGGTCGAGCAGCTGCTCACCAGCCTGCTTGCCGGTGGCCACTGTCTGCTCGAAGGCGTGCCGGGGCTCGGCAAGACCCTGCTGGTGCGCACCCTGGGGCAGGCGCTGGAGCTGCGGTTCCGGCGCGTGCAGTTCACCCCGGACCTGATGCCCAGCGACCTGCTCGGCACCGAACTGCTGGAGGAGGACCACGGCACCGGTCGGCGCGCGTTCCGCTTCCAGCAGGGCCCGGTGTTCACCAACCTGCTGCTGGCCGACGAACTCAACCGCACCCCGCCCAAGACCCAGGCCGCCCTGCTCGAAGCGATGCAGGAGCACACGGTGAGCTTTGCCGGCGTCACCCACGCGCTGCCCGAGCCGTTCTTCGTGCTGGCCACGCAGAACCCGATCGAGCAGGCAGGCACCTATCCGCTGCCCGAAGCCCAGCTCGACCGCTTCCTGCTGCACATCGCGCTCGACTATCCGGGCGAGGAGGAAGAGCGCGCGATCGTCGCCCGCACCACCTCCAGCCACGCGGCCGATGTGCCGCGAGTGATGGGTGGCGCTGAAGTGCTGGAGCTGCAGCGGCTGGTGCGCGAGGTGCACGTGGGCGACGAGCTGCTGGCCTGGATCACCCGCATCGTGCGCGCCACGCGCCCCGGCGATGACGCGCCGCAGGCGGTGCGCGATTACGTGAAGTGGGGCGCGGGCCCGCGCGCCGGGCAGTCGCTGGTGCTGGCCTCGAAGGCGCGCGCGCTGCTGCACGGGCGCCTGGCGGCCAACCGCGAGGACGTGCAGGCGCTGGCCGCACCGGTGCTGCGCCATCGGCTGCTGCTGTCGTTCGCCGCCGAGGCCGAGGGCAGGCGCCCCGACGACGTGATCGCCGCGCTGCTGCGCGACATGCCGCCCCCGGGCGCCTGAGCGTCGCGACCACCGTGGGCTGGGATCCCGTCACTCCGGGTCTGCGCGCGCAGCTGCGCGCGCTGCGCATCGCCTCGCGCCGCGGCAGCCCGCTGCGCGGCGGCGGCGAGCACCGCAGCCGCGACAGGGGCGCGGGACTGGAGTTCTCGCAGTACCGCGGCTACGAGCCCGGAGACGAGCTGCGCCGCATCGACTGGAAGCTGTACGCGCGCAGCGACCGCTACTTCGTGCGCGAGGCCGAGCGCGACAGCCCGCTGGCCGTGTGGATCATGCTCGATGCCAGCGCGTCCATGGCGCAGGCCGACGAAACCCGGCCCGACTGGTCGCGGCTGGATGCGGCCAGGGCGCTGGCGGCCTGCATCGCCGAGGTCGCGCTGCGGCAGGGCGATCGCGCCGGGATGGTGGCGCTGCGCGATGACGCGATCGCGTTCGCGCCCGCCGCCGCCGGCAGTCGCCAGCGCGAACGGCTGCTGTTCGAACTCGACCGCGTGCAGGCCGGCGGCGGCGTGCCCGACGAAGCGCGGCTGCGCCCGCTCTGGGAGCGCATCGCGCCCGACGACCTGGTGGTGGTGCTGGGCGACCTGCTCGATCCCGCGGTGCCCGACCTTGCGGTCCGCCTGGCTGCCGCGCGCCGCGAGGTGCTGGCGATCCAGCTGCTGACCGTGGCCGAGCGGGATTTCCCGTTCGACGACGGGCGCCGCTTCATCGATCCGGAAACCGGTGAAGCGCTGCCGGGCGACGCACGCGCGCTGCGCGCCGGCTTCCTCGCGCGTTTCGGCGAGGCGCAGCAGCGCCTGCACGCGCGGCTTGCCGAAGCCGGCATCCGTCGCGCCGTACACGTGCTCGACGAGCCGCTGCTGCAGCCGCTGCGGCAGCTGTTCGCGGCCGGCCCGGGAAGCGCGGAGGCATGAACCCGGTGCTGCTGCTGCCGGCGGGACTGGCCGCGCTCGCCGCGCTGGCGCTACCGCTGCTGATCCACCTGGCGCGGCGCCAGCAGCAGCGGCCGACCGTGTTCGCCGCCCTGCGCTGGCTGCGCGCCCGGCCGAAGCCGCGGCGCCGCATCCGCTTCGACGAACGCTGGCTGCTGGCCCTGCGCCTGCTGCTGCTGGCGCTGCTGGCGGTGCTGCTCGCCCGGCCGGCGCTGCTGGACGTGGTGGACGCGCGCCCGCGCGTGCTGGTGGTGCCGGGCGTGGACGCTTCGGCGGTCGCCGACCTGCGTTCGGATCGGGAGCTGGATGCGCGCTGGCTGGCACCGGGCTTTCCCCCGCTGGATGAAGCGGCACCCGCAGGCGGTACCGCGACCGCCAGCCTGCTGCGCGAGTTCGATGCCGCGCTTGCACCCGCCGCATCGCTCGCCGTGCTGGTTCCCGAACGCATGATCGGCGCCGACGCCGCACGCCTGCAGCTCTCGCGCAGCGTGGACTGGCGGAGCGTGGCTGGCGGCGCCTGGCCGGAGCCGGCGGTCGACGCGGCGCCTGCGATCGCGATCCGCCACGACGACGCGCATCGCGGCGGCGCGCGTCATCTGCAGGCCGCGGCGCTTGCCTGGCAGGACGGGGAAGGGGCGCAGGTCGACGTGGCGGAGTCGGCGGACCTGCCGGCGAAGGATGGCGCGGCGCTGGCCTGGCTGCATCCCGGCGCGCTGCCGCACGAAGTGTTGCGCCGCGTGGAGCAGGGCGGGACCGCGCTGCTGCCGGCCGATGCGCGGCTGCCCGACGGCGTCGAGCCGACCGTGGCGTGGCGCGACGACGGGGGCGAGCCGCTGCTGCACGTCGCGCGCCTCGGAAAGGGCAGGGTGCTGCAGCTGACGCGCGCGCTGACGCCCGCTGCGATGCCGCAACTGCTCGATCCCTCCTTCCCGCATGCGCTGCGCGACCGGCTGCTGCCCGCGCCCGCGCCGACCGCAGTCGCGGCGAGCGACTACGCGCCGCATGCGGGCGCCGCCGCGACGGTGCCGTCGCCGCTGGACCTGCGGCCCTGGCTTGCGCTCGCGATCGCGCTGCTGTTCCTGCTCGAACGCTGGCTGGCGACCTCGCGCCGGCGCGGAGCGGCGGCATGAGCGCCGTCGCCGCGCTCGACCGCGCATTGCATCGCGTGCGTCGCCGGGCCGCGCTCGATGCGCTGCTCGCCTGGCTGCCCCTGCCGCTGGCGCTGGCCGCATCGCTGTGGCGCCCGGCGGGCCCGGTGCCGGCGCTGGCGGTGGCCGCGCTGGCGCTGCTGGCGGTGGGTATCGCGGCGGCGTACCGGCTGCGCCGCTTCGACCGTCGATGGCTGGCGCTGCGCCTGGACGCCGCGCGCCGCGACCTCGACGACAGCAGCGCCCTGCTGTTCGCCGAAGCGGCCGCGCTCTCGCCGCTGCAGCGTCTCCAGCGCGAGCGCCTCGAACAGCGCCTGCGCGAACGCGCCGCGCCGGACCTGCGTCCGCCGTGGTCGATGCGCGCGATCGCATTGGCCTGGCTTGCGCTCATTGCCGTGTGCCTGGCCGCGGCGCTCTGGCCGGCGCCGCGCGCCGTGCCCGGCGCCGCGCCGGCGCCCGCGCGCGATGCGCCCGTGGCGTCCGAACCGCGGCTGCTCGAGCAGTCGCTGCAGGTGCGGCCGCCCGCCTACACCGGTCTGGACGCCACGTCCACGTCCTCGCTCCACGCCGAGGCGCCGGTCGACAGCACGCTGCAGTGGACGCTGCGCTACGCGCCGCAGCCCGCCGCGGTCGAACTGGTGTTCCACGACGGCAAACGCCTTGCGCTGCGGCGCGAAGGCGACGCCTGGACCGCCCGCCACGTGCTGCGCGCGTCCACCCTGTACCGCGTCGTGCCCGACGGCGTGGCCGGTGCGGACACATCGCCGCTGCATCGCCTCGACGCGATCGCCGACCAGCCGCCGCGCGTGCGGGTGATTGCGCCCGAACGCGGACTGACGCTGATGACGCGGGGGCAGCGCGACTGGACGCTGCAGTTCGAAGCCGGCGACGACCACGGGGTGTCCGCGCGCGCGCGTCTGCTGGTGACGCGCACCGAGGGCACCGGCGAGAACATCCGCTTCCAGGACCACGTGCGCGTGCTGCAGGGCCGCGGCGATGCGCGCACGAAGCGCTTCGCGGTGAGCCTGAAGCCGGCCGACTTCGGCCTGCAGCGCGGCGAGGACCTGGTCGCGCGCCTGGAGGTCAGCGACAACCGTGCGCCGCAGCCGCAGCTCGCGCGCAGCGCCAGCGTGATCCTGCGCTGGCCGCCCGAGCCGGTGCTGGGCGCCGAAGGCCTCGACGGGCTGGCGCGCCAGGTGCTGCCGGCGTACTTCCGCAGCCAGCGCCAGGTCATCATCGACGCCGAGGCGCTGCTGCAGGAGCGGCCGCGCCTGCGGGCGGACGAGTTCGAACGGCGCTCCGACCTGCTCGGCGTCGACCAGCGCCTGCTGCGCCTGCGCTACGGCCAGTTCCTCGGCGAGGAAAGCGAAGGCGGACGCCCGCTGCCGACCAGCGACCTGCCCACCAGCGACCTGCCGGTCGACGATGGCCACGACGATGACGCCCACGACCACGCCGACGATCCGGCACGGGCGCCCGGAGACGATCACGACCACGGCGACCCCGGCGCCGGACAGCCAGCCGGCTTCGGCAAGGTCGACGACGTGCTCGAGGCGTTCGGCCACACCCACGACATCGCCGAGGCCGCGACCCTGCTCGATCCGCAAACCCGGGAAACCCTGCGTGGCGCACTGCGCGAGATGTGGCAGTCGGAGCTGCACCTGCGCCAGGCCAGGCCCCACGAAGCCCTGCCGTACGCGTATCGCGCGCTGGAGCTGATCAAGCAGGTGCAGCAGGCCGAGCGCATCTACCTGCCGCGGGTCGGCACCCGGCTGCCGCCGATCGACCAGTCGCGGCGGCTGGGCGGCGATCGCGAAGGCCTGCGCAATCGTCCGCTGCCGCCGCTGGTCGCGGCCACCGGGGAAGACGCGCTCACCGCGGCCTGGCGATCGCTGGAAGACGTGCGAGCGGACACGCTGCCGGCCACGCTCGACGCGCTGCAGGCCTGGGCTGAAGCGAATCGCGATCGCCTCGACGACCCGCTGGCCTGGATCGCCGCGATCGACGCGCTGCGCCAGAATCCCGGCTGCGACGAATGCCGCGCGAGCCTGCGCGGCCTGCTGTGGAGTGCGATGCCGCGTCCGTCGGGCGGATTCGCACCGCGCGTGGACGATGCCGCCGCGCGCCGCTATCTCGATGCGCTGCACGACGCGGAGGACGCGCCATGAGCCTCCAGCACTGGGTGGCGCTGGTGCTGGCGCTGGCCGCGGCGCTGGGCTGCCTGCGGCAGTGGCGGGCGCACCGGCGCGACCCGCGCCGGCCACGTGCCTGGCGCCTGCTGGTGCTGCTGGCGCTGCAGCCGATCCTGGCGGCCGCACTGTATCCGGTGCTGTTCCCGCCGCAGCGCGCGGTCGATCCGGACACGCTGGTGCTGCTCACCGAGGGCGCCAGCGCCGCCGACGCAGCGACTGCGGACGGCGTCGCGCTGGCGCTGCCGGAAGCGCGCGACGCGGGCACCGTGGCGCGCACGCCCGACCTCGCCACCGCCCTGCGCCGGCATCCCGGCACGACCCGCGTGCAGGTGCTGGGCGCGGGCCTGGTTGCGCGCGATCGCGATGCCGCGCGCGGGCTTGCGGTCGCGTTCGAGCCGCCGCCGCTGCCGTCCGGTATCGTGCGCCTCGCGCTGCCGTCGCGGGTGATTCGCGGGCTGGCCTTCGCAATCGATGGACAGGCCGAAGGCGCACCCGGAGGCAGCGTCGAACTGCGCGACCCGGCCGGCCGCCGCGTGGACGCGGCCGCGCTGGACGACGACGGACGCTTCCGCGTGCACGGCCCGGCGATGGAAACCGGCACCGCCCGGTTCGAGCTGCGCCTGCTGGACGCGGATGGCGCAACGCTGGCGCAATCCGACGTGCCGCTGGGGATCGAACCGCCTGCGTCGCCGCGGGTGCTGCTGCTGGCCGGCGCGCCCGGCCCGGAAACGCGCGCACTGCGGCGCTGGCTGGTCGATGCCGGCGCGCAGGTGCAGGCGCGCATCGCGCTGGGCGGCGGCCTGCAACTGGGCGCCGCGCCGCTCGGCGAGGCGGCGCTGGCCGAGGCCGACCTGGTGATCGCCGACGCGCGTGCCTGGTCCGGCCTGGGCGAAGGGGGCCGCGACCGCGTGCTGGCCGCGGTACGCGAAGGCATGGGCCTGCTGCTGCGCGCCGACACGCCGCTGTCCGCCGCCTCGCTGCGCGGCGTGGCCGCAAGCGGCTTCGCCATCGACGGCGGCGCGGGCAGCGCGGCATGGCCGCTGCCGTTCGCGGACATGGAGGACGAGCAGGCGCTGCGCGCATGGCTGGGCAGCGGCAGCGCCGATGCACCGTTCGATCCGGAGTCGCAGGCGCCGCTGCCGCCGCTGTCGCGTCGCAGCTGGCGGGTGCGCGGTGCGCAGGCGATCGCGTTCGCGCCCGCGTCCGATGGCGGGGTGCCGACGGGCTGGTGGCGCAGCGAGGGCCGCGGCCGGATCGGCCTGTGGACCCTGCTCGACAGCTATGTGCTGCGGCTGCACGGCCGCGCGGACCTGCACGACAGGCTCTGGAGTCGCGCGGTCGGCACCCTGGCGCGGGCGCGGGCCGATGCGCTGCCGGTCGTGGAAGTCGACGCGCGCATCGGCGAGCGCATGACGGTGTGCGGCTGGCCCGAGGGCGCCGTGGTCGAAGCGCCGGACGGCGGCATGTTTCGGCCGCTGGCCGATCCGGCCACCGGCAGCCGCCGCTGCGCCGGAATCTGGCCGCAGGTCGCGGGCTGGCATCGGCTGCGGGTGGCGGACGCGGATGCGGAGCGCCGGTTCCACGTTGCCGCCGCCGATTCCGACCCGCCACGGCGCCTGGCCGCGCTGCGCGACGCCACGCTCGCGATGGCCGGTTCCGCGCCGCGAACGCAGCGGGCCGCGGATGCGGTTGCGACCGTCGCCGGCCCTGCGTGGCCATGGCTGCTGCTCTGGCTGCTGCCGGCCGCGCTTGCATGGTGGCTGGAACGCTCCCGCCTGGGCCTGGCCAGCCGCGACGATTCCTTCCGGCACCCGTAGGCAAGCTCAGTGCCGATCATTCCTGTTGGTCATTCCCGCTTGACCAGCTTGAGGCTGTTGCAAAGCGATTTGCGGGAATGACGACGATTGGATCCGGTCGCGATCGTCGCGTCCGTCGCGAACCCGCAGCCTGCCCGCGTGCGCCCGTGCGGCTGCGACCGGTGCGTGTCGTCGGCGGCGGCGATCGCGGTTGAAGCGCGTTTACACACGGCGGTCGGGTGCGAGTATTCTCGACACCGGTTCCGACACGGAGTTCGTGCCATGGCGAGGTACCAGGGCAGCTGCCACTGCGGGAGGATCGCGTTCGAGGTGGAGGGCGAGGTGTCCTCGGTCATCGACTGCAACTGTTCGATGTGCCGGCGGCGCGGCGGGCTGCTGGCCGCGTTCCCGCGCTCGGCGCTGACGCTCACGACGCCGCAGGAAAACCTGTCCACCTATCGATTCAACCGCGAGGCGATCGGGCATCACTTCTGCGCGAACTGCGGGATCGCCACCTTCAGCGAAGGCAAGGGCCGCGACGGCGCGGTCATGGCCATGGTCAACGTGCGCTGCCTGCCCGATGTGGACCTCGCGGCGCTGGAGGTGACGGATGTCGACGGCGCCAGCTTCTGATCCGCACCACGCCGGCGGCATGACGGCAAGGCCCGCGGCGCGGCGTCGCCTGGACTGCGCTGCGGTTTCGCTGCGGAACCTGCGGTTGAGCCTTGCAGCGGTGCTGTCGCTGCTGCTTGCCGCCTGCAGCGATCCGGATATGTCCGAGCGCGGCCAGGCGGCGATGGGCGCAGCTGCCCCGGCGACAATGCCGGCGGAGGCCGCGGCCGATGGCGGCGACGATGCCGCGGACGCCTCGTTCCTTGCCTACGAGCACACTGCGTCGATCACGCTGCCGGCGGACGCCATCGGCGCGCGCATGCAGGAGGCGCAGCAGGCCTGCACGTCGGCGCGATTCGGCGCCTGCGTGGTGCTGAACGTGCGCCAGCAGGGCGGCGACTGGCCCTCGGGCACGCTCGGCATGCGGATCGCGCCGCAGGGCGTGGAGCCGATGATCGCACTGGCCAGCGCCGGCGCCGACCTCGGCAGCCGCAGTACCCACGCCGAGGATCTCGCGGTGCTGGTGCGCGACAACGACCTCGCCCGCGAGCGCCTGGCCAAGGAGCGCGAGCGGCTGCAGGAGTTCGCCGCGCGCCGCGACCTGGCGGTGGCCGACATGATCGCGCTCTCGCGCCAGCTGGCCGACACCGAGGCGCAGATGGAGCGGGCCGAGCGCGAGGCGGCGCAGCATCGCCGGCGGATCGAAACCCAGCTGCTGACCCTGGAGTTCAGGCCGACGTCGACCCAGGCCAACCGCAACGAGATCTGGCTGGCGATCCGCGATTCGGGGCAGACGCTTGCCGGCGGCGTGGCCTGGACGATCCGCGCGCTCGCGTTCTCCCTGCCGCTGCTGGTGCTGGTCGCCGTCGTGCTCGCCTGGCGCCGGCGCTCTCGCCGCCGCAGGCAGGGCTGAGGCCGCGGCACCTTGCCGCGCCGTCCGCCTCGCCGGGTTTGAACCCGGTCCGGGAGTGTCGCAGACTCGGGATCCCGTCGATCCTCCGGAAGGGCCAGCATGACCACGCGCCGTGATTGCCTGAAGTTTTCGCTCGCCGCGGCGATTGCCGCTGCGGTCCCGCACGGACGCGCGTTCGGCGCCGGCGAAGCGCCGCTGCTGACGCGTGCGGTGCCCAGGAGCGGCGAGCAGCTGCCGGTGGTGGGGCTGGGCAGTTCGGCGACGTTCGCCCAGGTGGCGCGCGGCGAGGATGTCTCGGCCCTGCGCGAGGTGCTGCGGACTCTGATCGCGGGCGGCGGCCGGGTGTTCGATACCGCGCCGTCCTACGGCGCGTCCGAGGAGGTGGCCGGCACGCTCGCGCGCGAGCTGGGGATCGGCGAGAAGGTGTTCTGGGCCACCAAGCTCAACGCGGTGCCGCGTGGCGGCGACAGCGCCGATCCGGCCGCGGCGCGCGAGCAGCTCGAGACCTCCTTCCGTCGCTTGGGCAAGGATCCGCTCGACCTGGTGCAGGTGCACAACCTGGCCGACATCCCGACCCAGCTCGCCCTGCTGCAGCGCTACAAGGCAGACGGACGCATCCGCCACGTCGGCGTGACCTCGACCAGCAAGCAGGCCTATCCGCGCCTGGTCGAGGTGATGCGCAACGAGGAGATCGACTTCATCGGCGTCGACTACGCGATCGACAACCGCGACGTGGAGGAGGTCATCCTGCCGCTGGCGCTCGAGCGCAGGATCGGCGTGCTGGTGTACCTGCCGTTCGGCCGCACCCGGCTGTGGAGCCGGATCGGCGAGCGCCCGCTGCCGGAGTGGGCGGCGGAGTTCAACGTCGGCTCGTGGGCGCAGTTCATGCTCAAGTTCGTGATCGCGCATCCGGCGGTGACCTGCGTCACCCCGGCGACCAGCAAGCCGCACCACATGGTCGACAACCTCGGCGCCGGCCTCGGCCTGCTGCCCGACGAGGCGCAGCGCAGGCGCATGGTCGAGTTGATCGAGGCATTGCCCGCGGCGGAATGAGGCCCGGATCGGCGCGGCTCATTCCTGCTCGTCGGCCTCGATCTCGACGAAGGCGTCGAGGTCGAAGGCCAGTGCCTCGACGGCTTCGCGCACGCGGCGCGCGGTCGAGGGGTTGGGAACCTCCACCTCCACCTCGTGGGTGTCCGCGCCACGCGAGTCGTGCAGGCCGGCCGAGCTGGAGTCGGGGTCGTCCATGTGCGGCATCAGGTCCCCGACTTCCTCGACGTGCTCGATGCCGTCCAGGCTTTGCAGCAGGTTCATGATCGCGCGCACATGGTCGTCGTTGCCGGCGATGCGGAAGCGGAGCTGGGCCATCGGATCCTCGACTGCGTGTGGGGCAGATGCAGGCTAGGCCGGCGTCGGCAAACGCGGCGTGAGGACCGGGGCGACGACGACGTTCAGCCGTCGCCGGCGCCGGGCGTGCGCGCGGGAATCGAGATGTTGCACAGGTCGACGTGGCCGGCCGGGCGCTTGTAGAACGCGTCGCGCCGGTTGCGGCGCGATTCGACGTAGGCGTCGAAGGTGGCGGTGCCGGTGCGCAGCACCTCGATGGCCTCGTGCTCGGCCCCGGGCAGCTCCGAGGCCAGGGTGATGGCGCGGATCGGCGTGCGCTGCGCGGGATCGTCGTAGATCCCGAGCGGCCCGGGCCCGCGCGGCAGCACGCTCAGCAGCTCCATGCCGCGGATCACGCGCCCGACCAGGGTGATGTTGCGGTCGAGCTGGCGCGGCGACTGCCCGGTGACCACGTACAGCTCGGCGCCGGTGCTGCTGTCGGCCTCCAGCCCGCGGCCGGCGCCGACCGCACCGTAGCAGTGCGCCATCCACGCTGCGCCGTCGGCGCCTTCGCGTCCGGCCGGGAAGCCGTCGGCGAATCCGGTTTCGGTCGCCCAGCCGTCGCGGTCGGGCAGGGCGTGGAAGTCCAGCCCGCGCGCGTCGCGCTCGAACTCGGCCGGCAGGCGGGTGCTGGCGCTGCCGGTCGGGCGCGCGCGCTGCGGGTCGTCGGCATCGGCGTCGCCGAACTGGACCACGAAGTTGTCGTGCGAGCGGTAGAGGCTGGTGCCGTCCCAGAAGCCTTCGCGCGCCAGGGTGCGGATGTTGGCCACGTGCGCGGGCGCGAACGCCGGCGCCAGTTCGATCACCACCCGGCCGGCGTCCAGGTCCATGTACAGGGTGCTGGCCGGATCGGGGCGGCGCCAGTCCTCGGGGGCGGACGCATCGAGCACTTCCTGGGTGGTGCGCGGGGCGGGCGCGTCGGAGGCGGGCGCGGCGGCGGGAAGGGTGAAGGCGAGGGCGAGCGGGGCGGCCAGGGAGCTCGTGCGCGGCATGGCGGGGTTCCGGGACGGGATCGATCCCGATTGTGGCCCGTTCGCGGCCCCGCACGACTAATGGCACATCCACTATAGAGAACTCCGCAATAGCATGGACGCCATTCGGAGATCCGGCGTGGACGAAGGCGAAGACCAGGGCGCGGCGCAGCTGCGCAAGTTCCAGAAGGAGCTGAGCGCGGGCACGGTCTCGCTGGCGCTGCTGGCGGTGCTGGCCGCGTCCGGCGAGCCGATGTATGGCTACCAGATCGCCAAGACCCTGGAGCGTTTCGGCGAAGGCGTGCTGGCCGGCAAGCAGAGCGCGCTGTATCCGGTGCTGCGCAACCTGCAGGCGGCCGGACTGCTGGACAGCTTCGTCGAGCCCTCGGATGCCGGGCCGCCGCGGCGCTACTACCGCATCACCGGCGCGGGGCAGGGGACCCTGCGCGACTGGGCCGCCGCATGGCGCGCGACCCGGGATTCCGTCGACGCCGTCCTGGAGGGGACACACCAATGAACACCCGCAAGCTGCCGACCACGATTCCGGAATACCTGGAGCGCCTGCGCCGTTCGCTGGCCGGCGCCGACCCGGCGCTGGTGCAGGACGCGCTCTACGACGCCGAGGAATACCTGCGCTCGGAGCTGGCCGAACAGTCCGGGCGCAGCGAGGCCGAGGTGATCGCCGCGGTGGCGTCCAGCTACGGCGCGCCTGACGAGGTCGCCGACATCTACCGCGACACCGAGGTCAAGGTGCAGACCGCATTGCGCCCGCCCGTGCCCCCGCCGCGCGGGTCCGCGATGGGGCGCTTCTTCGGCGTGTTCGCCGACCCGCGCGCCTACGCCTCGCTGTTCTACATGCTGCTGTCGCTGGCGACCGGCATCTTCTACTTCACCTGGGTGGTGGCGGGCTTCTCGGTCTCGCTGGGACTGTCGATCACGATCGTCGGCATTCCGCTGCTGATCCTGTTCTTCGGCTCGGTGCGCGTGCTGTCGCTGGTGGAAGGGCGGATCGTGGAGGTGATGCTGGGCGAGCGCATGCCGCGGCGGCCGCTGTACACGGTGCGGGGGCGCACGATCTGGCAACGCATCGGCGACATGTTCACCGATGCGCGCACCTGGTCGACGATGCTGTACATGCTGCTGATGCTGCCGCTGGGCGTGGCCTATTTCACGATCGCGGTGACGCTGCTGGCGGTCTCCCTGTCGTTCGCGTTGAGCCCCCTGGCGCTGCTGCCGGGCGTGTACGTGAATGTCTGGATGTTCGGTCTCGACATCCCCGAACAGGCGCCGTGGCTGCTGCCTGTGCTGAGCGTCATCGGGGTGGCGCTGCTGTTCGCCACCATGCACATCGCGCGCGGCATCGGGCGCCTGCACGGCCTGCTGGCCAAGCACCTGCTGGTCAAGACCGCGCAATACGCGTGATGCGGGCCGGCGCCCGCGGCTCGAGCCACGGTGCGCGTCAGCGGCGCGGCGGCCGCCGGGTGCTGGCTTTCGCCACCTTGCGTGGCGCGGACTTCTTCGCCGTCGGGCCGGCGGCACGCGTCCGCGCGGGTGCCTTGCGGGCCCGCGGCGCCACGTGCGCGGAGATGAAGTCGCGCACCTTCGGGTACACCTGCTCGCGCCAGCGGCGGCCGCTGAAGATGCCGTAGTGGCCCGCCGGCACGGTCAGGTGTTCGCGATCGCGCCTGGGGATCGAAGTGCACAGGGCGTGCGCGGCGCGGGTCTGGCCGAGGCCGGAGATGTCGTCGAACTCGCCCTCGATCGTCATCAGCGCGGTGCCGCCGATCGCCGCCGGGTCGACCCGCTCGCCGGCCACGTCCCACAGCCCGCGCGGCAGCAGGTGCTCCTGGAACACCACCCGGATGGTGTCGAGATAGTACTCGGCCGGCATGTCGAGCACGGCGTTGTACTCGTCGTAGAACCTGCGGTGCGATTCGGCGTCCTCGAGGTCGCCCTTGACCAGGTTCTGGTAGAAATCCCAGTGCGACATGAAGTGCCGCTCCGGGTTCATCACCATGAAGCCGGTGTGCTGCAGGAAGCCCGGGTACACGCGCCGGCCGGCGCCCGGGAAGTGTCCCGGCACCGGATGGATGACGTTGTTCTCGAACCACCACAGCGGCTTCTGGGTGGCGAGGTTGTTGACCGAGGTCGGCGATTCGCGCGGGTCGACCGGGCCGCCCATCAGCACCATCGAGCGCGGCGTGTCCTCACCGCGCGCGGCCATCAGCGCGATCGCGGCCAGCACCGGCACGGTGGGCTGGCACACGCCCATCACGTGCAGGTCCTTCGCGCCGATCAGGCGGATGAAGTCCTGGATGTAGCCCACGTAGTCGTCGAGCGAGAACGCACCGGCATCCTTCGGCACCATGCGCGCGTCGACCCAGTCGGTGACGTAGACCTTGTGGTCGCGCAGCATGGTGCGCACCGTATCGCGCAGCAGGGTGGCGTGGTGGCCCGAGAGCGGGGCCACGATCAGCACCGGCGGCTGGCCGCGCATTTCGGAAATGGTGTCGGCATCGTCGGTGTAGCGCTTGAAGCGCCGAAGCTGGCAGAACGGCCGCGAATCGACCGTTTTCTCGATCACCGGGTAGGTCTCGCCCTCCCATTCGATCGAATGGATGTCGAAGGCCGGTTTCTCGTAGCCCTTGCCGACCCGGTAGAGCAGCTCGTTGGCCGCCGCCACGCGCTGGGCGCCGGGCATCGCCGACAGCCAGCTGCCGGCGGCGGAGAAGGCCTTGGCGTTGGCTTCCGCCCAATAGGTGAGCGGTGTCATCCAGGAGCGGGTGAATTCGTGGAACTGGTACATGAGCATGGGTGTGTGACCGCACAGGGTGCTGCGTCGCAGCATACCGTATCGAACGGTGGCGCATGTCGATGGCGGCGCAGGAAAAAACTGAACGCCGTCGGTCGACGCCGGGGTGCCGCTCGGCGGCTAGGGTGTGCGTTTCGCAGCGGGGTGCCGGCCTGTTCCCGGTTGCTCTCCCACGTGCTGTGACACCGGCAAGGCAGCCGACGCACACAAGCGCCGCCGCCTTGCTCCTTCCCCCGCGTGCGGGGGAAGGTCGGGATGGGGGCGCGCGTCGCAGGCGCGCGTGAACGGTACGCGGCGACCTGTGCCCCCACCCAGGGCAACCGCCCTGCTCCTTCCCCCGCGTGCGGGGGAAGGTCGGGATGGGGGTGCGCGCCGCAGGCGCGCGTGAAGTGGCGTGGCAACCCGTTTGCCCCCACGCCAACCCGTCCGGCCCGGCGCAGCGCGCCGGGCGTCCGGATGGTCCGCGCGGCGGTGCCGCGCAAACGGACCATCCTCACCCCCCCGCAAGCGGGGCAGGGAGCAGCTCCCGCCCCGTTGTCTGGAACGAACGGCCCCCGCGAATGGGAGAACAACCTGCTTTCAGGCCGGGGCCAGCTCCAGCCCCGCCGCGTCGGCCGCCAGCGCCGGCGCCAGCCAGCAGTGCGAGCCGAGCTGGCGCAGGCCCAGCGCGGCGAAGCGGCGGCGGTAGAAGGCTGCCGGGCGGGCCTGGAAGTCGACGTCGTCGCCCACGGTGACGTCCTCGCGGGTGAAGCATTCGAGGAAGGCCACGCCGCCGCACAGCTCGGCCAGCCCGGGCAGGCCGCGGTCGAGTTCGCGCAGCGGCAGGTAGTGCATCACGTCGCTGCACACCAGCAGGTCGACCGGCGGGCAGGGGCGCAGGCTGGCGAAGTCGGAAAAGCGCGCCAGCTGCAGGTTGCGGCGGCGGCCGTAGCGTTCGATCGCGTAGCGGCTGGAGTCGAAGCCGAGATACTGGAGCTTCGGCCGCAGGCGCAGCAACGGCGCGCGCCACGCGCCTTCGCCGCAGCCGATGTCGAGCACGCTGCGCAGCGGGCGCTCGAGGTGGTATTCGGCGGTGGCCACGGCGAGCGCGACCTTGCGCGCCAGCCGCTGCGCGCCGCCGATGCCGCGGCCGCGATACCAGGTGTCGAAGTAGCGGCGGTCGTAGCGCTTGGCCATCGGAAGTCGGTCCGCAAGGGGCGGCTACAATAGCGCGCCCGTCGCCCTGCGTGCCGCAGGCGCGGCCGCGCACCGCCGGAGACGCGCATGTACCTGTGGACCAAATCCGCGCACCTGCTGTTCGTGATGGCGTGGGTGGCGGCGGTGTTCTACCTGCCGCGGATCCTGATCAACCTGGTCGAGGCCGCCGGCGAGCGCGCGGTGCAGGAACGGCTGTGGCTGATGGGGCGACGCCTGTACCGCTTCGGCCACGTGATGTTCGGCCTGGCGCTGGTGGCCGGGCTGGCGCTGTGGCTGCATTTCGGCATCGTCGGCGGCTGGCTGCACGCCAAGCTGGCGCTGGTGGCGCTGATGCTGGCCCACTTCATCCTCGCGGGCCGCTGGCTGGCCGCGAATGCGCGCGGGCGCGCGCTGCCATCGACGCGGACGCTGCGCATCTTCAACGAGCTGCCGGTGCTGGGCTTGCTGCTGGTGATCTGGCTGGTGCTGGCCAAGCCGTTCTGAGCCGGGGCGCGGCTCAGGCGCGGTTGCGCCGGCGGGTGTCGCGGTGCACGTCGTGGGTGGCCACGCCGAGGCTGCGGTCGGGCAGGGCGAAGTATTCCGGGCGCTGCAGTGTCAGCTCCATGTCGCGCATCCCGCTGTTCCAGTGCTCGTTGAGCGGAATCTTGCCGAAGGCGTAGTCCTTGCTTTCCTGCTCGTGCGGCGCGGCCTGGTAGATCAGGTGGATGATGTTGAACACGCGGTCGTCCAGCCACGGCGAAAGCGCCTCGTCCAGCTGCGGGGGCAGGCGCCGGTCGGGCAGCTGTTCGATCAGTTCGCGCAGCGCGGTGCGCAGGCGCTGCGCCATCTCCACCATCTGGGTGCCGTGGCGGGTGCGGCTGGAGTAGCGGATGTCCTTGACCCGCTCCATCACCTCCAGCATCGACTGCGGCCGCTCGCCGCGCGCGCTCCACAGGTCGACCTGGAGCGCAAGCGTGTCCTCGTGCGGGTGCACGCCCAGGATGTACTCCAGCGGCGTGTTGGACACCACGCCGCCGTCCCAGTACGGCTCGCCGTCGATCTCCACCGCGGGGAAGGCCGGTGGCAGCGCGCCCGAGGCCAGGACGTGCTCGACCCGGATCGGCTCGAGCGCGCTGTCGAAGTAGCGGAAGTTGCCGGTCACCACGCTGGTCGCGCCCACGGTCAGGCGCACGCTGCGGTCGCGGTTGATGCGGTCGAAGTCGACGAAGCGCAGCAGGGTGTCGCGCAGCGGGCCGGTGTCGTAGAAGCTGGTGGCCGCGTCGCTGCCGTCGCGGAACAGCAGCGGCGAGAGCGTGCGCACGCGGAAGAAGCCGCGCTGTCCCTGGGCGAGGGCGCCCAGCGCGCTCATGTTGCGCGACCACGACAGCAGCCCGTGGTGTTCGGGCATGGCCGCCAGCAGGGTGCGTATCCCCAGCGCCGGCAGCGCCAGCGGCCCGGCCGGTTCGGAAATGTGTTCCCAGAAGCCGCGCAGCCGCTGGACGCGTTCGTCCGGCGCGCTGCCGGCGATGATCGCGGCGTTGATCGCGCCGATCGAAATGCCCGCCAGCCAGGTCGGGACAATGCCGGCCGCGTGCAGGCGTTCGTACACGCCGCACTGGTAGCCGCCCAGCGCGCCGCCGCCCTGCAGCACCAGTGCGATGGTGGGATAGCGCTCCAGTTCGCGGACGATGGCCGGATTCGTCGCCGCGATTCGGGTGTCGGTGTCCGCCACGGCTACTGCATGAACCAGCCGTGGCTGACCACGATGCTCTGTCCGGTCAGCGCGTTGGTCTCGAATGCCGCCAGCGTCAGCGCGACGTTGGCCACGTCGTCGACCGTGGTGAATTCGCCGTCGACCGTGTCCTTGAGCATCACGTCGCTCACCACCGCCTCCTCGCTGATGCCCAGCTCCTTCGCCTGCTCCGGGATCTGGCGGTCGACCAGTGGCGTGCGCACGAAGCCCGGACAGATCACGTTGGCCCGCACGCCGGCGGCCGCGCCTTCCTTCGCCACCGTGCGCGCCAGTCCGAGCAGGCCGTGCTTGGCGGTCACGTACGGCGCCTTGAGCTTCGAGGCCAGGTGCGAGTGCACCGAGCCCATGTAGATGATCGCGCCGCCCTCGGCGCGCCGCTCCATGTCGCGCAGGCATTCGCGCGTGGTCAGGAAGGCGCCGTCGAGGTGGATGGCGAGCATCTTCTTCCAGTCGGCGAGGCTGAAGTCGGTGAGCTTGTTGACGATCTGGATGCCGGCATTGGAGACCAGCACGTCGACCCGGCCGTGGCGCGCGATGACGGCGGCGACACCGTCGACCACCTGCTGCTCGTCGGTGACGTCCATGGCCACGGCCATGGCATCGCCGCCGGCGTCGCGGATCGCCTGCGCGGTGGACTCGGCGGCCTCCACCTTGAGATCGGCGATGGCGACCCTGCCACCGGCCGCGGCATAGACCTCGGCGATGCGCCGGCCGATCCCGCTGGCCGCGCCGGTGACGACGCAGACCTTGCCGTCGAGTCGGGTCATGGGGGGCTCCTGGGATGGGGAATCTCAGGATAGCGCCAAAGCGTGATGGACCCGGCGGCGCCGGAGCGGGTCGGGGTGACAGGCCTGCCTTGGACGTCGTCATCGCTGCGCCCGACGGCAGGCATGGCGCCTCCTGGCGATACATGGTGGCCGGCGGCTTTGCCGGCACGGGCTCCGTGCTTCGCATCCCACATCCGACGTGCCCATCGTGCAGCAGACGACGGATCGGGCGGAGTGCCTCGTCTACATCCATGTCACGCCGGATGGCACGCACGTCGCCCGCATCGGGCCGCGCCTCGCGTGCGGGCGCTGTTTTCTCGTCAATGCAAGCAAAGGGGATCGGATATGCGCAGGCGCAACCTGTTGAAGGCGATCGGGGCAGGAACGGTCGGGTTGGCGATCGCTCCGTCCCTCGTGGCCAGGACGCTGGCCGCGTATCCGTTCGCGATCGGCGTGGCCGCCGGCGACCCGGCCGCCGACGGATTCGTGATCTGGACCCGCCTGGTGACCGCGCCGCTCGAGGAGCACGGCGGCGTTCCGCCGGTGCGCATCCCCGTGGACTGGGAGGTGGCGGCCGACGAGGGTTTCTCGAAGGTGGTGGCCAGGGGACAGGCGATCGCCAACCCGGAGCTCGGCCACTCCGTGCACGTGGAGGTCCAGGGCCTGCAGCCGCACCGCCACTACTGGTACAGGTTCCACGCCGGCGGCGAGACCAGCCGGATCGGGATGGCGCGCAGCCTGCCCGCCGCCGCCGAGATGCCCCCGCGCTTCCGCTTCGCGGTGGCCGGCTGCCAGCACTACGAGCATGGCCACTTCAATGCCTGGCAGATGCTCGCGCAGGAGCCCGACCTGGACCTGGTGTTCCATTACGGCGACTACATCTACGAGGGCGGGCCGGGGCAGCTCGGGCCGCGGCCGAACGGGGTGATCGGGGTGCGCCAGCACGTCGGCGGCGAGATCTACAGCCTGGACGACTATCGCCCCGCCACGCCCAGTACAAGAGCGACCCGCAGCTGCAGGCGGCGCATGCGGCCTGCGCCTTCGCGTCCAGCTTCGACGACCATGAGGTGGACAACAACTGGGTCGGCGACATCTCCGGCGAGGCGGTGGATCCGCAGATGTTCCAGCTGCGGCGCATGGTGGCGATGCAGGCCTGGTACGAGCACATGCCGGTGCGCCGCGCGCAGTTCCCGCTGCTGACGGGCATGACCGCGCACCGCCGCCTGGACGTGGGCAGGCGGCTGCGGATGCACGTGCTCGACACCCGCAGCTACCGCAGCGACCAGCCCTGCGAGGACGGCAGGATCCAGCCCTGCCTGCGCGAGGCGCGCGTGGCCGGATCGGTACTGGGCACGGGCCAGGAGCGGTGGCTGGACGATGGACTGGGCAACGACGCGGTCTGGAACGTGATTGCCCAGCAGCTACTGGTGATGCCGTTCGACCGGCGCGGCCCGGGAGAGGAGCATCCGCGCCTTGGCACCGACATCTGGGACGGCTACCGGTCGGCGCGCGATCGCCTGATCGGATCGATCCGCAAGCGCGATCTGAAGAACGTGGTGATCGTCTCCGGCGACTATCACCGCAACATCGTCGGCGAGCTGCCGGTGCGCGATACCGAACCCGACGGCGAAAAGGTCGCGGTCGAGTTCCTCGCCACCTCGATGTCGTCCGAGAACCCGAACAACCTCCCGGTCGACTTCGTCCTGGGCAACAACCCGCACGTCCAGCTGTACAGGGACGAACGCGGCTACCACCTGCACGAGATGACGCCGCGGCAGCTGGTCACCGAGGTCAAGGCCGTCGACCAGAACCGGACCGTCGGCGGCAAGCTCGCGCGCGTGCAGCGATTCGTCGTGTCGCCGGACGCGCCGCGGCTGCAGCAGGCCTGATCCGTCCGGCCTTGGCGGCCGCGGCGAAGTCGCGCGGTCGCCGGACGGCTGCGTCCGGCGGCCGCATCGCCAGCCGTGGCGCGCTCGGGTAAGGTGGCGGCCCCGCTTCCCGCCCCGTACCGATGTCCCTCGTCCGAGCCTGGCTGGCGATTCCCTTCTGGCAGCGCGTCGCCGCCGGCTTCGTGCTGGGCGCGCTGGCGGGCTGGCTGATGGGGCCGGCCGCGCAGACCTGGTTCGGGCCGCTGGGCACGGTCTACGTCAACCTGATCAAGATGATCGCCATCCCGCTGGTGTTCTTCGCGGTGGTGAGCGCGGTGGGCTCGCTCGCGGGCCAGCGCTCGATCGCGGGGCTGGCCGGGCGCACCTTCCTGTGGTTCGCGATCACCGCGGTGCTGGCGGTGGCAGTGGGGCTGGCCTTCGGCTGGCTGTTCAAGCCCGGCCTGGGCGTGGACGCGGCCAGCCTCAAGGTGGCCGAAAGCTACCGCCCACGCGAGATACCCGGGCCGCTCGACGTGCTGGTCAACATCGTGCCGGAGAACCCGTTCCGCGCCCTGGCCGCGCTGGGCGCGGGCAAGGCCGCGGACGGGCGGAACGTGATCGTTCCCAGCAACTTCACCATCCTGCAGGTGATCTTCTTCGCCGGCCTGATCGGCTTCGCCCTGGTCAGGCTGGGCGCGAAGACCGACCGGCTGCGGGCGCTGTTCGACGAGGGCCGCGAGCTGATGATCCAGGTCACCCGCTTCGTGCTGGAGGCCACGCCGCTGGGCACCTTCGGACTGATCGCCGCGCTGGTGGGCAGCTACGGCTTCGGCCAGCTGGTGCCGCTGGGCAAGTTCGTGATCGCGCTGTACGCGGCCTGCGCGTTCCACGTCATCGTCGTCTACGGCGGCCTGCTGCTGGCGCACGGGCTCAATCCGCTGAAGTTCCTGCGCGGCGCGGCGCCGGCGATGCAGATCGGCTTCGTGGCATCGAGCAGCTTTGCCGCGCTGCCGCTGTCGCTGACCTCGGCCACCCACAACCTGGGGGTCGACAAGGACTACGCCAGCTTCGCCGTGCCGCTGGGCGCGAGCATCAAGATGGACGGCTGCGGCGCGATCTACCCGGCGCTGTCTGCGGTGTTCATCGCCCAGTTCATGGGCCTGGAGCTCTCGTCGGGCCAGTACTTCATCATCGCCCTGGCCTCGGTGCTGGGCAGCTTCGGCACCGCCGGGGTGCCGGGCACGGCGGTGATCATGGCCACGGTGGTGATCGCCGCAGCCGGCCTGCCGCTGGAGGTGATCGGCATCCTCTACGCCATCGACCGCATCCTCGACATGATGCGCACCATGACCAACGTCACCGGCCAGGTGCTGGTGCCGGTGCTGGTGGCGCGGCAGACCGGGTTGCTCGACCGCGGGGTCTACGAGCGCGCCTCCAGCAACGTCGGCGTGGAGGCAGGGGAGCAGGGCTGAGCCCTCCCGCAAGCGGGTGAAGCGGGGTCGGCCCGGGCCTGCCTTGCGGTGGCTTCAGGAACGATGGACGCCTGCATCGTCGGCGCCAGCCCGACCCCGCGACGCCCACCACGCGAATCCCGCCGCGGTGAAGAACATCAGCAGGCTGTACACCGCCGCCGGCACCGACATCGCCGCGCTGTCGAGCACGCTGAGCGCGATGAAGATCGCCAGGGTGCCGTTGTGGATGCCGATCTCCATGGCGATGGCCACCGCCTGCTTCTTCGGCAGGCGCAGCGCCAGCGGCGCCGCGTAGCCCAGGCCCATGCTGGCCAGGTTGAACAGCAGGCAGGCCAGGCCGACCACCGCGAACCAGGCCAGCAAGGTGTCCCAGGCCTGGACCACCGCGGCCACGATCAGCAGCGCCAGCACCAGCACCGACAGCAGCCGCACCGGCTTTTCCATGCGCCCCGCGAAGCCCGGCGCAAAGCGGCGCACCGCCATGCCGATCGCCACCGGCAGGATGATGATCGCGGCCACCTCGACGATCTTCTGCACCGGCGGCGGCACGTACTGGCCCGCGCCCAGGAAGTACTCCAGCGACAGGTTGAGGATCACCGGCAGGGTGGCCAGGCACAGCAGGCTGTTGATCGCGGTCAGGGTGATGTTGAGGGCGACGTCGCCGTGGGCCAGGTGGCTGTAGATGTTGGCGGTGGCGCCGCCGGGCGAGGCCGCCAGCAGCATCAGGCCCACCGACAGCTCCGGCGGCAGCCGGAACAGCAGCGCCAGCGCGAACGCCACCCACGGCAGCACGCCGGTCTGCAGGAACAGGCCCAGCAGCACCGCGCGCGGATAGCGCGCCACGCGCCGGAAGTCGTCGATCGTCAGCCCCAGGCCAAGGCCGAACATGATCACGCCCAGCGCAAGCGGCAGCAGCAGGGTCGTCAGCAGGGAGGACTGCATCGGCGGACTCCGTGGGAAACGGGGCTCAGCGGTCGACGCGCAGGTCGCGGGGCGTGGCCAGCCGCGCGGCCAGCCAGGCCAGCGGCACGGGCAGCAGGACGCCGGCCACCGTCATCCAGGCCGGGTGTGGCAGCAGCGCGGCATTGAGCAGCACGCCGGCCACGATCAGCCCGCCGACGCACAGCGCGGCACCGACGCGACGGCGACCGCCGATCCGGGACGCAACCAGGGCGCCGGTGAACGAGGCCAGCGCCCAGGCCATCAAGACCCAGAGCTTCTTGCCCAGGGTGGCGGATTCGACCAGGCGGGCGAGGTCCTGTTCGTTGTCGAGCTGGATCCCGGGCGGCAGCGGAAACAGCGACATGCCCAGGTATTCGACCAGCAGCATCGTGGCCAGCGCGACCACCAGCCCCAGCAGCACGGCGACCACGGTCCGGATCATCGGCATCCCCTTCCCTCGAGTGCCGGCAGTGTACGCATTCCGGCTGCGACCGGAGCCGTGACGACGCGGGGCCCGAAAAACGCGAAGGCCGCCTCGCGGCGGCCTCCGGCATCACGGCTTGCGGCGACGCTCAGCCTTCGGTGGCGAGGCCGGCCACGCGGCGCGCCTGCACGAACTTGCGGCTCCAGTAGCCGGTGTCCAGCTCGGAGACGGTCACGTCGCGGCCGGTGCGCGGGGCGTGCAGGAAGCGGCCCTCGCCGATGTAGATGCCGACATGGTCGACGCGCTTGCCGCGGCGGCCGAAGAACACCAGGTCGCCGGGCACCAGCGAGGTGCGTTCGACCTGTTCGCCGTCGCGGGCCATGTCGCGCGAGATACGCGGCAGCTCGATGCCCAGCGCGGTGCGGAAGACATAGCCGACCAGGCCGCTGCAGTCGAAGCCGGATTCGGGGCTGGTGCCGCCCCAGCGGTAGGGCGTGCCGAGCAGGGCCAGGCCGCGCTTGAGCAGGGTCTGGGCGCCACCTTCCTCCTGCACCTCCTCGGCCGGCGCGGCGGCCTGCAGCGCGGCGGCGGCGGCAAGGATCTGCTGGTCGATGTCGCTGGCGAACAGCACGTCGCGGCTGGACGCGCGCAGCGGGTCGGCAAGCAGGGTGCGGGTGACCGAGGCGGGGGCGGCGAGGCTGTCGGCCGAGTCGGCCGCCAGGCCGGGGGCGGCAAGTGCCGGTGCCGAGGCCAGCGTGAGCAGGGCGCCTGCGAGGAGGAGTCGCAGGCCCTGTCCGGGCGGGTTGGAACGATGGAGGGTCCGGCCGGACGGGGCGTTTTCAGGCGTCACGCGGGCTTCACGAGGAGCGGATCAGCGGCGGAGTTTGCACGAGTGAAAGTGGCGTGATGTTAAATCCGGGTTAGACAAAGCTGTCCAAGTGCGTGATTTCGCTCACGATCCCAAGGGGGTGGTGCGGCCTTCGTTCAGCGCAGGACGCGCTTGGCCCCGCTGTAGTGCCGTCGCCAGTAGCTGCCGTCGAGATGGTCCAGGCGCACCGTGCCGCCGGTGCTGGGGGCGTGCACGAAGCGGCCCTCGCCGACGTAGATGCCGACGTGGCTCACCTGCGCGCCGCTGCCGAAGAACACCAGGTCGGCGGCGGCGAGGTGGCGTGGCTCGATCTTCGGGCCCTGGTAGGCGGCCAGGTCGCGCGAGGTGCGCGGCAGCCGCAGGTCGAGCATGTCGCGAAACACGTAGTTGACCAGGCCGCTGCAGTCGAAGCCGCTCTCGGGGGTGTTGCCGCCGTAGCGGTAGGGGGTGCCGACCAGGCTGATCGCGCGCATCAGCACCGCGTTGGCCGCGGCCGGATCCTGCGGTGCCACCACCGGCCAGTCGCGGCTGGCCGGCACGGTCGCGGCCGCGCGCGGGGTGGGGCGCACGTCGTCGCGGCCGCAGCCGGCCAGCAGCGCCAGCACGGCGAGCAGCGCAAGCGGGCGCCGCCAGTGCGGGCGACGGGTTGGCGTTGGCGCGGCGGAGGCCGGATAATGACCGGCTCCGTCGTCCGTGGCGGGGATGCGGGCGCGGAGACATTGCATGCGCTGCATCCTGCACGGGCCGTCCCGTCCAGACAAGCCGCGGCCCGCGCCGCGCCAGCGAGCGCCCATGAAGATCGAGAAAGACCGCGTCGTCCGTTTCCACTACACCGTCTCCGAAGCCGGCCAGGCGCCGCTGGAGTCGTCGAAGGAGGGCGGGCAGCCGCTGACGATCCTGGTCGGCCACGGCAACATCATCCCGGGGCTGGAGAAGGCGCTGGACGGGCGCGAGGCGGGCGAGAGCTTCTCGGTCGACGTCGCCGCCGCCGAGGCCTACGGCGAGCGCCGCGACGGCCTGACCCAGCGCGTGCCCAAGAAGCACTTCGGCGCGCAGAAGCTGGCTCCGGGCCAGCAGGTTGTGCTCAACACCAACTTCGGTCCGCGTGCGGTGACGGTGCAGAAGGTGGGGCTGAGCGTGGTCGACGTCGACCTCAACCACCCGATGGCCGGCAAGGACCTGCACTTCGACATCGAGGTGGTGGACGTGCGCGACGCCGAGCAGGCCGAGATCGAGCACGGCCACGTGCACGGCGACGGCGGCCACCAGCACTGAGCCCGCCGCTGCGCGCAGGATCCGGCCCGTGGCACAGACTACGGCGGCATCCGCTGCCGATTCCGGTGCCGATACCGGCGCGGTCGCTGGCCTGCCGCGCGCCGTGGCAGTGAACCCCACGGGGCGGAAGCCTTGAGCGCGATCCCGCCGCCGCTGCCGTCGGCGCCCGGGCCGGTCGATGCCGCGCAGCGCATCCACGCGCTCGATGCGGTGCGCGGATTCGCCCTGCTCGGCATCTTCCTGATGAACATCGAGTGGTTCACCCGCCCGGCGCAGCGGATGGGCAGCGGCATCGATCCGGCCGCTTCGGGAATCGACCACGTCGCGGCGCTGGCCGTGTACGTGCTGGTGCAGGGCAAGTTCTGGGTGCTGTTCTCGCTGCTGTTCGGCATGGGCTTTGCGCTGATGGCCGAGCGCGGACGGCAGGGCCCGGCGTTCCGCCGCATATACCTGCGGCGCTGCCTGGCGCTGCTGGGCTTCGGGCTGGCGCACGCGCTGCTGCTGTGGACCGGCGATATCCTCCTGGGCTACGCGCTGGCCGGCCTGATGCTGCTGGCGCTGGATGGAATTCCGCGCCGTGCCTGGCCCTGGATGGGCGTTGGCCTGTACGTGACGGTCGCGACGATGATCGCGCTGGGCGGGCTGGCGCTGCTGGCGATGCCGCCGGAAATGCTGGAGGCGATGGAGGCGGAGGCGGCCGGGCTGGATGCCGCCGCCGAGGCGGCCTCGGCCGCATTCGCCCACGGCGGCTGGTGGCAGGCCACCGCGCAGCGCGCGCACGATTTCGCCACCATCAACCTGCCCGGGCTGATGACCCTGCTGCCGCTGGCGCTGGGCGTTTTCATGCTCGGCGCCTGGCTGTACCGCGGCGGGCGGATGGATGACGTGGCCGCGCACCGCGGCTGGTTCGTGCGGCTGGCCGCGTGGACGCTGCCGGTTGGCGCGGCGCTGACGGCGGCGTCGCTGGCGGTGGGCACCAGCTTCGACGGCATGCACGAGCCGGGGCCGATGACCCTCGCGCTCGGGCTGTTGACGCTGGGCAGCCTGCCGCTGGCGCTGGGCTGGCTGTCGCTGCTGGCGATCGCGCTGGGCACGCGCGCGCTGGCGCGCCCGCTGCTGTGGCTGGCGCCGGCCGGGCGCATGGCGCTGACCAACTACCTGCTGCAGTCGCTGGTCGCCTCGACCCTGTTCTATGGCTACGGCTTCGGGCTGTGGGGGCAGGTGGGGCGCGCGGGGCAGACCGGCATCGCGCTGGCGGTGTTCGCGCTGCAGGTGGTGGCCAGCCGTGCCTGGCTTGCGCGCTACCGTTTCGGGCCGATGGAATGGCTGTGGCGATGGATCAGCTACGGCGCACGGCCGCCGATGCGCATCGCCTGACGCCGGCGCCGCAATCGCGCGCCGTTACACTGCGCGGATGGTTGAACGCAGCGATGTCCTCGTCATTGGCGCCGGCGTGTCCGGGCTGGCCAGCGCCCTGTGCCTGCTCGAACGCGGGCGCAGCGTGCGCGTGATCGACGCCGGGCGCGTGGGTGGCGGCAGTTCGCACGGCAACTGCGGCACGCTCACGCCCAGCCACGCCGGGCCGCTGCACGCGCCGGGCACCGTGGCCAGGGCGTTGCGCTGGATGCTCACGCCGGATGCGCCCTTCTACGTGCGGCCGCGCCTGGATCCGTCGCTGTGGCGATGGATGCTGCGCTTCGCCGCGCGCTGCAACCCGCGCGACTGGGACGCTTCGGCGCGCGCGCGCGCGGCCATCCTCAACGCCTCGCGCCAGGCGTTCGCGCAGTGGATCGCGGGCCACGGCCTGGACTGCGAATTCGCCGAGTCCGGCGCCGACTGCGTGTTCCGGGACCCGGCGCAGATGGAGGACTACGTGCGGCAACTGCCGGCGCTGGCGGACATGGGCATCGATTCGCGGGTCATCGACGGCCGCGACTACGTGGCGCAGGATCCTGCGCTGCGCGAGGGCGTGGCCGGCGCGGTCCACTACCCGGGCGATGCGCAGCTGCGCCCCGACCGCTACGTGGTCGGACTGGCGCGTGCGGTCGTCGCCGCCGGAGGCATCATCGAGACGCAGTGCGAAGCCACGCAGGCCGAAGCGCTGGACGACGGCATGCGCGTGCAGACCTCGCTGGGCCCGCGCGCCGCGCGCGACGTGGTGCTGGCCGTGGGCGCCTGGTCGCCGCTGCTGGCGCGCTCGCTCCGGCTGGGCTGGCTGCGCGGTGCGATGCAGCCGGGCAAGGGCTACTCGATCACCTATTCGCGGCCGTCGCTGGTGCCGCGCCGACCGATGACGCTGTTCGAACGCAAGGTCTGCGTGACCGTCTGGGACGACGGTTTCCGCCTCGGCAGCACGATGGAATTCTCCGGCCACGACACCAGCCTCAACCGGCGCCGCCTCGACGCGCTCGAGCGCGGCGCGGCCGAGTACCTGCACCAGCCGGTCGGGCCGGTGCGGCGCGAGGAGTGGTACGGCTGGCGGCCGCTGTGCTGGGACGACCTGCCGATCATCGGCCGCGCGCCGGGCCACCCGCACCTGTGGCTGGCCACCGGCCACGGCATGCTGGGCGTGAGCATGAGCCCGGCCACCGGGCGCCTGCTGGCCGAACTGGTGGTCGGCGACGCGCCGCACATCGATCCCGTCCCGTATTCCCCGGAGCGCTTCGCATGAACCAGCCGGTCCTGGATTTCGACCTCGTCGTGCTTGGCGGCGGCAGCGGCGGACTGGCTGGCGCCTTCCGTGCGGCCGGCCACGGCGCGCGGGTGGCCCTGCTGGAACCGGGTGAGCTTGGCGGCACCTGCGTCAACGTCGGCTGCGTGCCGAAGAAGGCGATGTGGCTGGCGGCCGACCTGGCCGAGCGCATTACGCTCGCCGCGCAGCTCGGGTTCGACGTGCCCGCCGCGCCGCAGGTGGCGTGGCCGCGGCTGCTGGAGCGCCGCCAGCGCTACATCGACGGCATCCACGCCAGCTACCGGCAGCGGCTGCAGGACAGCGGCGTGGCGCACATCGCCCAGCGCGGCCGCCTGCTCGACGCGCGCACCGTGGAGTGCGATAACGGCACGCGG
>JAEWGI010000028.1 GCA_023388355.1 Pseudomonadota bacterium
GGATCTTGATGCGGCTGGCCAGCAGGTCGTTGGTGGCCTGGCGGCCCCAGGTGCCGCCTTCCTGGTTGTGGGTGAGCACTTCCAGGTTGTCGGTCAGCGCGCCCATCCACGGCGTCATCTTTTCTTCCTCGGTGCCGGGCAGGAAGCCGATGTCCTCGCCCACGCTGACCGTGGCGCGGGTCATGATGATCTCGCGGTAACGCTGCTGGTCCATCGTCTGCGCCAGGCCGGCGGCCAGCGCCAGCAGGGTCTTGCCGGTACCGGCGGTGCCGAGCAGGGTGACGAAGTCGATCTCCGGGTCCATCAGCGCGTTGAGCGCGAAGTTCTGCTCGCGGTTGCGCGCGTTGATGCCCCAGACCGCGTGCTGGCTGCTGCGGTAGTCGTCCACGATCTGCAGCAGCGCCTTGCCTTCGTCGACGCGGGCGACGCGGAACTCCGATTCGTCGTCGCCGGGCAGGTACAGGTACTGGTTCGGGTGCCAGTCGCAGTCCGGCGCGGTGGCCACCTCGTAGAAGGTGCGGCCCTTGTCGGTCCAGGACTTGAGGTCATTGCCGTGGCGCTGCCAGAAGTCCTCCGGCAGCGGCCTGGCGCCGGTGTAGAGCAGGCTGAAATCGTCAAGCGCGCGATCGTTCTCGTAGTCCTCGCTGGGAATGCCGGCGATCGCGGCCTTGATCCGCAGGTTGATGTCCTTGGACACGAACACGACCGGGAAGTCCGGCTCCTCGCGGCGCAGCTGCAGGATCGCGCCGAGGATGCGGTTGTCCGGCGCCACCGCGCCGAACGAGGTCTTGTCCTCCCTCGGCACCGTGGTCTGGAAGCGCAGCTTGCCGATGCTGGCCGCGCCGCGCAGCTGCAGCGCGCTGGGGCGTTCGAGCAACAACCCGGTGGCGATCTTGTCGGCGCCCTGGGCCTCGATCAGCTCGTTGATGAAGCGGCTCACCTGGCGCGCGTTGCGGCTCGCCTCGGACATGCCCTTCTTGCCGTTGTCGAGTTCCTCGATCACCTGCATCGGCAGGAACACGTCATGTTCCTCGAACCGGAACAGCGCGGTCGGGTCGTGCATCAGCACGTTGGTGTCGAGCACGTACAGGCGCCTGCCTTGGGTCATCATCGTGCGGTTCGCCTCCGTTTGGCGGTCGGTCGTCCTGGGCAGCGACGCGCCGCCGCTGCCTGCGGGGCAGGGCGGCGCGTCGCGGCGGAATGGGGGTCGATCACGTGCTGAGTGCGGCCTTCAGCGCGTCGAACACGGCCTGGGCGTGGCCGGCCACCTTCACTCCGCGCCACTCCGCGGCGAGGCGGTGCTCCGGATCGATCAGGAAGGTGCTGCGCACCACGCCCAGCACCTTGCGGCCGTACATGTTCTTCTCGTGGATCACGTCGAAGGCCTGGCACAGCTTCTCGTCGGCGTCGCTCACCAGCGGAAAGCGGAAGCCCTGTTTCGCGCAGAAGTTGTCGTGCGACTTCACCGAGTCGCGCGAGACGCCGAGCACCGCGGCGTCCAGGCGCCTGAACCTCGGCAGCAGGGTGTTGAAGTCGAGCCCCTCGGTGGTGCAGCCGGGGGTAGAATCCTTGGGGTAGAAATACAGCACCAGCCACTGGCCGGCGTAGTCGGCGAGCGTCGTGCTGGCGCCGCCAGACAGCGCCAGCGGCAGTTCGAGGGTGCGCTTCGGGAGGATCTTGCCGACTGCGGTCATGCTGCTGGTCATTGCGGATGAGCGACGGGTGTCCTGTGCTGCGCGGCGCTCAGAACTTCATCGGATCCATGATCGCGTCCAGGTTGAGGTGGTCGCAGAATTCGAGGAAGTCGTCGCGCAGCGCGGCGATGTGCATGTTGGCCGGCACGCCGATGGTGACCTGGGCCGAGAACATGTCGGCGCCGGTCTGCATCGCGCGGTAGCGCGAGCAGTGCAGGCTTTCGATGGTGATGCCCTGGCGGTCGAAGAAGTCGGCCAGCTGGAACAGGATGCCGGGCTTGTCGGCCGCGACCACTTCGACGATGTAGGGCAGCAGGTTGGACTGCACCGGTTTCGGCCCGGTGCGGTACCAAACCAGCTTCAGGTCCTCTTCGCGCTCCAGGCGGGTGAGCATGGCCTCCAGCTTGGCCACCGAATCCCACGAGCCGGTGGCCAGGGCGGTCACCGACACGTCGCGGCCGACCGTGGACAGCCGGGTGTCGAGGAGATTGCAGCCGCTGTCGGCGATGCGCCTGGACACGGCGAGCAGCGGCGATGCCGGATGCGTCGTGTAGGCGTTGATCAGCAGGTGGTTCTCGTTCGGCGAAGGCCGGGATGCGGTGTCTGGATCGGTCAAGGCGGCGTCCGCGGCGGGATGATTCTGGCGTGTTTGCGGTATGAACGGCTGCCCCGGCATGGCCGGGAACCGCAGCCAGCATACTTGCCCGTGCTTCCAAGCCGCAAGTAACATGCGGTCACCCGATCCTTCGTTTCCCGCGCCCTGCGCGCGGGCCACCGCACGAGACCTTCCCACTTGCGACTTTCCGGCAGCATCACCGCGCTGGCGACGCCGTTCACGGTGACAGGCGAACTCGATCTGGACGCCTGGCGACGCCTGCTGCAGGCGCAGCTTGCGGGCGGCACGCAGGCGCTGGTGGTGGCCGGCTCGACCGGCGAGGCCGCGGCGCTCGACGACGCCGAATACGACCTCCTGCTGCGCAGCGCGGTGGAGCTGGTCGGCGGCCGCGTGCCGGTGCTGGCCGGCACCGGCCACAGCGCAACCGCACGCACCATCGCAACCACGCGCCGCGCCGCCGCGCTTGGCGCCGACGCCGCGCTGGTGGTGACGCCGCCGTACGTGCGCCCGACCGCCGCCGGGCTGCTTGCGCACTACCGCGCGGTCGCGGACGAAGGCGGCCTGCCGGTGGTGATGTACAACGTGCCGCAGCGCACCGGCTGCGACCTGCTGCCGGCGACGGTTGCCGGACTGGTCGGGCATCCGCGCATCGCCGGCGTCAAGGAGGCGCTCGCCGATGCGCAGCGCCTGGAGGACTGGCAGGCCCTGCGCGTGGACGGCTTTGCCGTGCTTGGCGGCGACGACGCCACTGCCGCCCGGGCCATGCTCGATGGCGCGGACGGCGTGGTCTCGGTGGCGTCGAACCTGGCCCCCGGGGCGATGCGCCACCTGTGCGAGCTGGCGCTGGCCGGGCGACGCGACGAGGCCCTGGCCTGGAGCGCGCGCCTGCAGCCGCTGTTCGAGTTCACCGCGCTCGAGCCCAATCCGATTCCGCTCAAGGCGGTGCTGCAGCGGCTCGGCATCGGCCATGGCCTGCGCCTTCCGCTCACCCCGCTGTCCGACGTCCACCAGGCCGCGGCCGCGCGCATCGCCGGCGCGGTCGAGGCGATCGAATCCAGTCTCCGCGACCCGCTCGCGGCCTGACCACTTCCTGCAGGAGAAACCCCGATGCGCCATTCCCGTCCCCTGATCCGCCTGCTCGCGGTTGCCCTGGTCGCCACCGCCGTGGTCGGCGCCAGCGGCTGCAAGTGGTTCCGCAAGGGCAACGACCTGTACGCGGGCAGCCCCGAGACCCGTCCGCTCGAAGTGCCGCCCGACCTCGACCGCCCCGACACCTCCGGCGCCATGCAGTTGCCCGAGACCGGCAGCGTGACGCGCTCGGCGATGCCGGCCGCCGGCGCTCCCCAGCCCAACGGCTTCGCCGTCGCTGGCGACCTGGATACGGTATTCGCCCGCGTCGGCGAGGTGCTGGCCGTGACCGAGGGCCTGACGGTGGTGAACCGGGCCCAGCTGCTGGGCACCTACGACGTCGACTATGGCGACGCCAAGTTCCTGGTGCGCGTAACCCGCACCGACAGCGGCGCCTATGTCGCCGCGGTCGATCCGCGCGGCCTGCCGGCCGCGGGCGATCCGCCGCAGCGGCTGATCGCCGCGCTGAAGGCGGCGCTGGCGCCCTGAGCCGGTGGCGTCGGGCGCAGGTCCGGTGACGGTTCCACCCGTTTGCCGCGTCTGACCCGTCGCGATATCCGCCATGCAGCACACCGCAAGCCGGGCGATGTTCCCCGAGTGGGCCGATTGCCGTAGCGCTGTCGTGGGGTGGGGGACGTACATGGCGCTGGTCGCCGTGTACTGCGTGTTCCATACCGTGATCGTGCGGGCCGCACCGGTCGACCTGGCCGATTCGGCCCTGTGGCCGCTGCGCGAGTGGGGCGTATGGCTGCTGCTCACCCCGCTGCTGTGCGCCGGCCTGCGCGCGGCGCAGGCCGCGGCGCCCGACCGCCGGGCTGCGGGCTGGCGCTGCACTGCGCTATGCGCGGCCGTCCTTGCCGCGACGCTCGCCTGCCGGGTCGGGCTGGACGTGCTGGAAGGCGCGCGCGCCGCAGCCAGCGTGGTCCATTTCCTGCCCCGGCACGCAACCGCGCTTGCGCTGGTGGTGCTGGCCTGGCGGTTGCGGGCAGGTCGCGCCCGCGATCGCCAGGCGCCCCAGGCCACGCCGGCAGGGGCGGCTGCGGCGCGGGCGCTGCCGATCTCGGCCACCCTGCTGGTGTCGCAGGGCCGGCATGAGCGCCTGATCCGGGTTGGCGAGATCGACGTGGTCAGCGCCGCGGGCAATTACGTTGACATCCGCTGCGGCGAGGCGGTGTTCCTGCTGCGTTCGTCGCTGACGCAGATGGAGCAGGCGCTGCCGGCGGAGCATTTCACCCGCGTCCATCGCTCGCACCTGGTGAACCTGGACTCGCTGCAGCACATCGTGCGGATGCCCGCGGGAAACGGGTCGGTGGTGGTGCGCGGCGGCCATGCCGTGCCGATGAGCAAGAAGTACCGTTCGCTGTTGAAGGCCTCCTGCACCGTACCGGTCATCGACGGCTGAGCCGGCCGCGGGCCGCTGCCCACTCCTGGCAGCAGGACCGGCCGCGCATCGCCAATGCGCGGCGCGCGTGCATCGCCTGCCGCGCAAACGGGCGCCCGTCCGTCACGGCGCGGGGTCCGCCCGTCCCGGTGGACGGACATTCGCCCCGCCAGCCGGACATCCACGTCACCGCGATTGAGCCGCGTGCCCGCCACTGCTCGACTGGCGCGGTCGCGGGGCGTCGGCCTCGCGGCTCTTCGTCCCCGAACAGGAGGAGTTGCCGTGGAAAGCAGGCACGTGCTCAGCAAGCCGACCCTGTGGTTGCACTGGCTGGTGGCCATCATCGTGCTGCCGATGCTGGCGGTCGGCATCTGCATGTCACTGGCCGAGGGCTGGGGGCTGTACGACCTCCACAAGTCCGTCGGGCTGCTCGCGCTGCCGGTGCTGATCGTGCGGGCGGTCTGGCGGCTCAGGCAGGGCTGGCCCGAGCCGGCCGGCCGCTACCGCGCGATCGAACAGCAATTGGCGAAAGTCAGCCACTGGGCGCTGCTGCTGGGCGTGCTCGCCATGCCGCTCACCGGCATGCTCTATTCGGGTGCCAGCGGGCACGGGTTCGGCGTCTTCGGCCTGGAGCTGGTGCCTTCGCGGCCCCATCCGACCGAGCCGTACGCGGTCGTGCCCTACAGCGAGTGGCTGTCGATCCTCGGCGAAACCGCCCATGAGTGGATTGGCTACGGGCTGGTGGCGGTGCTGGTGCTGCATGTGGCCGGGGCCCTGAAGCACCACCTGGTCGACCGGGACCAGACCCTGGGCAGGATGCTGGGACGTCGGGCCTGACCGCCCGGGCGGACGACGGAGGACGCGGCTCAGCGTTCGAGCAGCTTGAGCTTGTCCGGCTTGCCTTCCCACTCCTTGGCGTCGGGTGGGGCGTCCTTGCGCGCGGTGATCACCGGCCATTCCTTCGCCAGTTCACCGTTGAGCGCCACGAAATGCTCCTGGCCGGCCGGCACGTCGTCCTCCGGGTAGATCGCGCCGATCGGGCACTCGGGTTCGCACAGGGTGCAGTCGATGCACTCGTCCGGATCGATCACCAGGAAGTTCGGGCCCTCGTGGAAACAGTCGACCGGGCACACCTCGACGCAGTCGGTGTACTTGCACTTGATGCAGTTCTCGGTGACGACGAAGGGCATTTCGGGGTGGATCCACGGGATTGGGCGGGAACACCGGTGATTTTAGAACACTCGTGCGCTTTCCGGTGCGAAGCGTTCGCATCCATCGTGCCAACAGCGTGTCGTGGCGGCGGCGACGACCGGCGCGTCATGCCGCCGCTGCCGGCGCCTTCCACCGGAAACGGAAAGGCCCGCTTGCGCGGGCCTTTCCGAGGATATGGCGCTCCCTACGGGATTCGAACCCGTGTTTTAGCCTTGAGAGGGCCACGTCCTAGGCCTCTAGACGAAGGGAGCGGGGTGCTGCGCGAGCAGCGCCGGCTGGACGACCGGCTGCCCGGACCGCCCTTGCGGGCAGGAGGCCGATGCAGCTTGCTAGTATAGCAGCGATACGGCCGCCGAATACCCGCACGGTGCCAACCCGGAACCCTCTGGCCTGATGCCGACCCATACCCCATCCATCCCGACCGCCCTGCGGATCATCCCGCGCGACCAGCACCCGATCTCGCGCCGGGCCATCAGCCCCAACGCCGTGCGCGTGCTGTACAGGTTGCACGAGGCCGGCCACCGCGCCTGCCTGGTCGGCGGCGCGGTACGCGACCTGCTGGCCGGGCTGGCGCCCAAGGACTTCGACGTCGCCACCGACGCCACCCCGGAAGAGGTCAAGCACCTGTTCCGCAACTGCCGCCTGATCGGCCGCCGCTTCCGCCTGGCGCACGTGGTGTTCGGGCGCGAGATCATCGAGGTCGCCACCTTCCGCGCCAACATCGACGACGGCAGCGGCGACCGCCAGGTGCATGACGGCGGCCGCCTGCTGCGCGACAACGTCTACGGCACGATCGAGGACGACGCGGTCCGCCGCGACTTCACCGCCAACGCGCTGTATTACGACATCGCCGATTTCTCGGTGCGCGACTACGTCGGCGGCTTCGAGGACGTGGGCAACCGGGTGCTGCGGCTGATCGGCGATCCGGAGACGCGCTATCGCGAGGATCCGGTGCGGATGCTGCGTGCGATCCGGCTGGCGGCCAAACTCGACTTCGACATCGGCGCCGAAACCGCCGCGCCGCTGCCCGGGCTCGCGCCGCTGCTGGCCGAGGCTGCGCCGGCACGGCTGTTCGAGGAATGCCTGAAGATGTTCCTGTCCGGGCATGCGGTGGCGAGTTTCGAAGGCCTGGAGCGGCACGGCCTGCTGGCCGCGTTGCTGCCCGAGACCGCGGCCGCGCTGGCGTCCAACCGCAGCGGCGCGCTGCGGCGGATGCTGGTCGAAGGGCTGCGCGGCACCGACCGGCGGGTGCGGGCCGAAGAGCCGGTGTCGCCGGCATTCCTGTTCGCGGTGCTGCTGTGGCCGGCCTACTGCCGCACCCTGATGGGCCTGCAGGCGCAGGGCCTGCACACGGTGGAGGCCGAGCGCCGCGCCGCCGACCGGGTGACCCTGCACCAGCTTGGCCGGATCGCGCTGCCGCGCCGGTTCTCGTTGCCGATGCAGGAGATCTGGCTGATGCAGGCCCGCTTCTCCCAGCGCCAGCGCAAGCGGGTGGTGCGCACCCTGGCGCATCCGCGCTTCCGCGCCGCATTCGATTTCCTGGTGCTGCGCCGCGCCGCCTCGCCGGCGCACGACGAGGACATCGCGTTCTGGCAGGACGCGCAGCACAATCCGGACGCGGCCATCGCCGCGCAGCCGGCCGACGCGATGGCGCATGAGGACGGCGAAGCGCATGCGCCGCGCAAGCGTCGTCGCAGGCGCCGGCGCAGCCACGCGGCGGGGGAATGACCCGGGTACGGGCCTGCGTGGGCCTCGGCGGCAACGTCGGCGAGGTGGCGCGGACCCTGGCCGACGCGATCGCGGCGCTCGACCGGCTGCCCGACACCCGGCTGCTGCACGCCTCGCGCCTGTACCGCACCCCGGCCTGGGGGCGGCGCGACCAGCCGGATTTCCTCAACGCAGCGGTCGCGCTCGACACCGGCCTCGGCGCGCGCGAGCTGCTGGCGGCGCTGCTGGCGCTGGAGCAGCGCTTCGGCCGCGAACGCGGCGCGGGCGAAGACCGCTGGGGCCCGCGCCGCCTGGACCTGGACCTGCTGCTGTACGGCGAAGCGGTGATCGACGTACCCGGACTGCAGGTGCCGCATCCGCACCTGCACGAGCGCGCCTTCGCCCTGGTGCCGCTGGCGGAGATCGCCCCCGATGCCGTCATCCCCGGCCGCGGCGGCGTCGCCGCGGCGCTGGCGGGGTTGGATGCGGCCGGCATCGAAGCGATACCCTAGGCGCATGAACCAGCCAGCTTCCGACCGACCCGTCACCGTGCCTCAGCTGGCCGAGGCCCGCGACGCCGGCCGCAGGCTCACGATGCTCACCGCCTACGACGCCGGCTTCGCGCGCGCGCTCGACGCCGGCGGCGTCGACATCGTGCTGGTCGGCGACTCGCTGGGCATGGTGGTGCAGGGCCACGATTCGACCCTGCCGGTGAGCGTCGACGACATCGCATACCACGTGCGCGCCGTGGCCCGCGGTCTGCGCCGCGCGCTGCTGCTGGCGGACCTGCCGTTCCAGTCCGACGCGACCCCCGAGCGCGCGCTGGAGGCGTCGACCCGGCTGCTGCAGGCCGGCGCGGGCATGGTCAAGCTCGAGGGCGCGGGCGCGCACAAGCTGGCCGCGATCCGCTTCCTGGCCGCGCGCGAGATCCCGGTCTCCGCGCACCTGGGCCTGACCCCGCAGTCGGTGCTGCGCTTCGGCGGCTACAAGGTGCAGGGCCGCGAGGCCGCCGCGGCCGAACAGCTGCGCCGCGACGCGCTGGCCGTAGCCGAGGCCGGCGCCGCGCTGCTGGTGCTCGAATGCGTGCCCTCGGCGCTGGCCGCGGAGATCACCCGCGCCTCGCCGATCCCCACCATCGGCATCGGCGCCGGGCCGCACTGCGACGGCCAGGTGCTGGTGCTGCACGACATGCTTGGCCTGGACAGCGGCCATCGGCGGCCGAAGTTCGTCAAGGACTTCCTGGCCGAAGGCGGCTCGGTGGCTGGCGCGGTGCGTGCCTATGTCGACGCGGTGCGCGGGGGCAGCTTCCCCGGCCCCGGCCACGCCTACGACTGAACGCGTGGCCACGATCGAAACCGTCGAGGCGCTCGGACCGCTGCGCGAGCGCGTGTCGGGCTGGAAGCGCGGGGGCCTGCGGGTGGCGCTGGTGCCGACCATGGGCAACCTGCACGCCGGCCACTTCGCGCTGGTGGAGCTTGCGCGCAGCCACGCCGACCGGGTGGTCGCCAGCGTGTTCGTCAACCCCACCCAGTTCGGGCCGAACGAGGATTTCGCGCGCTATCCGCGCACTCCGGAGCGCGATGCGGAAGGTCTCGCCGCAGCCGGCTGCGACCTGCTGTGGCTGCCGTCGCTGGAAACCATGTACCCCTACGGCGCCGACCGCGCCGTGCGCATGCGCGTGCCGGGCATCACCGACGTACTCGACGGCGCGCATCGCCCCGGGCATTTCGACGGCGTGGCCACCGTGGTCGCGCGCCTGTTCAACCAGGTGCAGGCGGACGTGGCCGCGTTCGGGCGCAAGGACTACCAGCAGCTGGCGGTGATCCGCTACCTGGTGCGCGACCTCGCGTTCCCGGTCGAACTGCTGGCCGCGCAGACCGTGCGCGAAGCCGACGGCCTGGCGATGAGTTCGCGCAACCAGTACCTCGACGCCGGCGAGCGCGTGCGCGCGCCGCGCATCCACCAGACGCTGCTGTCGATGCGCGATGCGCTGCGCGGCGGCCAGGCGCCGGCGGCGGTGGAAGCGGCGGCCACGTCCGGCCTGCGCGAGGATGGTTTCGAGGTCGATTACGCGGTGGTGCGGCGCGCGGACCTGTCGGAAACGGACGGGGTTGCCGGGGCCGGTGCGTATGTGGCCCTGGTCGCGGCGAGGCTGGGCCGGACGCGGCTGATCGACAACCTCGAGTTCGCGCTGGACTGAGCCTGCACCTGCGGCCGTCGTCGTTCGCTCCTATACTTCGCGGCTGCCCGGGTGCGTGCGCATGCGCCGCGCCGGCTTCCCCTTCCTCCCCGCAGCAGGCAACCGACATGTCGGATTTCGCGACCCTCCGTTCCCACGCCCAGCGCCTGGCCGGCACGCCGATCGCGCGCCTGCTGCAGGACGATCCCGGTCGCGCCGACTCGCTGGCGCTGCGGGTGGGGCCGCTGTACGCCAGCTTCGCGCGCCAGCGCTTCGACGCCGCCGCGCTCGACGCGCTGCACGCACTGGCCGCGGCCAGCGATTTCCCCGGCGCGATGCGTCGCCTGCTCGACGGCGAAACCGTCAACGCCACCGAAGGACGCGCGGCGCTGCACACGGCGCTGCGCGGCGACGGCTCGCAGGCGCCGTTCGCGCGCGAATGCGCCGCGCAGGCGCGACAGGCGCGGGCGCGGATGGCGGAGCTGGTCGAGGCCGTGTCCGCCGGCGGCGTGACCGACGTGGTCAGCGTGGGCATCGGCGGCTCCGACCTCGGCCCGCGCCTGGTGGTCGATGCGCTGGCGCAGCCCGGTGCGCCGATCAGGGTCCACTTCCTGTCCAACGTCGACGGCAACGCCGCGCGCCGCACCCTGGCCGGGCTCGATCCGGCAAAGACCGCCGCGATCCTGATCTCCAAGACCTTCGGCACCCAGGAGACCCTGCTCAACGGCCGTATCGTGCGCGAGTGGCTGGGCGACGACAGCCGCGTGCATGGCGTCAGCGCCAACGTCGAGCGCGCCGCCGCCTTCGGCATCGCGCCGGAGCGGATCCTGCCGATGTGGGACTGGGTGGGTGGCCGCTATTCGCTGTGGTCGGCGGTGGGTTTCCCGATCGCGCTGGCGATCGGCATGGACCGCTTCGAACAGCTGCTCGCCGGCGCCGCCGCACTCGACGCGCACGCCGCGCAGGCCGCGCCGCGCGCGAATCTCGTGTTCCTGCACGCGCTGGCCGCGCTGTGGAACCGCAACGCGCTCGGCCTGGCCACCCAGGCGGTGCTGCCCTACGACGAGCGCCTGAAGCTGCTGCCCAACTACCTGCAGCAGCTGGTGATGGAAAGCCTGGGCAAGTCGGCGCGGCTCGACGGCGCGGCGCTGCAGGAAGACACCGTGCCGGTGTGGTGGGGCGGGCCGGGCACCGACACCCAGCACAGCTTCTTCCAGGCCCTGCACCAGGGCACCCAGGTGGTGCCGGCCGACTTCATCGGCGTGGTGCGCAGCGAGGGCGGCCACGACGACAACCACCGCGCGCTGCTGGCCAACCTGCTGGCGCAGACCGAGGCCCTGGCCAACGGCCAGCCCAGCGACGACCCGCACCGCGCCTATGCCGGCAACCGCCCGAGCACCCTGCTGCTGCTCGACGCGCTTACCCCGCACGCCCTGGGCATGTTGATCGCCCTGTACGAGCACAGCGTCTACCTGCAGTCGGTGGCCTGGGGCATCAACGCCTTCGACCAGTTCGGCGTCGAACTGGGCAAGCAGGTCGCCAACCGGCTGCTGCCTGCGCTTGAAGGCAGCGCCGAAGCGGACGACCCGGTGACCCGGGCGCTGCTGGCGGAGATTTCCGCGCGCGCCTAGCAGCGCCGGACGGGCGCGATCGCGGTCATGCCGTCGCCGCGCCCGCGAATGCCGTTCCCGCCGCCGGGGCCATGCTCCTGTCCCCCCGCGGGATATCAGGCGTCGGCGGAGCCGTGCCGGCGCAGCGCCCATTCGACGTGTTCGCGCACCACCGGGTCGTCGGCATCGCGGCGCGTGTGCAGGGCGGCCAGCACCTGCGGGGTAGTGGGCGCGTTGCCCAGCGCCACGGCGATGTTGCGCAGCCAGCGCGCGTAGCCGCTGCGGCGGATCGCCGAGCCTTCGGTGCGCTGCAGGAACTCGGCCTCGGTCCAGGCGAACAGTTCCTCCAGGGTCGATTCGTCCAGGCGGTTGCGCGCGCGGAAGTCGGGTTCGTCGCTGCGCCGGGCAAACTTGTTCCAGGGGCACACCAGCTGGCAGTCGTCGCAGCCGAAGATGCGGTTGCCGATCAGCGGGCGCAGCGCCTCGTCGATCGCGCCCTCGTGTTCGATGGTCAGGTACGAGATGCAGCGCCGCGCGTCGAGCCGGTGCGGCGCGGTGATCGCGCGCGTGGGGCAGACCTCGATGCAGCGCACGCAGCTGCCGCAATGCGCGCTGGCCGGCGGATCGACCGGCAGCGGCAGGTCGACGTAGATCTCGCCGAGGAAGAACCACGAGCCGCCGTCGCGGTCGATCAGGCAGGTGTGCTTGCCGATCCAGCCCAGCCCCGCATTGCGCGCCAGGGCGCGCTCGAGCACCGGCGCCGAGTCGACGAAGACGCGATGGCCGAACGGTCCGAACCGTTCGGCGATGCGCGTGGCCAGGCGCTGCAGGCGCTGGCGCATGAGCTTGTGGTAGTCGCGCCCGAGCGCGTAGCGCGCCACGTAGGCGCGTTCGCCGTCGGCGAGGGTGCGCCAGGCGTCGTCGGGGTCCTGGCCGTAGTCCAGGCCGACCGAGATCACCCGCACCGTGCCCGGCACCAGCTCCGGCGGCCGCGAGCGCTTGTCGCCGTGCCGCGCCATCCAGTCCATGTCGCCGTGCAGGCCGCGCGCCAGCCAGTCGTGCAGGTGGCGTTCGTCTTCGCCCAGCTCGACGCCGGAGATGCCGCAGCGCTGGAAGCCCGCTTCGCGCGCCAGGGTGCGGATCCACTGCGCGAGCGCGTGCGGATCGGGAACGGCTGCGCTGGCGGCGGGAATGGACACGCCGCAAGTATAGAATCCGCCCGATGGACGCCGGTTCCGACCACCGCGGCTCGCCGCTCTACGATGCCGCCGCGCTGCGTGCGCTGGAAGCGGACATGGCCGCGCGGCTGGGCGACGGTTTCGCGCTGATGGCGCGCGCCGGCCAGGCCGCGTGGCGCGAGCTGCTGGCGCGCTGGCCGGACGTGCAGCGGATCGTGGTGGTGTGCGGGCCGGGCAACAACGGCGGCGATGGCTACGAGCTGTGCCGGCACGCGCACCAGTCCGGGCGCGACGCGCGCGTGCTGCGCATCGACGCGCACGCCCCGCGCACCGCGCTGGCGCAGCGTGCCTGCGAGGCCTACCGCGAGGCGGGCGGACGGATCAAGGCCTTCAGCGACGGCTTCGGCCGGGCCGAACTGGTGGTCGATGCGCTGTTCGGCATCGGCCTTGCCCGCGAACCCGATGCCGGGGCCGCGCGCGTGATCGACGCGATCAACGCCTCCGGGCTTCCCGTGTTCTCGCTCGACGTGCCCAGCGGCCTGGACGCCGACCGCGGCAGCGCGTCCGGCCGCGTGGTCCAGGCCAGCCACACCCTGCAGTTGCTCGGGCCGCACAGGGGCCTGCATACCGGCATCGCCGCGCGCTGTGCCGGCACCCTGGGACTGGCCACGCTCGACGCCGACGAGGCCCTGGCCCGCGCGCCGGTCGCCGCCTGGCGGCTCGACCGCAGCCACCTGCGTGGCTGGATCGCCCCGCGTGCGCGCGATGCGCACAAGGGCGACAGCGGCCACGTTCTGTGCATTGGCGGCGACGCGGGCAAGGGCGGGGCGGTGATGCTGGCCGCGGACGCGGCCCTGCGCAGCGGCGCCGGACTGGTCAGCGTGGCCACCCGGCCGCAGCACGTGCCCGCGCTGCTGGCGCGGCGCCCGGAGGCGATGGCGCATGCGGTCGAGGACAGCGCGGCGCTGGAACCGCTGCTGGCGCGCGCGGACGTGGTCGCGCTCGGCCCGGGCCTGGGCCAGGACACCTGGGGCGCGGCGCTGCACGCGCAGGCGCTGGCCGCCTCCAGGCCGCTGGTGCTTGATGCCGATGCGCTCAACCTGCTGGCCCGGGACACCCGGGTGCTGCCCGCCGGCACCATCCTCACCCCGCACCCGGGCGAGGCCGCGCGCCTGCTCGGGCTCAGCACCGCCGAAGTGCAGGCCAACCGCTTCGCCGCCGCCCGGCTGCTGGCCGAGATGTTCGGCTGCGTGGTGGTCCTCAAGGGCGCAGGCACGCTGGTGGCGGCGCCGGAGCAGGTGCCGCGGGTGATCGCAGCTGGCAATCCGGGCATGGCCGTGGGCGGCATGGGCGACCTGCTGACCGGCTGCATCGCCGCGCTGCGCGCGCGCGGGCTGGAGGCTTTCGATGCGGCGTGCCTGGGGGCGCTGCTGCACGCGGTGGCCGGCGACGAGGCGGCGCGCGGTGGCGAAACCGGCCTGTTGCCGAGCGACCTGCTGCCCGCCCTTCGCGCAGGGATGAACGGGGAGCTGTGCCCGTGACCACGCTGCAGCTGCCCGAGGAGGGCACGACCCGTGTCCTGGGCGAACGCCTGGCCGCCAGCACGCCGAACGTCGCCGTGGTGTACCTCCACGGCGACCTGGGCGCCGGCAAGTCCACCCTGGCCCGGGCCTGGCTGCGGGCGCTGGGCGTGACCGGCACCGTGCGCAGCCCGACCTACACCCTGGTCGAGCGTTACCGCCTCGCGTCCGGCCGCGAGGCCCTGCACCTGGACCTGTACCGGATCGGTGAGGCCGGCGAGCTGGAATTCCTCGGCCTGGACGAGGCGGACACCGCCCTGTGGCTGGTGGAATGGCCCGAACGCGGCGCCGGGGCGCTGCCGCCTGCGGATCTGCACGTGCACCTGGGGTTCGACGGTGAGGGGCGGGTCGCGTCCCTGGAGGCGGGCACGCCGGCCGGGCGCTCCTGGCTGGAGCGCCTCGAAAGTTCGGGCGACTTGCGTCCGACAGCTGAACCGCAGCCATAGGAAAGGTCGGCAGGTAGCCGATTTGAAAGGGAAAGTGCGTTGCAAATCTGGACCAACGGTGATTGACTACGCGACATGCGCACGCGGGGGCTCAACGTCCAACAGATCCTGCTTGGCCTGGCCCTGCTTGCGGCCCTGGCCTGGAATCTCGCGCACGCGGCCGAGGTCCGCGCCGTCCAGCTCGGCAGCGGCCCCACCGGGACCCGCGCTGAAGTCCGGGTCGACCAGGAGGCGGGATTCCGCCTGATCAGCCTGCGGAATCCCGACCGCCTGGTCGTGGACCTGCCCGGCAGCCGTGCCGCCGCTTCCCTGACCCTGCCGCCTGCGGCAGGCGTGGTGAGGGCGGTTCGCGCCGGCCAGCCGGTGGCCGGCACCACCCGCATCGTGTTCGATCTGGCCGCGCCGGTCGTGGCGCTCAAGCCGCGCTTCGAGTCCGGTCCCGACGGCACCCGGCTGGTCATCGAATGGCCGGGCGACGGCCACCCCGATCCGATCGCGCAGCTTGCCGCCGCATCCACGGCCGCTGCTTCCAGCCTGGCGCAGGCGACGTCCACGCCCGCCGCCGCTGCAGGCACCGAGACCGCCGCGCCCGCCGCGCCGCGCGACCCGGCCGCCGCCTCGGCCGCGGCAACCTCGCGCCTGGTGGCCGAACTCCGCGCCGCCGAGCAGGCCGGGGC
>JAEWGI010000035.1 GCA_023388355.1 Pseudomonadota bacterium
GGGGGGGGGCGGGCTGGCGGACGCTGGGGGGGGGCGGGGGGCCGGGGGGGGGGGGCGGGCGGGGCGGGCGCGCCCGACAGCACGGGCGCGAGCTGGTCCAGCGCGATCGATGCGTCCGAGCGGTGCAGCAGCGCCGGGTCGCCGCCCAGCAGCAGCGGCAGCGGCGCAATCCGCCCGGACTCGTCGCCTGGCAGCTCCAGCGGCGCGGCCGCGACCAGGGCCGGATCCAGCGTCACTTCCCACAGCCCGCGTCCGCCGCCGCGGTCGCTGGCGAAGAACACGCGGGTGCTGCCGTCGACCAGCGCGAGGGCGGTCGGCTGCGCGTCGGCCGCGCCTGCGGCCGGCGCGGTGGTGACGATGGTTTCCGCAGCCCAGGTCCGCGTCGCCGGATCGTAGCGGCGCGCCCGCAGCGCGCGCCGGTCTTCGCCAGCGGCACCCGCAAGCCAGCGCGACCACAGCAGCAGCATGCTGCCGCCCGCCTCGCGCAGCAGCCACGGTTCGCGGTCGCCGCGATCGCCGTCCGCCGCGCCGCCGTCGCCGAGCGCGATCGCGCCCGACCATGGCGGGATCCATGCGTTCACCACGCTGGCCGGCAGGCCGTCGCCGGGGCCGATGGCGGTCGGCGTGCCATCGCGGTCGATGCGCGCCGCGCCGGCCGTGGTGGCGATCCATGCGTCGCCGTCGTGGTCGAGCGCGACGTGGCGCGCGTCGATCCCGGGCAGGCCGTCGATCATGCCCCAGCCGCGCCACTGCCCGTTGCCGCCGCGCCGCCATGCGCCTGCCGCGCTGGCGATCCAGAGCACGTCGCCGGCGGCAACGCCGCGCAGGTCGGTGCCGGCGGCGGTCGGCAGTGGCGGGATCGACCAGGCGCCGTCGGCGCCGCGTTCGGCCAGTCCGGCGGCGGTGGCGGCGTAGAGGCGGCCGTCGCCGCCGAGGGCGATGTCGCGAACGTCGTTCGAGGGCAGCGTCGGCGTTGCGACGACGGCGATCCCGCCGGCGGGCGCAAGCAGGCACAGGCCGGCCGCGGTGGCGATCCAGAGCGCACCGTCGGCATCGAGCACCATCGCGCGCAGGTCGTCGTCGGGCAGGCCGTCGCCACTGTCGGTCACGGTGATCGTTCCGTCGGGCGCGATCCGCGACAGGCCGGCGGCCGTCGCAACCAGGATCGACCCGTCGGGATGCTGCAGCAGGCGTCGCGCATCGTCGCTCGACAGCCCGCTGCCGGCATCGAAGACGTCCCAGCCCAGGTCGGTGCGCCGCCGCGCGACGCCGGCCGTGGTGGCGACCCAGAGCGCGCCATGGCCATCGACCAGCGCGTGGCGCACGTCGTCGTCGGGCAGTCCGTCGCTGCTGTCGAGCACCGCGATGCTTCCGTTGGCGGCGCGCAACGCGAGTCCGGCGGCGGTGGCGATGGGGTCGACGGGACCCAGCCAGGCGCAGGCGTGGAGGCCCCAGCGTCCCCGGGCATGCGCACTCCAGGCCAGCTGCACGCCGTCGCCCTGCGCAAGCGCGCACAGATCGGTGGGCCGGCTGCGCGCGGGCACCGGCAGGGCGCGCGCGGCAGTCGTGTCGAGGGTGTCGTCCCATTGGCCGGCGGTGGGCGCGGCTGCATGCGTCAGGCCGAGTGCGTGCGCGGTGCTTGACTGGGACAGGTTCACCGACAGGGTCGCCTGCGGCCCGAGCGCGACGCTGGTCAGGCGCAGCGAGCCGTCGCCGGCCGCGCTGGCCACGACCTGGGACAGCTGCGCGTTCATCGCCGCCACCACTTCGGCGACGGTCGCCTGCGCGGGATCGGCGAAATCGGCGGCGTTGACCAGGAAGGTGTCGCTGCCGGCAGCGGTGCGCAGGGTCAGGCGGGTGCCGTCGGCGAGCCGGAAGCGCGGGCCGGTCCGGCCGTTGACGACTGCCGGGCGCTGCGGGCGCGCGCGGGCCAGCCGCCAGTGCACGCGCGCCTGCGGCGAGTCCGGAGTTTCGATCCAGGCGAGGAACAGGCGGCCGTCCGCGAGGGTGGCGGCGGCCGGATGCGCGAGCGCGGCGCCGGCCTGCGCCGGGCCCAGCCGTGTGGCACCGTGCCAGCGGCCGGCGTCCCAGGTCTTGCACACCAGCCCGCCGGCGCCGCGTTCGCCCTCGCTCTGTTCCGGATCGGGCGTGGGCGCGAGTTCGGCGGCGAAGATGCGGACGCGGCCGAGCGCGTCGGTCGCGGCCGCGGGACGGTCGCTGCCGGCTGCGTCCAGCGTCAGCGGCTCGCTCAGGCGCGCCACGATGCGGACCTGCGCGTCCGGGCCGACGCTGCGCGAGCGCAGGCGGACCTGTCCGCCGACGGTATCGGCGACGAGGGTGCCGGCGACCGTGTCGATCGCCGCCGCGATCTCGCCGGCGGTCGCCAGCGCGGGATCGGCGAAGACCGACGCGCCCAGCCGCACCCGGAACGGCGCCGCGCCGTCCACGGTGATGCTGAGTTCGGCGCCGGGGAACAGCGCGTACGGACCGGCAACGCTGCCGACCAGGGTCGCCGGTGCGGCGCCGACGCCGTAGGCCTCGTCGTTGCCCGGACCGAAGCCGAGCGCGGCCGCGACGTCGAGCGGCGAGCGCCAGTCCGCGCCGACCGGCGTGGCGATGTGCAGGTGGTGGCGCGGCGCGTGGTGGCTGCGCGCCAGGTGCTGCACGAACTCGGCGACCCGGGTGTCCCAGCCGGTGTAGCGCGTCACCAGTGCGGCGATCGAGGTCGCGGTGCCGACGGATTCGTACAGGCGCGGCGTGGCCTTGAGTTCGTTGCGCGCAAGCGGCAGCGCATCGGCATCGCCCAGCCGCCAGCCCAGCCAGTCCGCCAGCAGCGGCAGGCGGCGGCCGTCAACGCGGTCGACGTCGTGCAGCGTCCACAGGTCTTCGGCCGAACTGCGCGCGCCGTCCATGACCGCGCCGTACACGTCCAGCAGGCGCCGCAGCTGGCCCGAGCGCGGCGCCATCTCGGGGATCGCGTCGGAGCCGGGCGTCGCCGGTCGCTCCTGCACGTCGAAGCGGCGGTGCACGGCCGGCAGCAGGTCGTACATGACCCGGTTCAGGCCGTGTGGCGCCGCCGGCGTCGCGATCGCGCGGTGGCGGCGTGCCTCGACCGGATCGAAAGCGGGGCTGGACAGCTGGTAGTAGCACGGGTCGCCCGGGGTGAGCGACAGCGGCGACTCGCCGCCGTCGATGATCTCGATGCTGCGCCACAGGGCGTGGCCGTCGGCGCCGTAGGTGGTGGCGATGATGCGGCGCAGACGCTCCAGCATCCGGCCGCCGACATCCTGCGCAACCGACACCGCCTCGTAGACGGTGCGTCCGTCGCCGTCGCGCTCTTCCCACGGCGCGAGGTCGGTCACGCTGGTGCCCGGCGCGGGCGCGGGCGGGAACGCGGCGCTGTCGTAGACGAGGCAGGGGTCGGGCGCCGGCGGCGGATCGGGGAACTCGAAATCGCGGGTTTTGCGCCGCAGGGTCTGGCGCGGCGCATCGGCCAGGGTTTCGCCCGGTTCCGGAGTCACGCGCCAGCGGATCCGCAGCCGCCTGGCGACGAGGTCTGGCGTTGCGGTGAACCGGTCGACGATCACCCTGCGCGCTCCTTCAGCCGACCTGCAGCGACAGGTCGAGCTGCGCCAGAACCGGCAGCTCGTACGGGCCGACATCGATGCGGCTGGCGACCTCGCTGCGCGACATCAGCGCGCTGCGGACGAACTCGGGAAGTTCGGACAGCGCCGGAAGCTCGTGGCGCCGCAGGTCGTCGTCGAGCGTGGGCGTCGCCTGATCGGCGCGGTTGAAGCGGTGGATGTCGAGCGACAGCACGCCCGGGATCGCCTCGACCAGCGCGAGCAGGTCGCTCGGGTACAGCGCCTGGCCGAAATCGACGGCCTCGTACGCCAGGTGGCCGGCGACCGCGTCGGCGACCCGCTGGCGCAGGGGATCGGCCTGGTAGCGCGCATCGAAGCGCACGGTCATCGCGATCGCCACCGGCGCCGGGCTGGCGTCGAGCACGTGCAGCTGGGTGCCGGCCATGCGCTTGTCCTCGAACCAGGCCAGCAGCGCGTTGCGCAGTCCTTCCGGAACCGGGCGCCAGCTGTCCCCCTCCGGGGCGACGATTAGGTCGATCCGGTTCCAGCTGCGGCTGCGCGCACGCGCCTTGGCCACGCCGCCGGCGCGGTGGGCCAGGGCGACGCAGTCGTCGAGGGTGACCGCGCGGCGGCCGCTGCGGTAGACCAGCGGACCGTTGCGGACCGCGTCCTCGCTGCTTTCCGCGGCGCTGCCGCCGGCGGCCGGCGCCGGGTTGGCCACCGACAGCAGGTGCGCGATCGCGCCCGCGGCGCGGGTGATGGTGTTGGCGGGGACGTTGCCGCGCGGTCCGCCGCCCACCCGGCAGGTGGCGCGCACGTTGTTGGTGCCACGCGGCGGGATCCGCCCGAACACGTTGTCGCCGAACAGGATGCGGCAGCCGTCGTCCTCGTCGAACTGCACGGTGTAGTCGCGGGCGTCGCGGGTGGACAGCAGGGTGCGGCCGTCGGGGCCGGTGCTGTAGAGGAAATGGTCGCGGCGGTCCCAGCGCACCCAGCCGGCGCCTTCGTCGACTTCCACCACCAGGCTTTCCAGGATCGCCGGCCGGTGCGGCAGGCGGAAGCTCTGGTTGGGTTCGCCGCTGGACGAGCCGAGCAGCGCCGGCGGCATGCTGCGGCTGTGCGACACCGGCAGGGTCAGCTGCGCCTGGCCGGCGACGGGGCCCGGGCGTACCTGGTCGGAGTGCAGGTCGACGGTGAGCGCACGGCCGAGGTATTCGAAGGTCGCCGGGTCGTCGGCCGGCTGGGTGGCGACGAACTGCGCGCCAGCGGGAATCGTCACCGTCGCCGGCCCCGGCGGCACCGTGAACGTCAGCGCCAGGTCGGCGCGGGCCGGCAGCGGCGGCGCGGGCTCGTAGCCGATCAGGCGCAGCAGCTGGAGCACGCTGCGGCGCTCGCGCGCGGTGCCGGGGAACAGCTCGCTGGCGATGCGGTCCTGGTAGTAGAGGATCACGTCGGCGACGTAGGCCACCGTGTCGGTCAGCACCACGCCCAGGTCCGACGGGGTGTGGTCGGTCCATTCGGGCAGGCGCAGGCGCGCCAGCTCCAGCATCGCGCGGCGCAGCGAGGCGTAGTCCTTGTTGGTGTAGTCGATTGCCGGCGGCGGCGGGTCGATGACCGTCATGGCGGTGCTCCGGGATCAGGCCAGCGGAACCAGCAGCGAATCGGTGCTGGGATCGTTGGTGCGGGTGTAGTCGAGCCGTACGTGGAGTTCGGATTCGCGCCGTTCGAAGCTCACCCCGGTCACCAGCACGCGCGGTTCCCACGCCAACAGGCATTCCTGCAACTGCCGCTTGACCAGCACCGCCATCGCCTCGTCGTTCGGATCCTGGACGAGCGAATGGATGCGGGTGCCGTATTCGCGCAGCATCACCCGCTCGCCCACGCGGGTGGCCAGCAGCGCGCGGATGTTCTGGCGGATCTTGTCGTCGCCCTCGCTGCGGCGGACGCCGCCATCGGCGAAGGCGAAGGGAAAGGCGAAACCCATGACGTCGCTCATGCCCGGCTCCTCATGCCAGTCCGGTCGAACCGGTCTGGGTGCCGGTGCCGATCACGTTGTTGCCCGCGTCGCGCACCTGGGTCTGCACGCCGGCCACGCGCGCGCCGGAGACGTAGGCGTGCACGGTGTCGGCGATCGCCTTGGCCAGCGCGTCGGAGGCCTCTTCGACGCTCCATTGCTCGGCCTTGCCGGCCTCGAAGTTGCTGCGCAGCAGTGCGGCGAGCGTGGTTTCCAGGGCGTCGCGGTCCAGGGGCATGGCGGTCAGTCCAGGGGGCAGGGCGGCAGTTGGGGCAGGGCCGGCAGCGACGGCAGGGCCGGCGGCAGCGGGATGGGCGGCAGCGGCGGCAGGCTGATCGCGACCGGCAGCGTTGGCAGCGACAGGCCGGGCAACGACGGCAACGCGGGCAGCGCCGGCATCGCGGGCAGCGCCGGCGGCACTGGCAGCGGCGGCAGAGGCGGCAGGCTGATCGCGACGGGCAGCGATGGCAACGACAGTCCGGGCAACGACGGCAACGCGGGCAGAGCCGGCATCGCGGGCAGTGCGGGCGGCACCGGCAGCGGCGGCAGCGGCGGCAGCGACAGCGGCAGCGGCAGGTCGGGGAAGCTGCACCGGCTCATGCGCGCGCCTCATTTCACCAGCACCGCAGCGGTGAAGTGCTGCGGCTGGACCAGCGGCAGTCCCGGCGGGACGGGGGTGCCGGTCGGCCCCATCGCCGAAGGGTGGGTGTGGTTGATGAACATGTCCCACAGCGTCTTGAACGATTCGGCCAGCAGCGTGGGCTGGCTCGCGCCCGCGCCGACCGAGACCGTGCTGCCTTCGAGCAGGATGTTGGCGGCGGTGATGCGCACCGTGTCGCCGGTGAGGTCGAGGCTGGCGCCCTGCTGGTTCATCAGCACCATGCCGTCGGCGTTCATCGCGATCACGTGGCCCTGCTCGGACATCAGCGAGGCCTCGCTGCCGTCGGCGTTGAGGTAGAGCGTGGAGCCGGTGCGGTTGGAGACGACCACGCTGCCCTTGTCGTCGATGGCGAGGAACGAGGCGTCCTTGTGCCGGATCACCACGCGCGCCGCGCCGTCGCTGTCGTCGAGTTCGATGGTGTGGCCGCTCGCGGTCCGGATGACGCGGTTGTCCGGAGGCGTGACGCGGCTTTCTTCCGGCGTCGCCGCCTTGGGATACCAGGTGCCCACCCAGATCGCGAACTCCGGGTCGCCGCCCTCGAACTCGACCCAGACCCGGGCCCCGACCGGCGGCACGAAGAAGTGTCCGTAGGGGAAGCACGGGCGCGCGGACACCGCGAGCTCGGGCCCGAAGATCGCCGGCACCAGGACCTTGATGCAGCCCTGCTGGTCGGGGTCCTCGTTGTCGGTCACGGTGCCGGCGTACTTGCCGTACCAGCGGTCCGCATGGCGGTGGATGGCGTTCATGGCGCTCCTATCGCGTCAGCTCGAATTCCGAGACGTAGCCCGGCGTCATGCCGCCGCCGTAGGTCGTGCGCACGATGTGCTTGACCTTGCGCACGTACCAGCGGCCGACGCCCCAGCCGCTGATGCCGGCCACGTCGACGTCGCCCTTGGCGCGCAGCATCACCGTGCCGACGCAGGCGCCGCGCGCGGTGAATCCCAGCGGCATGGTCGGGTCCTGCGCGGCATCGGATCCGGCGCGCGCCGCGCTCGACGGCGTCCCCGGCCGGAAGCCCTCGGGGCGCTGGCTCTGCGGCGTTTCGGTGGCTTCGGCGGCGACCGCCAGCGCGCTGTCGAGCTCGGCGCCACCGGCCTCGGCGACGGCATCCCCGGGGACGTGCGCCGGCTCCTCCGGCGGCGGCGGCGCGGATACGGTGACGGTGTCGCCGGCGATCGGGTCGATGGTCGCGGTGCGGCTGCGCGGCGCGGCCGAACTGGCGGTGCGCTCATAGGCGAAGCGGGTGATCCGCCCGGCCATGCCGGTCGCCGCGAGCGTGCCCATGGGCTCGCCCTGGCGCAGGCGCGCGATCGGGACGAAGTAGAACTTCGACGTGCCGCCGTTGTGCTCGACGAAGGCGCGGCAGCCGTGGCGGCGCGCGAGCAGGACGATGAAGTCCCAGTCGTTCTGGGTGGTCTGCCGCAGCGGCGCGGCCTCGGTGAATTCCGGATCGGGGTCGGGTTCGATCTGCCCGACCTCGATCCCGGTCCCCGGCTCGCGGGTGACGATCGCGCGCAGGATCGCGCTCAGGCTGCCGACGTGGTGGGTGGCCTGGAACGGCCGCTTGCGCAGGCGGTAGGCAAGGTCGAGCGCGGTGATGGTGAGCTGCTTGGGATCGCAGCCGGCCGCGGAACTCGCGACCTGGGTAACCTCGCCCTCGAACAGCACCGCGTGCTGCTCGCCCCAGCCCAGGTCGACCAGCAGGGTGTTGCCTTCGCGGGGCGCCTCGCTGCCGCTGCCCTTGGGATCGTCGAGCACGACCACGGCCTTGTCGATCAGGCGGTCGTGGTCCTCCACTTCCGCGCTGCGCACGCTGGCGGTGATGTCGATGCCCTGCAGGTGCACGCGCTTGTAGGGCTGGCGGCTGTCGCTCATGTCCCGACCTCAGAAGCGGCGGTCGCGCACGACCAGTCCCGGCGCGCTGGCGCCGGCGGCGACGTCCAACTTGTCGCCCGGCCGCCAGTCGAGCGGGAACCGCAGGGGATTGGCGTCGGCCACCCGCCACCAGCCCTCGCTCGACCCCTGGTAGCGCCAGGCGAGGTAGTCCAGCGTCTCCGCGCCGGTCACCAGGTGGGCGTAGCGGGCCGCGCTGGCGGGTACGCCGTCGTGGCGCCGGATCGGCAGGCAGGCGCGCGGCGCGCCATTCGCGTCCGGGGCCTGCATCGTGGCCAGGCGGGCGTATCGCGATCGTGCGGAAACGGGCATGCGGGCTCCTAGAGGTCGAAGATGCTCTTGATCACGGATGCGCCGGGCAGCACGTTCACGTAATCCGTGCCGTAGCCCGAGCGGCCCATGGTCCTGGCGACGTTGATGTAGCGTTCGATGGTTTCGACCAGCGGCGAGATCGCCTTGCTCTGCTGCTTGAGCGCGATGCTGATCTCGGCCCGCGACGGCGAGTTGTCCGCGTTGAACCGGGTGACCTTGATGCCGAGGTTCTCCATCACGCAATCGCTGTTGATCCCGCCGTAGATCAGCGTGCACAGTGGCGGCGCGAAGGTCTTTTCGAACCCGCTGTTGATCCACTCCATGAGGCTGCCGGTGTCCACCCCGGGATTGACGAACGAGCGCAGCAGGGCGAGATCGGGGCCGATGTCTCCGTCGTAGAGGTTGCCGACATCGGCAGTGGCGCCTTCCGGACGCACGTTGCCGTCGAGCACGAACTCCAGCGCGAACGTGCGTGGCTCGCCGCAGCCGGCCTCCAGCGGATGGGTGCGCACCAGCTGCGGGCCGAACTCCTTCAGGTCGTCGATCACGCCGGCGGGCGTGGTGGCCAGCTTGACGTACCAGGGCTTGTCGGCGCCGGCGGCCGCCGAGGTCTTGTCGAAGTTCCAGTTGCCGAAGTTCTCCACCTCCGTGTACTTGTAGGCACGGCGCTCGGTCAGCGTCTCCGGATTGAACTGGAACCGGAACACCAGCGGCGGCAGGCTGTTCCAGCAGGCGAGGTATCCGTGGGCCATGGGGCGGGTCCTTGTCAGGCGGGCAGCAGGGCGGGATCGTCGGGGCCGCGCAGCGCGAGTTCGCGCTGGTACTCGAGCAGCTGCGCGTACATCCACTCGGCCGTCGGCACCGCGGACATGCCGAGCGGGCCGGATTCGCCCTCTTCGGCCGGCGTCAGGTCGATCACCACCTCGCCGATCTCGATGGACGCGCGCGGGCGATCGACCGCTTCGCCGACGATGGCGCCCGGGATCGAGTGCGCATCGGCCGGTGGCGTGCCGCGGAACTGGTCGGTGATGCGGTCGAGCAGGGTCGCCAGGCCGTCGCCGGAGAGCCATTGTTCGTAGGCCCGCGCGATCGCCTCCATGCCGGTTTCCGGACGCTCGCGCACCGCCTGCTCGGCTTCGGAGAACGCTTCGGCGAATTCGGCCGAGCGCGCACGCACCGCGGCCAGGTTGGCGGCGTAGTCGCTGCGGCTGCGGTCGAGCTCGGTGGAGATCATGGCGTCGAAGCGCGCGGACAGCGCGGCGAACCCGGCGGCCACGCTGCCGCTGAGGTCGCCGACGCCGCGCAGGAGGCCGTCGCGCAGGCTGTCCATCTGGCCGCGCAGGGTCGCCAGGCTGGCGGCGGGCATCGCCAGGTCCGCGGCGTTGGGCATCGCCGGCAGGAGCGTGGAAGGCAGGGTGCCGGGCGCGGTCACCGGAGTCGGGAAGGAGAGCGCGGCCGCAGCGTCCAGCGCCTTTTGCTGGGTTGGACTCACCGCCGTCCCGCGCACCAGCTCGTACAGCGGCGGCAGGACCGCGGGCAGCACCCGGACCAGGTGGGTGATCAGCCGGAACACGCGAAGGTCGCCGAGATGCGCGAGCGCCACGAACAGCGAATCGACCAGCCAGCGCAGCATGCCGTTGACCACGCGCTGCAGGCCGCCGGCGAGGAACTGGAACACCGCCAGCGCGCCCTCCAGCACGGTGCCGGCGATGTCGAACAGGGAGGTCAGCAGGCCCTGCACCATCTGTCCGACGATCTGCGCCAGGCCGGCCGCGAGGCGTGCCGCCACCCCGAGCAGGTCGAACACGGTCACCAGCACCACGCCGCGCAGCAGCATCGCGTTGCGGACGATGAACTGCATCATTTCGACGAACGCCAGCTTGATCGCGTCCAGCTTGTCCACCAGCAGCGCCAGGCTGCCGATCAGCATCGGCACCAGCAGGATCAGGCCGTTGACGATCCGGCCCACGCCGCCAACCACGTTTTCCACCGACCGCAGCATCGCCATCCAGCGCTGGTGCTGCGGGGTCAGCGACTGCTCCATGCGTTCCGGCGCCGGCGCGCCGCCGGCGCTGGTCTCCAGCAGGCCGGTGAGCAGGCCGAGGATGTCCCGGAATTCGTCGATCTGCCCGGTCAGCGAGTCGCCGACGACCGACGCACGCGGCGGGGCGTCCTCGACGGTACCCCCGGCGGGCGGGCTGCCGCCGATGCCGATCCGTTCGAGGATGTCGTGCAGCCGGGTCACGATGCCGTCGACCTTCCAGATCATCACCGGCAGCGCCACGCCCGCGATGGTGCCGCCGACCAGTCCACCGAACAGCCCGCCGAAGAAGCGGCCGATGCCGCCGAGCAGCCCCTCGAAGAAGCCGGCCACGCCGCTGCTGGCCACAAGGTCGCGCAGGTTGTTGACGTGGACCAGCAGTGCGCCGCCGCGCATCGGCGGCGCGCCGAAACGTCCGGCCGGGGTGAACGCTTCGGCGAAGGCGAAGCCGGCATAGCGCGCGGTGGCCTGCGCCACCTCTTCCAGGGTGCCGCGCACCCCGCGGATCTGGGTGAGCAGCAGGCCCATCTGGGTGACGACCTCGTCGCTCATGCCGGGGCCGCTCCCGCGATCAGCGCCAGCTGGCGCTGTCCACCGACATAGGCTTCGCCCACGGCCTCCCTGAAGCGCTGGGCGAGCTCGCGCAGCAGCCGCTCGTCGTGGGCGCGTCCCGGCGCGCGCAGGGTCATGCGCGGCACCCGGACCCGGCCCAGGCGCGCATGGCGGGCGAGGATGTGCGGCGAAGTCGGGGTGATCTCGACCATCGATTCGCGGCCGGCGGCGGCCTGCTCCTGCCACCAGGCGCGCATCTGCGCCACGTACAGCGGGATCGCCTGCTGGATGATCCGGAAGCCGTCCGCCGCCAGCCAGCGTTCGAACGCGCCGACAGGCTGCGCGCGCACGCGCTCGCCGAGCGCGCGGATCTGGTCGTCGTACAGGCTGTTGGCCAGGCCGGCGGCTTCGCGCCCGAACCGCCCCATGCGCCCGGCCGGTCCGGTGCGGGCGAGATCGGCGGCGGTGCGGGCGAAGACGCCTGCCAGGTTGTCCAGGGTCCCGGACACGCGTTCGAGCAGGCCGCGCGCACCGGTGCCGAGCGCGCGGCCGAATCGCCGAAGTTCCCCGGCGACGTCCGCGGGCGATGCGCCGAACAGCAGGTCGTGGAAGTTCGGCATCGGCGGCAGGTGCGGCACGGCGGCTTCGCGCAGCGGGCCGCCGGTGTCGCGGAACAGCGCATCGACGATCCGGTCGAGCAGTCGGAGCGCGCGCAGCATGGCCGCACGGGGCGAACTGGTCCAGCGCCCGATCAGGGGAATGTAGCCAGCGCCGGACAGCGTGGCGCGCGCGCCGCCGATCGCGACCTTGAGCGCGCGGTGCATCACCCAGTTCAGTGCGCCGGTGCCTGCGTCGATCAGGTCGTTGAGGGTGAAGGTCAGGCCCAGCATGTCGATGACCGCACCGGCGGGCCCCATGAGCGGCTTGATCAACTGCAGCAGGTCGTATCCGAGGATGCTGTCGATCAGCGACAGGATGCTGTTGATGGTGTCGATGACACCGTTGACCTGGCGCTGGAGACCCTGCACGAACGAGGTCAACGCCGCCACGGCGACCTCGAAATAGATGCGTGCGACCAGCGCGAAATAGCGGATGCTCCACTGCAGCAGGGTCGCCATCGACGCGACCAGCGCCGGCACCTCCCGCAGCAGGCCGGGCAGGGTGCGCAGCAGGAAGTCCAGCACCTGGCTGCGCAGTTCGAAGGCGCGCCGCTCGATGCCCTGGAAGGTGTCGAGCAGCCAGTCGCGTACGTGCAGCCAAGCCGCGCGGGCCACGGTCTCCAGCCAGTCAGGCAGCGCCGGCAGCAGCATGATGGCGCCGGTCAGCCAGCGCCCGACGTCGTCCAGCATGTTGCCCGCCGGCATCGCGGTGGCCGGCGCGGCGGTTGGCCCGGGCGATTCGTCGGCGGTGGCGGGGCCAAGGAGACGCGCCTGCGCCAGGACGACGTCGCCGGCCAGCAGCCGCAGCTGTCCAGCGCTCGAGGTCAGGCCACGCCAGGCCATCGCGAACAGGCCGAATACGTCGGAGAAGCGCGCGTTGGCGGGATCGAAGGTGCCGGGCCTGGGCTCGACCAGGCGATCGACCGAGTCGGCGATCAGGGCGAACACGCGCTCGATCGCCCCGATCAGGTTCGGCAGCAGCCATTCGTCCTCGACGGCCTGCGCAATGCGGGTGAAGCCGCGTCCGAAGGCGACGAACGGCGCGGCCCAGGCCGCGCCCGCGCTGCCGTAGGGGCGCAGCGTGCCGTGCTGCTGCGGATCGATGGACAGCGACAGCGCGCGCCCTTCGAAGGCGAACACCGGGAAGCCGCGCGTGCGCCGCTCCAGTGTCTCCAACTGCGCCTGGCGGGTCTGCAGCCAGCGTTCGAGCAGGCCGGCCGCGTCGACGATGCGGCGCCGGTGCGCCTCGAAGGCGGCCAGCCAGGTGGCGGTGATCGGGAGCAGGTCGATGGGCACGCCGCTTACCCCGCCGGGACCGGATAGGGCTGCTCGCGCAGCAGGCGCGTCAGGTCGGTGGCGATGTTGCGCAGCGAGACTTCGTCGCCGTCCGGCGAGCGCACCACCAGCCGGCGCACGACCGGGCGGAGGCGGCCGTTGTCGGGCAGGTCGCGCACCGGGAAATCGACCCGCGCATCCGCCTCGCCGCGGCCATGGACGAAGCGGTCCAGGGCATCGAACGCGTCCATCAGGACCGGCATGCGCGCCCGCGCCTGCGCCGGCAGCACGCGGCCGACGATGTCGTGGAGCATGCCGCGATAGCGCAGCTCGTGCGATCGCAGCAGCTCCAGGCCTTCCTCGACGCTGCGTCCGCCCAGCTCTTCGGACATGGCGCGACGTTCGCCGGAGAACACGCTCGCCGGCGGCGCCGACAGCTGCCGCACCAGGGCCTGGGTGGCTGCATCGAGCTCGAACGGCTCCGCCATCGAGGCGGTGAAGTCTGCACCCCACGGGCTGGTGACCGGGGAACCGCCGGAGCGGGCCGCGGCGACCATGACTTCGGCCGATGCCAGCCCCGGCGGCGGCGGCGCGTCGAGCAGCCCCGCGACGACGCCGGCGGGCGCCAGTGCGGACGAGATCGCGCCGCCGGACGCGGGCGGCGGCGACGCCCTGGATCCACCGCTGCCGGCGCCGATGATGGAACGCACGGCGGTCGCCATGGCAGCCGCGGCGCGGAAGCTGCGGATCAGCGGGATCTCGCCGATCAGGGCGATGGCCGCGTCGCCGACCAGGCGCGCGTGGCCGGTCGCGGTGTTGGCGATGCGCGCGAAGCCTTCGCCCAGGCGGCGGCCGAGTTCCGCCAGCACCTCGCCGGCGCCCCCCGCCATGCGCCGGGCCACGACCATGACGTGGTCGAACATGCCGAGCACCATTGCCCACGGCGATGCGCGCTGGCCGTCCTCGCTGCGCCACAGCTGCGCGATCTGGTCGAACGCGCCGCGCAGCAGCCGACGGGCCAGGTCGACCGAGAATCCGCCCAGCCGACGCATCGCCGAGAACTCGATCGCGTAGCGCAGCAGCTGCGGCCCGATCCGGGTCACCAGCCAGGCCGCCGCGCCGATCAGCTGCGCCAGCAGCGCGGCGAATCGGTCCAACACGCCGAGGATGCGGCGCAGCAGTGGATTGGTGATGGCGTCGCGCGGACCGGTGAACACGTCGATCAGGCGCGTCATCGCCCGCAGCATGCGTGCGAGCTCGCCGATGGCCTCGTAGGCCAGGACCAGGCTGCTGCCGGGTGCGGCGGCGACGGCCGCGGCCACGATCCCGACGATCAGGGCGACCGGCAGCAGCACCACCGCCACCGCCCCGCCGATGCCGGTGAACATGGCGATGAAGTGCGGGCTGTACAGCACGGTCAGCGTTGCCGAGAGGATCGCGCCGATCGAGCCGCGCAGCCGCGCGTACATGTAGGTCAGGGCGCCGCTGGGGCTGATCAGCATGCCCGCGAACGTGCCGGCCAGGCCCGCGACCGGCTCGAGCAGGTGCGGACCCGTCTGCCCGCCCATCGAGCGCGAGCGCGCCTCGCGGTAGCGCTCGCCGAGCGGGACGATGTTGTCGATCATTACCCGCAGCCTTCCTTCGCTGCGGGGCAGGCGGGGGCCGAACCAGTGGACCAGGAACGCACCGCGCGCGCGGTCGATCACCACGATTTCCAGCCGCAGCACTGCGTTCCAGCGGCCGAACGCCGCGCCCAGTCCGGACAGCGGCGCGTTCAGCGATGCCAGTAGCAGGGCGATGGGCATTCAGCGGTTCCGTGAGGATTCGATTTCGGCGTTTTCGCGTTCGATCTGTTCGATCAGCAGACGCGCGAAGCTGCGTCGGTCTTCGGTGGGCATGTCCATCAGCTCGGCGTGCGGCCAGTGCAGGTGGTATGCCAGGAAGAACACCTCGCGACGCAGGTCATCGAGCGTCAGTCCAGTGCCAAAAAATGGGACAGGTCCAGGCTGGCCTTGAACTCGTGGCCGCAGGCCGGGCATTCGATCGAACGGATCAGGTCGACGCCGGGCGCGGCCGAGTTCATCGCCCGGTCGATCAGGCGCCGGTCGGTCATGGTCAGCTCGGCCAGCAGCTTCGGCCCGATGGCGTTGAGCCGGTGCTGCGGCACCTCGCCCAGCGACTTCATGCAGCGCGCGAGCAGGGCGTTCTTGCCGAGCGAGGCGTTCTTGCGCATCTGCGGCGCCACCGCGGATTCGTCGGCACCGGTGGGCAGCCGCATCACCATGGCGTGGTGGGCGACGCCCTGCGCGTCGATGTAGCCGTCCTCGAGGCGGATGCGGATTTCGCCGGCGGACTCGTCTTCGCCGATGCGCCGCACCGGCAGTGTTTCCAGGTCCTCGGTGGTCTCGTGGCTATGGCCGCAGGACGGGCACTTGTAGGTCGCCTGCAGCTCGTGGCCGAAGGTGGCGCCGCGCAGCTGCAGCAGCAGGTAGTTGCGGTCGGCGGAGTACATGTCCGACACCAGCGCAGGGCCGACCTGATTCAGCTCGCCCAGGCTGACCACGCAGCTGGCGAGCAACTCGGTGACCAGCTTGCCGCCGTTGCGCTGGTTCTGCGGGTCGGCGAGGATGGCTTCGTCGCGGCCGGTCATCTTGCGCAACGTGCCGTGCCGGTGCAGGCGGCCCTCGTCGTCGTGGACGCCGATGGGCAGCTCGAACTCGTAGGTGCGGCGCGTGGAGGCGACCGGCGCCGGGACCTCGCGCAGTGCGGTGGCTTCTGTTCTCATTCGACACGCTCCAATCCCTCGTGCTCGAGCACGATGGTCTGCTTGAAATGGTTGGTGGAACCGGCTTCCAGGTCGGTGAACTTCGACGACTTCACCCAGGCGCCGTAGAAGGCGAAGGTGAGCACGTCGGCGCCGTTGTGGCGCTTGACGATCATCCCGTCGCGACGCGACGCCGAGCCGCCCTGGTCGGTGCGGTTGAGCTTGAAGCATTCCTGGAACCAGTCCTTGAAGCGCTGGTCCTCCGGACTGCCGTCGACGTAGCGCTCGATGGTGAGCGGATCGAACTTCACCTTCGCGCCTGCGGTCTTGAACACGTGGAACGAGCTGCCGTGCGGCTGCTCCACGGTCTCGATCTCGCCTTCGCTCAGGCCGCTGACCTTGCTGACGCCGGGGCTTTCCCGTCCGTCGATCACCAGCACGAACTCGCTGGCGCGAAAACTTTCCCAAATGTCCCCGACTTGCGGCATGGCACCCTCCGGATGGGCTAGTGAACGGGATCAGGCTTCCGTCGCCGTCGCGCCCGAGGGCTGCTGGCCGACGGTGACGACGATGGTTTCCGCCGGCTTGGACGGATAGAAATAGACTTCGATGTTGAGCAGGCCCTGGTCGACCTGGTCGGGCGGGTTGTTGGAGGCGTCGCAGATGACGGTGAACACCTCTTCGGGCGATCCGGTTCCGAACGCGCCCTGCCGCCACAGCCCCAGCAGGAACGGATTGACGGCGTTGAACTTCACCGCGCTCCACAGCGACTGGCGGTTGGGTTCCTGCCGCACCCAGCGCAGCCCGCTCTTGAGACTGCTCTTGACGAAGTTGAAGAGCAGGCGCACGCCGACGTACATCCAGCGCGGGTCGGTGCTCAGCGTGCGGGACGAATCGACCACGATGCCCGCGCGCGGGATCGCGCGGATGCCGTTGACGCTGCCGTCCTTGACCAGCTGGGTATGCTCGGCGTCGGTGAGCCGGTAGCTGACGTCGAGCACGCCGGCCAGGTTGGCCTCGTCGCCGGCCGGCGCCTTCCACACCCCCCGCGCGCGCTCGACCCGTGCGAACACGCCCAGCACATGGCCCACCGGCGGGATGCTGCGGCGCGGGTTGTCGCCCACGCCTGCCGGATCGGCGATGGTGATCCACGGGGCGTACAGCGCGCCGTAGGCCTTCTTCGCCTGGAAGGACTGTCCGTAGGCGATCGCCTGGCCGGCTTCGGTGAAGCCTTCCGGGACCGCGCCGACGTACATGCAGTCGCCGCGGTTCTCGCAGTAGGAGAGGGCGGCGGCGACGATCGCCGGGTCGGTGCGTTCGCAGGTCAGCAGCTGCACGTCGTGCGGGTCGAAGGCGGAGAAGCCGGAGCGCGCGGCCGGGTCGCCGACGAAGTGGCCCGAGGTCGGCGTGCCGTCGCGGCCGGAGGCCAGCGGCGTCCACGCCATTTGCGCGGGCCGGTCGAGGCCGGCCGCTGCAGCGCTGAGCAGGTCTTCGGCGAAGATCCAGCGCGAGCCCATCACCGGGTCGTTGATCCTGCCCGGCGCGTAGTTCGGCGTGTCGGATTCCATCGACAGGTCGGACCAGGTTTCGCGGATGTTCTCGGGCTCGCTGCCGCCTTCGGCGACGGTGAGGGTGAAGCGGAGATTGCGCACGTGGATGCCCTGCGCGCTCCAGCCGCCGATACCGGCGATCGCCGGAGCCCAGGTGACCGCGCCCGTCAGCGGGTTGTGCGAGAGCAGCTTCACCGTCGCCGAGTTTGCGGGTACGTCCGGGTCGTAGACCTCGATGGCGTCGCCGAGGTCGAAGTGTTCGGTGCGGCGCAGGGTCGCCGAGGTCGGGGTCACTGCGGTGGCGGTGCCCGGGACGGCGGCCGCGACGGCGAATCCGAGCGTCGCGTTCGCGGCCGTAACCTCGATCGACGTCCAGCCGTCGCCCATCCGCGCGACCTCGCCGGTCGAGGTGAGCACGAGGTTGTCGGTCCCGTTCAGCGAGGCCAGCACGCGGCTCTGGCGGCCGTTGATCGCGTCGCGGATCTGCTCGGGCGTGGCGGCGGCGGCGCCACCCGGGAAATCGCCGGGCAGGAACGCGATCTCGGTATCGGCCGGCGCGCCGTCGACGCGCAGGGTCAGGCCGGGCAGGGCGGTCATGTCCACCGGTGCCGCCAGCGCCACGCTTCCGGTCACGCTGGCCGGCGCCGACTCGCGCAGCCGGGTGGCCGATGGCGTGGTCGGCTCCACCCGCAGCTGCAGCGTGTTGCCCCAGGTGCCGGGATCCTCGATGCCGCGGAACCCGGCGGCGATGCGCAGGGTGGGCGCCGGCGTTGCGTCGTCGAGCGACAGCTCGGCCGGCGCATGGCCGGTGGCCGGATCGTCGGACACCACGCGGTTGACGTAGGCGACCTGGCCGCCGTTGTCGAAGAATCCCTTGACCAGGTAGGCGCCCAGGCCTCCTGCGAAATAGCCGCCGAAGCGTTCGACGAAGCGTGCGTAGGAATCCACCATCACCGCCCGGTTGGGCGTGCCGCGTCGCGTGAGGACGTTGAACCCCGCGATGGACGTGGGCGCTGCCGCCAGCACCGGAGCGCCGGTGCCGTCGACTTCCCGCACGTTGATGCCGATGAAGCTCATGGTCTTTTCTTCCTTCTGGAGGGTTGCGGGGACCGCGTGGCGGCGCGGGTGCTCTTGCCCGGCTTGCGCGGCGTGGATGCGGCCTTCTCCTGCCGGGCTGGCGGCGCGACCGGTCGCACGGCGATCGCCCTGCGGGCGACCAGGTAGGCCAGTTGCGGAAGCGCCAGCACGCTGGCTTCGATCTCGATGCTTTCGCCCGCGCCGAGCGCGCGCACGTCCCGCCCGAGGTGCAGCTCGACGGGCTGTGCGCGCAGGTTGATCAGCCGCGCGCGCGCGGGCGTCGTGTCTTCAGGCACGGCCGTTCTCCTTCCATTCGATGCGGGTGACGAAGCCTTCGACCGGCTGCACCGACGAGGACGGGGCCACGTCCTGCCAGCCGACGACACGGCAGTACAGCCGCTGCCTCGGCGCGGGGAATGCGTCCGGGTCGCGCTCCAGCGTCGGTGCGGGCAGCGACTCGATCGACCAGGGCAGTCCCGCCACGCGCAACTCGCCGCGCGGGCCGACGCGGGCGAGCACGGCGTCCATCAACGCGGCCTGGTCGTCGCGGTCGGCCGCCACCGGTTCGATGGCGTAACGCGCTTCGTACGCAATCGGGGCCGGCCGCATGCGGTAGCCCTCGGCGAGAAAGTCGCAGCGCTGTGGCGTGCCGGTGCCGCGGTCGGCCAGCACCTGCACGTCCAGCGGCACGATCGCGATGCAGGGCGTGGTCGCCGGCCAGCTGCCGCCGGCGGCCACGCGCTCGGCCGGCACCGGCGTTGCGTCGATGTCGGCGAACCCGTCCAGCCGCTCGAACAGCGCCTGTTCGAGATCGACCAGCAGGGCCGGCCGCACCGCGAGGATCTGGTCGATATGGATATGGAACGCGGCCGAGGCGTCGATACAGCGCAGTTCGGCGGTCGTGACCGCACCGCGCACCGCCGGCGGCAGGTCGGCGAGGGACAGACGCACGACGTCCCAGGTTCCGCCGCCGCCGAGCGGGATGCGCCGGTGCCAGTCGTTTCCGGGCGCGTCGATCGGCAGCGCGGCGCTGCCCAGGCGCAGTTCGAGGTAGAACCCGGGTGCCGAAGCGCGGTCGCCGCGCAGCACCAGGCGCAGTTCGTCGTAGTCGTCGAGGTTCTCGCCGGGCAGCGTGCACCGGGCGAGATGGTCAAGCGACAGCGGCGAGAACGCGAGCCGGATGCTGTGCCGGTCGCCGCCGGGCGTGTCCAGGGCGAGCTCTTCGTCCACCGCGATCGCGGTGGACGGCGTGGTCCCGTCGGATTCCAGCGCCTGCCAGTCGGCAAGCGTGGAGAACGCATCAAGTTGCCGGAACGGCATGATGCCCTCCGTTGCGCGACGTCGCAGGCCGCATCGCCGCGCTCATGCCAAGCGCCTCGACAGCTGCAGCACGATCTCGTCGAGCCGCTGCGGGGAGGCGATGCAGCGGTACCGGCCGGCGCCGCTGAAGCCGGCGCGTACTTCCAGCAGTCCGCGCGCGCGCATCCATTCGAGCGCGTCTGCCAGCGCCTGCCCGTCGACCATCGCTCCGTCGCGGAACCACCACGTCGCGATGCCTTTCGCGGAGTCCGAATGCTGCGGGAACTCCTTCAGGTGGCTGGCGAGTGCTCTGACGACCGCAAGCATTTCAGGATATTCGTCCATGGGTCCTTCCTGCTTGGTATGTCGCAAACTGCGTGCCAACGAGAAGCGCTCTGCAAGTCGTTGAATCGACGCGGAAAGAAATGCGCGCTCCGAGGGCAGGCAGGTTCGTTTTGTCCGCTCCGTTCGAGCGTGCGAAGGCGTGCATTCGCGGCGATGCGCGGCGCAGGCGCGCGGTCGCGATTGTCCTTGCGGGTGGACCGAAATGTCCGGGTCACGCGAGCGCCACGGCATCCCGCCTGCGTGCGGCGGCGCATCGTGGTAGCGGGGGCGGGTTGCTCAGCCAGCGTCGCTGAAGCGACGGCTGTCGATCTTGTGCTTGCGGACCAGCTCGAAGAATGCGCGCCGGTTCTTCTTTGCCGCTCGCGCGGCGTGGGTGATGTTGCCGTTGTGGATCGAGAGCAGGGTCTCGATGTAGCGCCGCTCGAAGCGGTCGACGAAGCGCTTTTTCGCGGCCCGGAACGACTCGGTGGCGATGCTGCCGCCCTCGGCGCCATCCATGCCGGCCCCGCCGTCGATGTCGATGTCGCCGGCGTAGATCTCGTTCCGGTCCGACAGCAGCAGCGAGCGTTCGATCACGTGGCGCAGTTCGCGCACGTTTCCCGGCCAGTCGTGGTCGACCAGCTTCAGCAGGGCGTCCGGCGACAGCCGCCGACGCGGGCGCTGCGGCGCGTCGGGGTCGGGGCTGCGTTCGAACAACTCCATGAAGTGCACGGCCAGCGCAGCGATGTCCTCGCGCCGTTCACGCAGCGGCGGCAGGCTGACCGGCAGCACGTTGAGGCGGAAATAAAGGTCCTGGCGGAATGCGTTGCGGCTGGCCAGGGTGCGCAGGTCGCGGTTGCTCGATGCGATTACGCGCACGTTCGAGCGACAGACCGTGTTCGAGCCCACCGGACGGTACTCCTGCTGCTGCAGGAAGCGCAGCAGCTTGCCCTGGGCGAGCAGCGGGAGGCAGTCGATGTCGTCGAGGAACAGGGTGCCGCCCTCGGCTTCCCTGACCAGGCCGTGGCGCGAACTGTTGGCCGTGGTGAATGCACCCTTCACGTGGCCGAACAGCTCGCTCTCGATCAGTTCCACCGGCACCGCGGCGCAGTTGATCGCCACCCAGGGGCCGGCCGAGCGCGGGGACATGTAGTGCAGCGCCTGCGCGCAGATTTCCTTGCCGGTGCCGGTTTCACCGACGATCAGGACGCACGAGTCGCTGTTGGCGATGACCGGCAGCCGCGCCGCGATCTGGGCGCAGGCGCGGCTGGCGTAGACGAAACCACGTACCTGCGGTGTGCTGTCCATCGCTTCACCGCCCATCCGTCGCCGCCGAGCGGTGACGCGGGAGGATGTCCTGGGCGGTACCGTGCCGGATCCTGCCGGGCGCGGGCGCAGCCCCTGGCGGGACCGCGAGCGGGTGGTCGCATCCGCGGGCGTGGTCGCGGAAGTCTGTGGCCGGTGGGGCCGGTCGAAACGCCTGGGCCTTCATGCATCCTCCGCACGGCCCCGCGCGCGCCGCGACGAATGCAATCGCCCGCGATGCGCGCGCAGCCAGCGCTTGCTGCGCGTCAGTCCCCTGTATCGGTTGTCGAGGGCGCCGCATCCTGCGACTGCACGTTCCGCACTGCCGAACGCCTGACCGGATGCCGGCCCGGACCGCACTGCACGCGTCGTCGCCGGCGCGGGCATGCACGATCCATGTTTCCCAGACAACGGCAATGCCGCGCGCGGGCGGACAGGTGGATGCGGAGAAGTGGCGGAAACTGCGGGATCCGTGACGGGCGCCGCATCTTCGCCGTGCGCGTGGTCAAAGGTGCTTGCGCAGCCGGCGCCCGGCGCGCTCAGTCTCCGGGCTGGGTGGTCGCCTGCTGCTGCAGGCGCCACTGCCGCCGCTTGTGGATCCGGCGGACGCCCAGGGTCACCGCCGCCGTGCCGCCGGCCAGGAACATCGAGGCGGCCTGAAGCATCCGATCGCGGTCTTCGGCGTCCGGCTGAAGCAGCATGTGCAGGCTGACCGCAGCGAACACCAGCGCGAGGATTCCGGCCAGCAGCAGGCTGGCGCCTGCCGGAGGCGGGGCAAGGCCCAGCCGCTCGCGTTCGGCGGCGCGCGCCGCGCGGCGGACAAGGAGCCACATCACCACCGCGAAGCAGGCCACCGCGAACGCCAGGAAGATGAGCTGCAGGCGCCCGCGCTCGAATGGGCCGAACGCCAGGTCGAACAGCAGCCCCAGCATCGCGCCCAGGTAAGTGGCGATCAGGGCGGCGCCGAGGGTGCGGATCACCCACTGGGCAGGAGCGGACAGGGGAGTGGTGTAGGGCATGGACGTCGGGCTTGAAGGGCGGCGCACACCATAGCGCGCGCGACGGGGCCGATCCAGAACGCGCGCGCCGCGATGCGGCGCGGAAGCGGCGTCGGCAACCGCCGTCACGCCGTCCCTGCGGATCCCGATGCTGCTACTGCCCATGCCTTGCGCCGGCACCGCGCGCGGGCCGGTGTTCGACACGCGCGTGCACCTGCGCGACGGCGAGGTCCCGCTGTGCGACTACCTGGAGGACGACCAGAAGACAACGATCCGCGCCGGCAACGCACGCAGGCGGTTCGGGCGCTGGAGCACCGTCACTCCCGGTTGCGATCCCCCACCGACTCCACGATCAGCGTCGCCACCCCGCGCGGGTCTTCCTGCTGGGCCACATGGCCACCGGGGAAGGTGCGGATGGTCCAGCCGCGCGCCACCGCGTTCTGCCAGCTCTTGTCCTTCTTCGCGCGCTCCTCGGCCGACTGGTCCTTGGGCACGAAGGCCACATAGGTCACCGGCAGCGCCAGCGCGGCCGGGTTGCGGTACGACACCGGCTGTTCGAAGCACTTGATCGACTGCTTGACGCTGTAGGGCGGCTTGTCGCCCGGCTTCACCCACGGCACCTGCATGAAACCGTCGCGGAAGCGGTCGGCCGGCATCGGCCCGCGGCTGCCGAACAGGTCCCAGATCGACTGGCCATCCTCAGGCACGGCCGCGTCGAGGAACACCACGTGGCGCAGGCGCTCGGGAATCCGGTCCATCACCCCGGTCACCACCATGCCGCCATAGCTGTGGCCGGTGAGCACCACGTCATGCAGGTCTTCGAACAGGATCAGGTTGACCACGTCGTTGATGTGGGTCTCGAGATCGACCTCGGTGCTGTTGAGGTGTTCGCGCTCGCCCAGCCCGGTGAGCGTCGGCCGGTACACCGTATGCCCGTCGTCGGTGAGGAACCGGCCGGTGCGCTTCCATTCCCAGCCGCCGGCGGTGGCGCCGTGCACCAGCACGATGGTCTGCTTCTCCCCGGCCTTCGCCGGCGCGACGAACGAAACGGCGAGGAGGGCGCCGGACAGCAGGACGGCAAGGTAGCGATGGAGTTGCTTCATGTGTGTTCGCGTGGTGGCTGAGGGGACTGTCCCTGCACCCAGATTGCCACGCGGGCGAGCCGCTGCGGGCGCGAAATACCCCGCGATCCGATATCCGATCGCATGGATTCCGTTGTCGGATCGATGAGGCCGCGCTGGACCGCGCCGCGTTGCGGCGCGCTTGTGCGAACGCTGCATTGCCGACGATCCGGGTCTCGCTGACCCTGGCCCCCTTCAGGGAGTCTCCTGGCCGGAAAAGTGCGGGAAAGCTTGTACTTGCCGGGTGTCAGGGATCAGGGGGAGCCTACGCCGATGCGATCCAGTCAGCCCCGGGGAGGGCAGCCGGTTGGAGTAGAAACGTGTGCCGCCGATGTAGCGGTGCATGTGTGCGGCTCATCGGGCACCCCCGTGCGCAGCCGATGCCTGGCACACGGAAGGGAGCGTCGATCGATTTGCTGTCACCAGCAGCCATGAAAAAGCCGGCCCAAGGCCGGCTTTGACGTAAATTGCTGTATTGACAGCAAGAATTTGGTGGGCGGTGCAGGGTTCGAACCTGCGACCCTTGCCGTGTGAAGGCAATGCTCTACCGCTGAGCTAACCGCCCGGGTCTCGCGGAGCCGGCGGGGCCGGGCGCGGGTTTCCGCGGCGCGGGGCACGGGGAAACGGGACGCGAATTCTACGTTGGCGCTGCCGGGGCGGCAAGCCCGCGGGCATCGCCGGCGACCAGATGGCTGGCGTGGATGCCCAGGGCCTTGACCGTGACCGTGAGCGGGGCGCTGATCGGTCCGGGCGCCTCGCCGGCCCGGAGCGCGGCCTGGAAGTGTCCGCGATGGAAGGCGCGCCAGGCCGCCTGCAGCCGCGCGGCCAGCGCGCTGGCGTCGGTGCCCCCGGGCGCGGCCTGAATCAGGGCGGCGGCCCGCCCTGCGTCGGGAAAGGATCTGGCCTCGCCGGCGCGCAGCCGCGACCATGCCTTTCAGCGCATCGCCGGCAAGGCGCAGGCGCCGGCGTCGACGGGGGAGGGGGGCGGTCCTGGCCATGTCGGCTCCGGCTCAGCCGGTGTAGGCGCGGATGAGCTGGTTCAGGTGAACGCGCTCGGCGTCGCGCATGAACGGTGCGATGAGCATCATCACCTGCACGATGCCGTCGTGGATCGCCTTGCGCTCGTCGCGGTCGCCGCGCACGGCGGCGTAGTTGAGCCAGAAGGTGGCCAGGACCAGCAGGCTGGTGGCGGCGGCGTCGATCTCGGCCGGGGTGGCGCGGATCACGTCGGCCCGCGACAGGCCGCCCATCACCGCGCGGGCGCGGTCGTCGGCGCGCCGCAGGATGCGGGCGAAGCGGATCCGCAGTCGCCGGTTGCGGCTGAGGATCTCGAGCAGGTCGCGATACAGGAAGCGATAGTCCCAGATGCACTCGAACACCTGGTGCAGCTGCAGCCAGATGTCCTCCAGCCCCGGCAGGCGTCCGTCGGGCGGGGCGAGCACCTCGTCCATGCGCGCTTCGTAGCGCGCGAACAGCTGCTCGATGATGTCGTCCTTGTTGCGGAAGTGGTAGTACAGGTTGCCCGGGCTGATCCCCAGCCCGTCGGCGATGTGGTTGGTGGTGACGGTCGGTTCGCCCTGGGCGTTGAACATCGCGAGCGCGCAGTCGAGGATGCGCCGGCGGGTGTCGCGGGCCATGGTGGCAGGATCGCTCAGCCCTTGAGCTGCTGCACCAGCTCTATGTACTGCTGCCGCGCAACATCGGGCGACGTGCCCTCGAGCCTGCTCCAGGCCTCGTACTTGGCGGTCCCGACGAAGTCGAAGAAGCCGGGCTTCTCGCCGCTCACGTCGCCCTCCGAGCCCTGCTTGTAGAGGCCGTACAGGCGCAGCAGGGTCTCGTTGTCGGGCCGCTCGCCAAGCGCCTGCACGTCCTTGGCCGCCTGTTCGAAGGTCAACGTCGACTTGGACATCCCGCGCCTCCTGCTGGTCCCGGTGCCATGACATCACGCGCCTGCGAGGCGGTCAACACGCCCGGATCGGTGCGCCACGCACGCTGGCAACGCAGCGCGCGGGCCGCAGCGACCGCGCCGGCGGCCAGCGAGGAACGCGCGAAACGAGCCGTTTGGCCAGCGGCGCCGCCGGCTTCATCGACCGCCACATGGTCTCCAGCCTGCCGCGTCGCAAGGCAGCCATCCACGTGCCGCTCCGCGCGGGTTCGGAGAAGAAGTCCGGGTGCAGACGCCGGGCCAGGAGCGGATCGCGTTCCTGACGATGCCGCGACAGTGCACTGGCAGCCGCGGCGAAGCGGCGCCGGCGGTCGTGCCTTCCCGTCGCCGCTAGTACGACCGGCACTGCCGGAAGCGGACGTTGCGCCCGCTCCCCGGCGGCGGCGTGAGCTGGATGCGCGAGGCGGCCAGTTCGTCGTAGCGCAACATCAGCGGGCAGATGCGCACGAAGGCATCGCCGTCGATCCGGCTCAGGATCACCTGCAGCGTCGATTCGCTCGACCACGCCGCGCGATCGACATCGGGCAGGGTGGAAATCGCCGCCGCGACGTCGGCGCGCTGGCGCTCGATCGACAGTGGTGGGGTCGGTGCCGGCGCATCCTGCGCTTCGGTCGTGGTCGCTCCCGCTTCGACCGTCGCGGTCGAAGTCGGCTGCGCGGGTTCCCCGGCTGCCACAGGCGTGGCGGGTGGCGCGGCCGGCGTGTCGCCGACCGGCACCGCGTCCTGCGGCGCAGGGGCGGGGCTGCCCGTGGCGACCGGAACCGTCGGCGTCGCGGCGGGCGAGGGCTCGGCGGATGCCGCGGGCGAAGTCGCGGGCGCAGCCGGCGCGCGCTGCGGCGCTGGCAGCGCCAGCCAGATCGCAACGCCCGCGAGCAACGCGAACAGCCACGAGGACAGCACCCGCTGGCGCGCAAGCTTCGATGCGCGCGCGCGGATCCCGGCCAGCTGCGAGGCCGGCAGGAAGTCGCGCAACTGCGGCCACAGCGCGGGCCCGTCGAGCAGCTCGATGCGCTGCAGCGCCGCCAGCGGACGTGCTTCTTCCTTGATCCGGCCCTGGGTGAGCAGGAAGCCGCCGGCAGCGCCCTTGAGTTCGATCGCTCGCGCCAGCTCGTTGACCACCAGCCGTCCCAGCACGAAAGCGCTGCCGTGCTTGCACGAGAGCAGCCAGTGCTCACCGCCGCGCTCGAGGACGTAGTCGGTGTCGTCGGCGGCGTTGTCGCTGTCGACCAGGCGCGTGTACCCGCGCCGCGCCAGTGCATCGAGCACCATGTGGATGAAGCTGCGCCAGGACACCGCCGACAGTGCCGCGATCCCGGCGCGGGTTTCGTCGCGACGACGCTGCACGATGTGGAAATAGAAGGTCGCGATGCTACCGATCAGCAGGGTCGAGGCAATCGCGATAAGCCAGTTCGACATGGGGAACATGGGGCGGGAGGCGACCAGAGCATAGCGGAATCGCCGTGGCGACAAGATGCGCGGGCGAATGTTCGCAACGTCCAGCGGCCGGTTTCAGGCGATACGATCCGCAGTGCGAAGCGCATCGTCGATGCGTGCCCGAAGCGATCGGCGTTCTGTCATGCAGTCATCGGCAGCCGCCCCAGACCCATCCATTGAAAGGGGCGAGGGCGGCCTGCCGGGCGGCGCGGCCGCCCGGGCCGACTGAACGACCGGCGCGCGGCGCCGGGCCGCACCGGTCGGGTGGAATGGTTTGCAGTCAGTCCAGTGCAGCAGTCGTCTTCTTCGACGCGGCCTTCGTCGTCGTCGCCCTGCCCGGGGACGCCTTGCGCGCAGGAGCCTTGCGCGCGGCAACGGTCTTCGATCGGGGCGTTGCGGTCTTCCTGGTCGCCTTGCTGGTGGCCTTCTTCGTCGCCTTGCCGGCCGTGCCAGGCTTCGCGGCGCCGCCGCGCTGGCGCTGCAGCTCGGCGGTCAGCTCGTCGACGCGCCGGCTGAGGTCGCGCAGCTCGTCGCGGGCGGGCACGCCGAGGCTGACCAGGGCCTTGTGCACGCGCGCCTCGAAGCCCTTTTCGAGACGGCCCCAGGTGTCGGCGGCGCGTTCGCGGGCCTGGCCGACCCCGGCTTCCACCGTCTCGCGCACCTGTTCCGCGCGATCCCCGCCGAAGCGGCGTGCGGTCTGTTCCAGGCCCAGGCCTTCCTTGACCAGGGTGTCGAACAGCCGGGTCCCTTCGGCCTGGGCGCGGCCGAAGGCGCCGACGCCCGCAAGCCAGATCTGCTGCGCCGATTCGCTGATCGACTTCGAGAGGCCCTCGGCCCGGGCATCGGGCCTGTCGGTGGACGAAGAACGTTTCGAGGATTGCCTGGACCTGGCCATGTGCGCTCCGCCTGGGGATGTGGAAAGTCGAGCCTGGCCCCGTGCGCTAGAGCAATCACACCACGCCCGGCGCGGAGCGTTCAGAACCTCTCCGCCAGCACCCGCCGGATCTCGGCCTCGATCGGACCGCGCATCGCCGACAGCAGGAAGCCCAGCGAGGCGGTCACGTGCAGTTGCTGCGGCTCCAGCGCGATGCGGCCATCCACTCCGGAGCGCGAGAAATGCAGGGTGTCGCCCTGCCAGTCGCAGCTGACATCGAAGCGCTGCACCAGCGAGTTCGCCACCTGTTCCACGGCGGTGCGGGCCTGGTCCATCGGCAGGGAGTGGGCGTGGCGGATGTCGATACCGGACATGAGGGGGCACGGTGGAGCGGGGCGCCATTCTGCCCCGATGCCGCGCCGGCCGCCAGACGCGTGGCGCGCGTGCGCGTGATAGATTTCCGCGTCTATGGATTCCGTCAGACTGCGATTCGCTGGACAGGCGTCGGACGACCGTCCGCTGGCGATCGGCGTGCACGGCCTGGCCCGGCGTGCGGACGGTGCGATCGAACTGGTGGAAGGCGGCGACGAGCCGGTGCGCCTGTGCGTCGACCGCCGCGGGGTCTGGCTGAACGTCGACGAGGGCGGCCCGGGCGTGCACGTGAACGGCCGCCACGTGCGGCGCATGGCGATGCTGCGCGTGGGCGATGCGATCTACGTCGACGGCACCGAGCTGCGGCTGGTGTCGACGTACCCGGTGCAGCTGCCGCGCGACGAGGCGCCGGTTCCCGCCGGCGACGGCATGCCGAACCTGCGCGTGGTGCTGCGCGGCGTCGGCGGTCGCTTCCACGGCCGCAGCTTCACGCTCGAACGGCCGCGGCTGGTGGGGCGCCACCCGGAGGCGGACATCCGCATCGACGATCCGGCCTTCGCCGATCGCCACGCCCGCCTGGAGCTGGTCGGCGACCAGGTGGTGCTGCGCGACCTGGGCTCGGCCGAGGGCAGCCTGGTCAATGGCGAAGTGGTGCGCGACGCAGTGCTCTCGCCGGGCGACCAGGTGGTGTTCGACGGCCACCACCGCTTCGCGGTCGAGGCACCGCAGCGGCGTCCGCGCCGCGATGAGTTCGGCGGCCTGCAGGCGCAGTCCGAGGCCGCTCCCGTCCAGGCGCCGCACGTCGGCCCGACGCGCCCCGCTTCGCGCCTGCCGTGGCTGCTGCTGGCGGCGCTGGGCATTGCCGGCGCGCTCGCTGCGCTGCTGCTGTTCGGGTCAGGCTGAGGCGCGACGCGGCGCCGGGCGCGCGATCCGCTTCCACAGCCGCCAGCCCAGCAGCAGCGCCAGGATCGCCGCATACAGCAGCGGCTCGCGGTAGTCGGATTTCACGATCCACCAGAAGTGCAGCACCGCCAGCACCGCGATCGCGTACGCCAGCCGGTGCAGACGCCCCCAGTTGCGCCCCAGGCGTCGCATCCAGCCGCGGGTGGAGGTCAGCGCCAGCGGCACCAGCAGAAGCCAGGCCGCGAAGCCGACGGTGATGTAGGGCCGCTTGACGATCTCCTCGAACAGCTGGGTCCAGTAGCCGCCGAGGTCCAGGCCCAGCCACGCCGCGAAATGCAGGCTGGCGTAGGCGAACGCGTACAGCCCCAGCATCCGCCGGAACCGCAGCAGCACCGGCTGCCCGGTCAGCTGCCGCAGCGGAGTGATCGCCAGCGTGAGCAGCAGCAGGCGCAGCGCCCATTGCCCGAGCTCGTGTTCGATCGCCGCCACCGGGTCCGGCCCGAGCGCGTCGATGTCGGTCCCGCTGAAGACCTGCCAGAAGCGCCACGCAAGCAGCGCGAGTGGCATGAGCGCCAGAGCGTGGAGGGTGGTCTTGGCGGGGATCAGGGAGGCGGGTGGGGGCATGGGGGCTGGAGGGGACAGGTGTGGATTGTTGGGGGTTGGTGGTTGTCTGGCAGTCGTGGAAGCGGCGGCGATCCGTGCGATAGGGCGCATTCCCGGCCATCAGCCACCGTTGCTCTGAGGCGACCGTCACCCCCGTGAACGGGGGCCATGGACCTTGCCTTCGTTGCCGGCCGCACCTGCACCTGTCCGCCGCAGACGGGTCGGGAACCGCGGGACGCCACCACCAACCCTCGACTACCAGCCACCAGCTCGCGTCAGAACCATTTCCTCAGATCCATCCCCGAATAAAGCGCCGCCACCTGCTCCCCGTAGCCGTTGAAGGGCAGGGTCGGGATCCGGTCGGCGAACAGCCGGTTGCCGGTGCCGGCGATGCGGCGCTCGGTCTTCTGGCTCCAGCGCGGATGGTCCACGTCCGGATTGACGTTGCTGTAGAAGCCGTATTCCCCTGGCTGCAGCCGGTTCCATGCGGTGGCGGGCATGGTTTCGGCAAAGCGGATCTCCACGATCGACTTGATGCTCTTGAAACCGTACTTCCATGGCACCACCAGGCGAAGCGGCGCGCCGTTCTGCTGTGGCAGCGGCTTGCCGTACAGGCCGGTGGCCAGGAACGCGAGCGGATGCATCGCCTCGTCGATGCGCAGGCCCTCGCGGTAGGGCCAGTCGATCGAGCGGAAGCGGATGCCCGGCATCTGCACCGGGTCGGCCAGGGTGGTGAAGGCGACGTACTTCGCGTTCGAGGTCGGCTCGAAGCGCTTCAGCACCTCGGCCAGCGGCACGCCCAGCCACGGGATCACCATCGACCAGCCCTCCACGCAGCGCAGCCGGTAGATGCGCTCGGAAGGGGCGATGCCGCGCAGCAGTTCCTCGAGCGCGATGTTGCCGGGCTTACCGCATTCGCCGGACACGGCCACGTTCCAGGGGGAAGTCCTGAGCGTCTTCTTCGCCTCGGAGGGATCGGACTTGCCGGTGCCGAATTCGTAAAAGTTGTTGTAGCGACTCACGTCCTCGTAGCGCGTCAGCGGCTCGTCGGTGGCGAAGCCCGAGCGCGCCTGCGCGGGCGTCACCACTGCGTTCGAGGGAGGCGGCGGTTCGGCCTCGGCGCAGCCGGCCAGCGACAGCAGCGGGGCGCCGGCCGCGGCACCGAGCAGGCGCCGGCGAGCGCGATACACCGTTTCATCGGTAACGGCTGAATCCGGAAGGCTGGGCACGCGGCGCAGGGACATGACTGGTTTCCTCCGTAACCCCGGTTTGGAGTGCGTACCGGGGTGAAAAGTTGCGTTGCTTCGGAATCGCTGGTGCGCTGCGGCATACTAGACCGCTTCCTCCCACCGTCTGCTACCACCACGATGGCGCGCGCATACAACTTCAGCCCCGGACCCGCCACATTGCCCGAATCCGTCCTGCGCCAGGCGCAGGACGACCTGGTCGAATGGGGCGATGCCCGTGCCTCGGTCGTGGAAGTCAGCCATCGCGGCCAGGATTTCCTGCAGGTGGCCCGCCAGGCCGAAGCCGACCTGCGCAGCCTGCTGGCGATCCCCGACGACTATGCGGTGCTGTTCCCCGCCGGCGGCGCGACCTCGCAGCAGGCCCTGATCGCGCTCAACTTCGCCGATCCGGGGCAGCGCGTGGACTACGTGATCAGCGGCCACTGGGGCCGGACCGCGCTCAGGCAACTGGTCTCGGTGGATGTGAACATCGCCGCCAGCAGCGAGGACGACGGCTACCGCAGCATTCCGGCGCGCGAGTCCTGGCGGCTGTCGAAGGACGCGGCCTACGTGCACGTGACCGCCAACGAGACCATCCACGGCGTCGAATACAGGCCCGAGTGGGGCACGGTACCGCCGGACACGGGCGACGTGCCCCTGTTCGCCGATTTCAGCTCCAGTATCGCCTCCGAGCCGATCGACATCTCGAAGTACGGCCTGATCTACGCCGGCGCGCAGAAGAACCTGGGGCCGGTGGGAATCACCGTGGTGATCGTGCGCCGCGACCTGCTCGAGCGGGCCGGCCATCCACGCGCGGACATCTTCGACTACCGCTCGCTGCTGGCGAACGAGTCGATGCTCAACACCCCGCCGACCTGGAACTGGTACGTGCTCGGGCTCACCGTGCGCTGGATGATCGAACAGGGCGGTACCGCCGAATTCGACCGCCGCAGCGCGGAGAAGAGCGCGCTGCTGTACGGCGCGATCGACGGCTCGGGCGGCTACTACCGCAACGAGGTCGAATCGAACGTGCGTTCGCGCATGAACGTGCCGTTCTTCCTGCCCGATCCGGCGCTGGACGCACCGTTCCTGGAGGGCGCGCGCGAGGCGGGCCTGATCGGCCTCAAGGGCCATCGCGTGATCGGCGGCATGCGCGCTTCGATCTACAACGCGATGCCGGTCGAGGGCGTGCGCGCCCTGGTCGACTACATGCGGGAGTTCCAGTCCCACCATGGCTGACAAGCGCACTCCTTCGAAAGGCAGCAAGCCGGGCCGTCGTGCCGGCAAGGCATCGGTGGCGGCGACGACGGCGGCCGACGCGACCGTCGGTGCCGAAGCCTCGGCGCGCAGCCGGGTCGAATTCGCCAAGCAGGCGCAGCCGGATCTGTCGGCGGTGCGCGCCCAGATCGACGGCATCGACCGCGAGATCCAGGCCCTGATCGCCGAGCGCGCGCTATGGGCGCACCAGGTCGGCAAGGCCAAGGGCAAGCTGGCCGCCGCGATCGACTACTACCGTCCCGAGCGCGAGGCGCAGGTGCTGCGCCGGGTGGTCGACCGCAACGACGGACCGCTCGCCGACGAGGTGCTGGTGCGGCTGTTCCGCGAGATCATGTCGGCCTGCCTGGCGCAGCAGGAGCCGCTGAAGATCGGCTACCTCGGCCCCGAGGGCACGTTCTCGCAGCAGGCGGTACACAAGCACTTCGGCCATTCCGCGCGCGGCCTGCCGCTGGTGAGCATCGAGGAGGTGTTCGACGAGGTGGCCGCGGGCAACGCCGATTTCGGCGTGGTGCCGGTGGAGAACTCGGGCCAGGGCACGATCCAGTCCACGCTCGACATGTTCCTGACTTCGCCGCTGAAGATCTGCGGCGAGGTCGAGCTGCGCGTGCACCAGTACCTGCTGTCGCGAACCGGCCGCATCGATGACATCGAGCGCGTGTACTCGCACGGCTTCTCGCTGGCGCAGTGCAAGAACTGGCTGCGCCAGAACCTGCCGAACGTGCACAAGGAAGCGGTGGCCAGCAACGCCGAGGGCGTGCGCCGGGCCAAGCAGTCCGACGACGCGGCCGCGATCGCCGGCGAGAACGCCGCCCACATCTACGGCATGAAGGTGGTTGCGGGGCCGCTCGAGGATCGCAGCGACAACACCACGCGCTTCCTGGTGATCGGCCGCGCGCTGTTCCCGCCGTCGGGCAACGACCGCACCTCGCTGATGGTCTCGATCCGCGACCAGCCCGGCGCGCTGTACCGGATCCTGGAGCCGCTGGCGCGGCGCTCGATCAGCATGAACCGGATCGAATCGCGGCCGGCGCATGGAGCGGTCTGGCAGTACGCGTTCTTCATCGACGTGCAGGGGCACGTCGACGAATCGCCACTGAAGGACGCGCTGGCCGAGATCGACGATTTCGCCGGCGAGGTGCGCGTGCTGGGCTCCTACCCGGTCGCCGTGCCGTGATCCCCCGCGTCGCCCGCTGGTGCCGCCGGTGCGCGGCACGGGCGACGCATGCGCACAGGCGCGCCAACCCCTCATCGATTCCACTTTCGGACAGGACCACATGAGCAGCAGCGGCACGGGCACGGACTGGATTGCATCGCGGGGCGCGCCGTTGCGCGGCTCGATCGCGGTGCCGGGCGACAAGTCGGTCTCGCACCGCGCGATCATGCTGGCCTCGCTGGCCGACGGCACCTCGCGCATCGACGGCTTCCTGGAAGGCGAGGATGCGCGCGCGACCGAATCCATCTTCCGCCGCATGGGCGTGCGGATCGAGGTGCCGGGCCCGGGCCGGCGCGTTGTCCATGGCGTTGGCCTGCACGGCCTGCGCGCGCCCGACGGCGCGCTCGACTGCGGCAACGCCGGCACCGGCATGCGCCTGCTGGCGGGCCTGCTGGCGGGCCAGTCCTTCGATACCACCCTGGTCGGCGACGCCTCGCTGTCGAAGCGGCCGATGCGCCGCGTGACCGCGCCGCTGGCGCGGATGGGCGCGCGCATCGACACCGGCGAAGGCGGCGTGCCGCCGCTGCGCATCCACGGCGGCAGTGCGCTGCAGGGCGTCGACATCGAAACCGAAGTGGCCAGCGCGCAGGTCAAATCCGCGCTGCTGCTGGCCGGCCTGTACGCGCAGGGCGCGACCACCGTGCGCGAACCGCACCCGACCCGCGACTACACCGAGCGCATGCTGCAGGCGCTGGGCTGCCCGATCGAATTCTCGCCCGGCTACGCCCGCCTCGAAGGCGGCCACCGGCTGGTCGCGCGCGACATCGTGGTGCCGGCGGATTTCTCGTCGGCCGCGTTCTTCATCGTCGCAGCCAGCCTGGTGCCAGGATCGGAGCTGGAGCTGCGCAGCGTCGGCATGAATCCGCGCCGCAGCGGCCTGCTGCACGTGCTGCGGGCGATGGGCGCGGACATCGGGGAGACGCCGGCCGGAGAGCAGGGCGGCGAGCCGGTCAGCGACCTGCGCGTGCGCCACGCGCAGCTGCGCGGGATCGAAGTGCCGGTCGCACACGTGGCCGACATGATCGACGAGTTCCCGGCGCTGTTCATCGCCGCGGCCTGCGCGCAGGGCGATACCGTGGTCCGCGGCGCGGCCGAGCTGAGGGTCAAGGAATCCGACCGCATCGCCGCCATGGCGACGGGGCTGCGCAGCCTGGGCGCGCACGTGGACGAGACCCCGGATGGCGCCACCATCCGCGGCGGCGCGCGGCTGGGCACGGGCGCGGTCGAGAGCCACGGCGACCACCGCATCGCGATGTCGTTCGCGATCGCCGCGCAGCTGGCCGAGGGTGAGGTCCGGATCCGCGACATCGACAACGTCGCGACCTCGTTCCCGGGCTTCGATGCGCTGGCGCGCGGCGCGGGCTTCGGCCTGCGCCAGGCCGACTGAGGCGCATCCGCCTGCGCCGGGACCGGCGCGACAACGCCTTCTGCATGCGCGCCTCTGCATGCCGCCTTGGCGCATGACCCGGACGCTGCGCGCGGTCCGGGCGGGGGCTGAAACCGTTCCTGCGGCAGGCCGTGTGCAGCGCCGCCGTCACATCGCCTGAAGCCGGAAATCCACCGGCACCCGGACGCTCGAAGCGACCGCCTTGCCGTTGTGGATCGCCGGTTCGAAGCTCCAGTCGCGCACCGCCCGCAGCGCGGCACCGTCCAGCTCGCGCGAGCCGCTGCGGCTCGCGATCGAAACCTCGTCGGGCTGGCCGTCGGGCCCGACCTCCACCTCCAGCACCACCGTGCCCTGTTCGCCGGCTCGCCGGGCGGCTGCAGGATATTCGGGCGCCGGGCTGGTGAGCGGGCGAGCGCCGCGGTCGGGCAGGGTCGGGACGGGAGCGGCGCGCTCGCGTGCGGTGGTTTCGCGCGATGCAGGCGGCTCCGACACCGGCGATTGCGAGGGTTGCGGAACCGTCTCCTCGATCGGCACCACTTCCGGCGGCAGGCTGCGGTCGTCGTGGCGGCCGAGAAAATACCAGGCGGTGGCGATCACCACGATCAGCAGCAGCAGCCACAGCAGCAGGGGGGCGTCCGCGCGACGGCGCGGGGCCGGGTCCTCCGGGCGCGATCGGGGATCGGCGGCGGGGTGTTGCGGCAGGGGATCGGACATCGATCGGTTCCTCGTCAGGCGTTGCGAGGACGATTCCACGATTGCCGTCGACGACCGGTCGCCGCGGCGTCAACGGCCGGTGAGCGCCGCTCAGTCCGGTGGCTTGAAGCTGATGACCTGCTGAACGACGCCCGCCACTGGCCTGCCGTCCTGCAGCGCCGGCTGGAATCGCCAGCGACGCACGGCGCGCATGGCCTCGCGGTCGAGGTCGCGATGGCGGCTGCTTTCGACCACGCCGACCTCGCCGACCCGGCCGTCCGCACGTACCTCGATGCGCAGCACCACGTTTCCCGATGCACCGGTGCGAAGCGCGGAGCGCGGGTATCGGGGTGCCGGCGCGGACAGCAGCCGCGGCACGGAGCCATCCAGCGCCGCGGCGGGAGCGCCATCCGTACCGCCAGCCTGCTGCGCCGAAGGATCCACCGTGCCCGGGGGCGGCGCGGGCGCCTCGGCATGGCGGTCGATCCGGACCTGGCCATCGCCGCCGGGCTGGTCGTCCATGCCGCTGGCGGTGGATTCGCCGGCGGGCAGCGGCGCGGGCAGCGGTTCGAACACCTGGCCGGGCGCGCCGGGCGGGCCCTCGCCGGCGCGGTGGAAATCGAATTCGTCGCGCTTGCCCGACAGCACCAGGGCGAACAGCAGCAGGCCGGCCAGGAATGCGCCCAGCACCAGCCACCAGCCGCGGCCGGCAGGCAGCAGGCCGGCGATCATGCGCAGCGGTGAACGGGGCGCGGGCGGTGTGGACATGTGGGCCGGCCTGTGGCGGATGCCCGATTCTTGCACACGCCGCTCCGGCGGTGGCCGCAGGCCTTGCGCAACTCGGCGATAATCGACGCTTTCCCCGCGCCTTCTTCCGCCATGCTCGATCCGAACCTGCTCCGCCAGCACCTCGACGACACCGCCGCGCGCCTGCTCGAACTGCGCGGCTTCGCGCTGCCGGTGGCGCAACTGCAGGCGCTGGAGGCCGAGCGCAAGCAGATCCAGGTGCGCACCCAGGAGCTGCAGAACCTGCGCAACACCCGCAGCAAGGCCATCGGCCAGGCCAAGGCGAAGGGCGAGGACGCGGCGCCGCTGCTGGCCGAGGTTGCCGGCCTGGGCGACGAACTCAAGGCCAGCGAGGCGCGCCTGGACGAGCTGCGGGCCGAGCTCGACGCGATCGCGCTGGGCGTGCCGAACCTGCCCGACCCCGCGGTCCCGGCCGGCGCCGACGAATCGGGCAACGTCGAGCAGCACCGCTGGGGCACGCCGCGGGAGTTCGATTTCGAGGTGAAGGACCACGTCGAGCTGGGTGCACGCCACGGCTGGCTGGACGGCGAGACCGCGGCGAAGCTGTCGGGCGCGCGCTTCACCGTGCTGCGCGGCCAGCTCGCGCGCCTGCACCGTGCGCTGGCGCAGTTCATGCTCGACCTGCACAGCGGCGAGCACGGCTACGAGGAAACCAACGTCCCGGTGATCGTCAATGCCGAGAGCCTGGTCGGCACCGGCCAGCTGCCGAAGTTCGAAGAGGACATGTTCGTCACCAGCCTGGGCGAGCATCGGCGCTACCTGATCTCGACCGCGGAGATTTCGCTGACCAACATCGTCCGCGACCAGATCGTCGAGGCCGCGCAGCTGCCGCTGCGCATGACCGCGCATTCGCTGTGCTTCCGCTCCGAGGCCGGCAGCGGCGGGCGCGACGTGCGCGGCATGATCCGCCAGCACCAGTTCGAGAAGGTCGAGCTGGTCGCCATCGCAGCGCCCGCGGACAGCGACGCCGAGCACGAGCGCATGGTCCGCTGCGCCGAGGTGGTGCTCGAGCGTCTGGGGCTGCCCTACCGGCGCATGCTGCTGTGCAGCGGCGACATGGGCTTTTCCGCGCGCAAGACCTTCGACCTGGAGGTCTGGCTGCCTTCGCAGCAGACCTACCGCGAAATCTCCTCGGTCTCGAACTGTGGCGACTTCCAGGCCAGGCGCATGCAGGCACGCTGGCGTCGCCCCGACGGCGGCAAGCCCGAGCCGGTGCACACCCTCAACGGCTCGGGCGTGGCGGTCGGGCGCGCCCTGATCGCGGTGGTGGAGAACGGCCAGCAGGCCGACGGCTCGATCCTGGTGCCCGAGGTGCTGCGCCCGTACATGGGCGGGATCGAACGCATCGCCTGAGGGCCGCATTCCGGCACGGTGGCGCTGGCGGGCGCCACCATGCCGTTTCCGCTCGGAACAGGTCGATGTCCCGCCACTTCGACACGCCGTCCACGACCTCGCCGAGCATGGTGTTCATCTTGTCGGTGCTGTCGTTGGAGATGTTGGTGCTGGCGGCGAACCCGAAGCCGTCGCTGCGCCGGCGGAGGACCGACATGGTTCCGCTCATCTCCCCGTAGTGGGCGCAGGACGCGGGCAGCACGGTCTGGTGGCGCATGAAACGCAGCAGCCGGTCGCATGGCCCTGGGGCGAACGATGTTGGAGGAAGGCGCAGATGGGCCAACGGCTTTCCTGCGAGTGACCGGTACCCGCGCGCAGGCGCGCGGGTGCAGGCGGTTCAGGCAGCTTCCCGTTCGGGTACGGGCAGGACGGCCAGCGCGCCGTCGATCGCCGCGGCGCGCTGTTCAGGCGAAAGCGCCACCCCGTCGGCGCGCACGAATTCCAGGTCGACGATGCCGAAGAAACCCAGCACCTGGCGCAGGTAGGGTTCGACGAAATCGGTTGGCTGTCCCGCATGCGCACCGCCGGCCGAGGCCACCACGATCACGCGCTTGCCGCCGGCCAGCCCTTCGGGCCCGTCGGCGGTGTAGCGGAAGGTGCGGCCGCGCACGGCGAGGCGGTCGATCCAGGCCTTGAGCGTGGACGGGATGCCGAAGTTGTACATCGGCGCGCCCACCACCACCACGTCGGCATCGAGGAATTCGCGCAGCGCCGCCTCGGCGCGGGCGGCCTCCAGCGCGTCCTCGCCGGCCAGGCTGGTTGCCGACAGATGCGGCAGCGGATCGCGCGCCAGGTCGCGGACGGTGACCTCCAGCCCGGGCAGGGCGACGCGCCAGCGTGCGACGACGGCGGCGGTGAGCTCGCGGCTGACCGACTGGTCGCCCAGCAGACTCGAATCGACATGCAGCAGTTTCATGGGGTTGTTTCCAGGTTTCCGCCGGCGGGCGCCGGCACCCGGGGAACATATGTTGTTGCGCGCATGGAATAAACATGATGAAATGCCACGCATTGTTCTATAAAGGAGGGTGGCGTGCAGGACCTCAACGATCTGTACTACTTCGCGGTGGTGGTCGACCACGGCGGATTCGCCGCTGCCGAACGCGCACTGGGCATTCCCAAGTCGCGCCTGAGCCGGCGCATCAGCCAGCTCGAGAACGACCTGGGCGTGCGCCTGCTGCAGCGTTCCACCCGCCGCTTCGCCGTCACCGACGTCGGCCAGAGCGTGTACCGGCACGCGCAGTCGATGCTGGCCGAGGCCACCGCCGCGCGCGAGGTGGTCGACCGCCTGAGCGCCGAGCCGCGCGGCGTGGTCAAGGTCAGCGTGCCGGTGGGCATCGCCCAGCAGCTGATGCCCAAGCTGCTGCCCGACTTCCTCGCCCGCTATCCCGAGGTGCGGGTGCAGATGCACGTCAGCAACCGGCGCGTGGACGTGATCAACGAAGGCTTCGACGTGGCGATCCGGGTGCGCACGAAGTTCGACGACGACGGCAGCCTGATCATGCGCAGCTTCGGCCAGATACAGGAACTGCTGGTGGCCAGTCCGCGCTACCTCGACGGGGCCGGACGTCCGTCCGTGCCCGAGGACCTGGCCGCGCACACCTCGATGACCATGGGCGAGGAAGAAGGCCGCCAGCGCTGGGAGCTGCAGGGTCGCGATGGCGAGGTGCGCCGGATCGAACTCAAGCCGCGCGTGTCCGGCTTCGACTTCCCGATGCTGATGGAGCTGGCCAAGCAGGGCCTGGGCATCACCATGCTGCCCGAGACGATGTGCGCCGACGCGGTGCGCAGCGGTGCGCTGGAGGTGGTGCTGCCCGAATGGCGCCTGCCGCAGGGCGTGGCGCACGCGGTGTTCGCATCGCGTCGCGGCATGCTGCCGGCGGTGCGCGTGTTCATCGACTTCCTGGCCGAGAAGCTGCCGTCGCTGATCGAGGAATCCAGCCTCAACTGCCGCCACTGCGGCAAGGACGGCAAGGACGGCAGGGCTGCCGGGACGCAGCCTCCACCGCAGCGCCCCGAGCCCCCGGCCGTGCATGCGACAATGGCCTGACCGTTCCGGGCCGCCCCCGAGGTACGTATCGGCGCGATACGGATGCAGAAGGGTGGCAGGGTGGTCGATCGCGGCGGTCTTGACCCGCAGGCCGCAGGCTGGAGGGAACAGCGGCGCGGCCGCTGGTCAAACCGCCGGGTGGAAGCAGGCAGTTCAGTCCGGAAGGGTGGCAGAGTGGTCGATTGCAGCGGTCTTGAAAACCGCCGATGCGCAAGCATCCGTGGGTTCGAATCCCACCCCTTCCGCCAGATTCTCCCTGCGGTCGATGCGCTGATGCGCGCGCCGGCGCTGCCGGGCGATATCCGGCACGCCGCGTTCCGCACGGCACGGCCCGCATGAAAACCTTCTTCCTCTTCCTGCTCACCGCACTTGCCGAGATCGTCGGCTGCTACCTGCCGTACCTGTGGCTCAAACAGGGCCGTTCCGTCTGGCTGCTGCTGCCGGCGGCGCTGAGCCTGGCGCTGTTCGTATGGCTGCTGAGCCTGCACGACACCGCCGCCGGCCGCGTCTATGCCGCGTACGGCGGGGTGTACGTGGCGACCGCGCTGATGTGGCTGTGGGTGGTGGACGGCGTGCGGCCGACGTCGTGGGATCTCGCCGGCGTGGCGGTGGTGCTGCTGGGCATGGGTATCATCATGTTCCAGCCGCGTTGAGCGCGCTGCGCGCCGGCGGATCCGCTCCGTTTCCATGCTTTGCGAAGCGGCGTGCACGACGGTGCAGCGGGCCCGGTCCGGCGATTTCCACGCGCGCTGCGCACCGGCATCCGCCTGGTCGGGTTGCGTGCGGGCTGCGCATGGCGCTAGCCTCGCTGCGGGGTTGGGCTCTCGGGGGACGACAGGGATGACGATCCGGGTATTCATGGTCGACGACCATGCGCTGGTCCGTGCAGGGATGCGCATGATCCTTTCCGGTGAAACCGACATCGAGGTGGTCGGCGAAGCCGAGAGCGGCGAGGCCGCGCTGCCGCTGATCCGCAAGCTCAGGCCCGACGTGGTGCTGTGCGACCTGCACCTGCCCGGCGTGAGCGGGCTGGAAGTCACCGAGCGCGTGGTCAGGGGCAAGCACGCGCGGGTGATCGTGGTGTCGGTGCTGGAGGACGGGCCGATGCCGCGCAAGCTGATCGAGGCGGGTGCGTCCGGCTACGTCGGCAAGGGCGGCGATTCCACCGAACTGCTGCGCGCAGTGCGCGACGTGGCGCGCGGCAAGCGCTACCTGGCGGCGGGGATCGCGCAGAAGCTTGCGCTGTCGGGGCTCGATGGGTCGCAGTCGCCGTTCGACGAACTGTCGCCGCGCGAACTGGAGATCGCGATGCTGCTGGTGCAGGGCCTGCGCCAGGAAGACATCGCCAGGAAGCTCAGCCTGAGCCCGAAGACGGTCAACACCCACAAGTCGCGGCTGTTCGCCAAGCTGGGGATCGAGGACAACATCGCGCTGGCGCGCCTGGCCAGCCAGTACGGACTGCTGGATCCGGCGCTGGTGCTGTGAGACCGCGCGCATGACGGTGTTGCAGGCGCCGTAGGAACCGCAGGGGCCGCTTCAGCCGCGACGGACGGTGGACGGGCAAGGGTGCCGCTGCCACCTCGCCTCCAGACACGCATCCCGGGCGCCCGCTGCCCTGCAGGCGCCCGGAGTACAGCGCCGCTACTCAGGCGCTGCGGCTGGTGGTGGTATCCACCGCGTCCGGTTCCCCGTCGACATTGCCCGCGTCGGCATCAGCCTCCGCATCAGCCTCCGCCTCCGCATCGATGGCGTCGGCTGCGGCGGTGGCCGGCGATGGTTCGGGCGGACGCGGCGCTTCCGGTGCCGGGGCGTCGAACAGTCCAGGCGCCGCGGGTGCCTTCGCGGCAGGGACCTGTTCCGGCTCCGGCCGCGACTCCACCGCCGCGATCGCGACCTCGACCGGAGCGGCTGCGCGGGGCGCGTCTTCGGGCTGGGTCACGGCGCTGTGGGCGAGCAGATCGGCCGGAGCAGCTCCGCTTTCACCGACGTCGGCCACCGGCGTCTGCGGCGCGGTCGGCTCCGCCTGCGCCGTCCGTGCAGGTGCGTCGGCAGTGCCATCCTGTCCGGCAGCGACCTGCGTCGCCGCTTCGACCGGATCGGCAGCCTGCACGGCGGTGCCGGGCGAGGCGACGACCGGATCCGGTGAGGCAGTCGCCGGGCGGGGCAGGGGATCGGCGGAGGCCGCGGCTTCGGGGGCGACGTCCGCGGGTGCGCTGGCCGTCGCGACAGGCGCGGCGGTCGGACCACGCGCTGCGTACACGGCGGTCGTGCGTTCCGGGCGCGGGCTCCGGGCAGGTGCCTGCGCGCCGGCCGTTGACGGTTCCGGTGCCTGCGGCGCGGCCGGGTCGTCGAACTCGAACTCCGGCTGGGCGCGGCGTGCGGCGGACGCAGCGGCCGCTTCCTCCTCGCTCTGGGCTTCGTCGTCCTGGTCCTGGTCGTCGTCCAGGCCATCGGCGGAAGCGCCCGTGCCTTCGCCGGAGCCACGGCGACGACGGCGTCCGCCGCGACGTCCGCGCCGGCGGCGGCTGGCGGTCGAACCCTCGTCGCCACCGGCGGTGCCGGCGGCCTCGCCTTCGCGCTCCGGGCCTGTGGCGCGGGCGTCGTCTGCGCCTGCAGACTCGGGCGTCGGCACCGGTGCCGGCGCCTGGGCGGGCGCAACCGCGCTGTCCGGCACGGGTGCGGGTGCGGTCAGCCCGCTGTCGGGCGCGCCGTCGGCGACGACGGGTGCCGCGACGACCGCGGCGGCGGCTGCCTTCTCCGCCTGTTCCGGGGCGCGCGGTGGCCGCGGCTGGCGCTGCTTCTTCGGTGCCGGGGCCTGCCCGGCTTGAGCGGACTGACCGGGCTGGCCCTGCTGCTGCGCCTGGCGCGGCTGCTGGGCGCGAGGCTGCTGGCCCTGGCGCGGCTCCTTCTGCTGGCCATTGTCGGACTGGCCGCCGGCATCGCGACGCGAGCCCTTGCCGCCGCGTCCACCGCGCCCCGAGCGACTGCCGCGCTCACCGCGTTCACTGCGCTCACCGCGCTCACCGCCCGCCTCGCCGCGCTGCGGCTTCGCCGCGCGGGGCGGGGCAGTTGGCTGCGGCTGCGCTTCGCCGACGAAGATGCGTCGCACCCATCCAAACAGACCACCGCCGGCTGCCGCCGCTGCGACGGGCGCCGGCTCGGGCGCGCGCTGCGGAGCCATCGCTGCGGGGGCCGGTACGGCCTCCGGCTGTGGCTCGCGGATCGGCGCGGGCTGCGACGGGCGCACGTTGGTCACCGCCGGCGGCGGGATGTTGAGGTTGTTCTTGTTCAGCGAGATCGTCGCCACCCGGCGCGGCGTGCCGCGCTGGTAGCTCGGGCGCGCGCTTTCCTCGCCCAGCTCGTTCTCGCGCAGGCGCGTGACCTCGTAGTGCGGCGTGTGCAGCTGCTCGTCGGCGACGATCACGATCGGCGCGCTGTGGCGCTTCTCGATCTCGGCCAGCGCGCCGCGCTTCTCGTTGAGCAGGAAGTTGGCGATCTCGACCGGCGCCTGCACCAGCACCTGGCCGGTGTTGTCCTTCATCGCGTGCTCTTCTGCGACGCGGATGATCGACAGGCTCAGCGACTCCACGCTGCGCATGCGGCCGTGGCCTTCGCAGCGCGGGCAGACGATCTGGCTCGACTCGCCCAGGCTCGCGCGCAGGCGCTGGCGGCTCATTTCCAGCAGGCCGAACTTGGAGATGCGGCCCAGCTGCACGCGCGCGCGGTCGTACTTGAGCGCATTCTGCAGCTTGCCCTCGACCTCGCGCTGGTGCTTGCCCGAGTCCATGTCGATGAAGTCGATCACCACCAGGCCGCCCAGGTCGCGCAGGCGCATCTGGCGCGCGACCTCCTCGGCCGCCTCCAGGTTGGTGTTGAACGCGGTGGTCTCGATGTCGGCGCCCTTGGTGGCGCGCGCCGAGTTCACGTCGATCGCGGTCAGCGCCTCGGTCTGGTCGATCACCAGCGCGCCGCCCGAGGGCAGGCGCACGGTGCGCTCGTAGGCCGATTCGATCTGCGATTCGATCTGGTAGCGGTTGAACAGCGGGACGTCGTCGGTGTAGTGCTTGAGCTTGCGCAGGTTGTGCGGCATCACCTGCTCGACGAATTCCTTCGCCTCCTGGTACATCTCCGGGGTGTCGACCAAGATCTCGCCGATGTCGGCGCGCATGTAGTCGCGCAGGGCGCGGGTGATCAGGCGCGACTCCTGGTAGATCAGGAACGGCGAGGGCTTGCTCAGCGCGGCCTCGGCGATCGCGCGCCAGATGGAGAGCAGGTAGTCCAGGTCCCACTGCAGCTCTTCGGCGTCGCGGCCGACGCCGGCGGTGCGGATGATCACCCCCATCTCGTCGGGGATCTGCAGCGCGTCCATTGCCTTCTTCAGCTCGGCGCGGTCGTCGCCCTCGATCCGGCGCGACACGCCGCCCGCGGTGGGCGAGTTGGGCATCAGCACCATGTAGCGGCCGGCCAGCGAGATGAACGTGGTCAGGGCGGCGCCCTTGTTGCCGCGCTCTTCCTTGTCGACCTGGACCACGACCTCCTGGCCTTCGCGCAGGAGTTCCTTGATGTTGCCGGAGCGGTGGTCGGCGCCGGCCTGGAAGTAGTCGCGGGAGATTTCCTTCAGCGGCAGGAAGCCGTGGCGTTCCGAACCGTATTCGACGAAGGCCGCCTCGAGGGACGGTTCGAGCCGGGTGATGCGGCCCTTGTAGATGTTGGACTTCTTCTGTTCGCGGGACGGCTGTTCGATGTCGATGTCGTACAGGGACTGGCCGTCGACGATGGCCACGCGCAGTTCTTCGGCCTGCGTGGCGTTGATGAGCATTCGCTTCATTGTGTGCGTTCCTCGCGCTTGCCGCTGCACGCGCTCGATGAGCGTGTGCAGGCGCGCGGAACGCCGGGGCGTTTCGCCTGGAGCTTCGGTTGGCCGCCAGCCGCGCATGCGCAGCGGCGATCCCGGGTTTCCAGCGCTACGACACCACGGCGGACCGCGGGAGCGCTTCAAATCAAAAAGTGTTGCAGGGCCGGCGGCTGCCTCGGGTCGGCCTGTCTGGGCCGGCTCTCGCGCCGCGCGGGACATGTTCAGCACCATTGCCTTGGCAACGGGCGATATCCGGAGCTGCCGTCCAGCCGCTAACATGGCCGCCCCGAGGGCGGTGGCCGCGTACTGGCACGGACCTCGCGGAAGGCGGGCTTTCGACCCGTGATCTTCCAGCGAAATCAGCACCTTATCTCGCCCGGCGAGTGTAGCAGATAAACCAGATCATGAATGACACCCGTTTCCCTGCCGCGGCGCCGGGCGGCGGCGTCCGCAGCGTTGCCGTGGACGCCGAACGCAGCGGCCAGCGGCTCGACAACTTCCTGCTCTCCCAGCTCAAGGGGGCGCCGCGGTCGCTGGTCTACAAGATCGTGCGCAGCGGACAGGTGCGGGTGAACGGCGGCCGGGCCAGGCCCGAGACCCGGCTGGAGGCCGGCGACCAGGTGCGGATCCCGCCGGTCCGGCTGGAGCCGCCGGCGGAGCGGGGCACGCCGGCCAAGGGGCTGCTGGAGGCGATGGCGGCCAGCATCGTGTTCGAGGACGCGCGCCTGCTGGCGATCGACAAGCCGTCCGGGGTGGCCAGCCACGGCGGCAGCGGGATCGGGTTCGGGGTGATCGAGACCCTGCGCGCGCTGCGGCCGGGCGAGCCGCTGGAGCTGGTCCACCGGCTCGACCGCGACACGTCCGGCCTGATGGTGGTGGCCAGGAAGCGCTCGGCGCTGCGCGAGCTGCAGGCGCTGATGCGGGAGGATCCGCGCGCGGGCGGCGGCTCGATCCACAAGCGCTACCTGGCGCTGCTGGCCGGGAGGATGCCCGACGGCACGATGAGCGTGGACCTGGCGCTGCAGGTGGGCCTGCGCCAGGGCGGCGAGCGGCACGTACAGGTGCAGGCCGACGGCAAGCCGTCGCTGAGCCATTTCCGCGTGCTGGAGCGGCGCGGCGGGCATTCCTACTGCGAGGTGCGGATCGAGACCGGCCGCACCCACCAGATCCGCGTGCACGCCGCGCACATCGGCCATGCGGTGGCCGGCGACGCGAAATACGGCGATCCGGAGCTCAACCGGCGACTGCGCGAACAGGCCGGCCTGAAGCGGCTGTTCCTGCACGCGGCCTCGCTGGAATTCGCCCTGGACGGCGGGCGCGTGCCCTACGTGCTCAATGCGCCCCTGGCGCCGGAACTGGTGCAGGTGCTGGACCGGCTGGCCTGAGGCCGGGCCCGCGTCGCGGCCGGCATGCGCTCATCCCAGCAGCGCATCGGCCTTCGCCGCGCAGATGAAGTCGTTCTCGCTCAGGCCGCCCACGTCGTGGGTGGAGAAGCGCACCGCGCAGCGGTCGTAGTGCACGCCCAGGTCCGGGTGGTGGTCCTCGCGATGCGCGATCCAGGCCAGCGCGTTCACGAAGGCCATCGTGCGGTGGTAGTCGTCGAAGCGGAAAGTGCGGGTCAGGGCGCGGCCGTTTTCGGCCAGTTCCCAGCCCGGCACCTCGGGCAGCAGTTCGCGGGTCCGCGCTTCTCCCAGCTTGTGCTCGCCGCCGCGGCGGGGGATGCAGTGGGCCTGGGCGAGGGGGACGAGGTCCGACATGGGGGGTCTCCTGCAGGACGGGCCGCGCATGAACGGTCGCGCGCGGCGTGGGGGCATCGTGCCGGGCTGGGGCCTAGAATAGTCCAAACCGGAATCCAGACCATGATCCAGATCTCAGACAGCGCGCAGGCGCATTTCCGCAAACTTCTCGAACGCGAGGCGATCCCGGGGATCGGCGTGCGCCTGGCCGCCGTGCAGGCGGGCACGTCGCGCGCCGACGTGCGGCTCGAGTTCGCCGCACCCGACGAGCTGCAGGGCGACGAGTGGGCGATCGACTGCGAGGGCTTCACGCTCTGGCTCGATGCGCCGAGCGCGCCGTTCCTCGACGGTGCCCGGATCGACTACGAATCGCGCGCCACCGGTGGTCAGCTGCAGATCCGCGCGCCGAAGATCAAGGGCGAGGCGCCGCCCGAGTCGGCCTCGATGGTCGAGCGCGTGCGCTGGCTGATCGATTCGGAGATCAATCCGCAACTGGCCCAGCACCGCGGCCACGTCGAGCTGCAGGAACTCACCGCCGATGGCGTGGTGGTGCTGCGCTTCGGCGGCGGCTGCCATGGCTGCGGCATGGTCGACGTCACGCTCAAACAGGGGATCGAACGCACGCTGGTGGACAAGGTGCCCGGCGTTACCGCGGTGCGCGACGCCACCGACCACGACACCGGGACGGCGCCCTATATGCCGCGCGGCGCAGGCTGACGGGTCGCGCGCGGAGTGTTCTCGTCCGGTGACCTGGTCGAGGCGACCCAGCGCTCGCTGCGCAAGGGGCGGTCGATCCGTCCGCCCCGGCCACCGGGCGAGTTCCCGCCGGGCTGGGACGCCTGGTTCGTGGAGGCCGGCGCCGGCGCGCGCCGCTCGGCGCTGGCGGTCGAGCAGCTGGTGGCGGTGTTGTTTGCGCGCGAACCGTTCCATCCGACGGGCTATCGCCGGCTGGGGGGACTGCAGGCATTCGTGCGCCTGTGGCGGCAGGACTGGCGCGAAGGACCGGTGGTCGACCGGCGTACGCGCAGGCTGTCGATGGGCGCTTCGGTGCTGCTGCATGTGCTGTTGCTGCAGCTGATGATCCTGTTCATGGTCGGGCGTTTCCCCGGCGACGAAGAGGAGGCCGAGCGGCTGGGCGAGGACATCACCCAGGTCGAGTTCATTGGCGAAGGCACGCCGCAGGAAGAGGGCGGCGGCGCGCAGCAGGCCGAGCTGCCCGAGCCCGCGGTGGCGGCAAGCGATCAACCGTCCGCGCCCTCGGCCCCGGCGGCTGCGCCGCGGCCGCCCCCGCCTCCGCCGCCGCCGGCGCAGGCCGAAGTGCAGCCGGAGCAGGTGCAGCCCCCGGCGCCGGTGGCGGAGCAGCCGCTGGAGGTAACCGAGCCGGTGCAGCCGGAGCCCGAGTTCGTGCTGGTGGAGCCGCGGATCGAGGCGCTGCCGATGCCGGCGCTGCCGACGCCGGAACTGCAGGTGCCCACGCCCGAGATCCAGGTGGTCGAGGTGCCGGTGGCGACGCCGCTGCCCGAGGTGCGGCCGCTGCCGCAGCGGGAGATCGCGATCCCGGACGTCGGCCAGCCGCAGATCGAGGTGGTGGAGCGCGCGCTGCCGACGCCGGCCCCGGTGGTCGAACTGCAGGCGCCGGCGGTGGCCCCGGCCGCACCCGACCTGGCGCGCGACAGTCCCGCCATCGCCGAGCGCTCGATCGAACTGCGCACGCCCGAGCCCGGCACCGGCACCGCCCGGGGCACGACGGAGCGCGCGGACGGAGCGTCTTCCGCCAGCGGCGAGGCCGCGGCCAGCGCCACGACCCCGGGCGGCACGCGCGCGAGCGGGGAAGGCGCCTCGCCGTCGGCCACCGGTGCCGGCGCGGGGCTGGCTTCCACGCCGCAGCCGGGCGCGCTGCCCTCGCCGCGCCGCGGCGACGACTGGGGCGATTCCAGCCGCAACGTACCCGGTGGCCAGGCCGGCAGCCCGTCGGGCCTGTTCGATGCCGACGGCAGTCCGCGCCTGGCGGGCAATACCGGTCGCGTCGGCGGCGGGCTGCCGCCGGGCACGATCACCGAGGACTACGAGAAGATCGACCGCATGGGCACCTGGCTCAAGCGGCCGCCGATCGGCTACGAGCCGACCGCGTTCGACCGCTTCTGGGTACCGCACGAGAACCTGCTCGAGGAATGGGTCCGGCGCAGCATCAAGGAGGTCTTCATTCCCATCCCCGGCACCGGCAAGCGGATCAAGTGCACCGTGGCCATGCTGATGCTGGGCGGCGCCTGCGGCATCACCGACCCGAACATGCTCGACGTCGAGGCCGAAGCCAGAAAGCCGCCGGACGTGCCGTTCAAGCGCGAGCTGCAGGAGAACCAGGACAGCCTGTAACGGCGGGGGTTGGCCGCGACAAGCGCAGCCGCGCCTCTCCGGACCGTGCGGCGGTCCCGCGGGCGGAGTGCGCGCGCAAGCGGCTGCCGAAGGCGAAGAAGCTGGTGTTCCTCAAGGCGGGGGATCGAAGGCTGGCCGATCGCCGGAGTTCTCTGCGGCCTTGCTCCTTCCCCCGCGTGCGGGGCTACGTGCCCTCCGGGGTAGAAGGTCGGGATGGGGGCGCGCGCCGCAGGCGCGCGTGACGCGCCGCAGCGACCTGACCGGCCCCCACCCCAGCCCTCCTCCGTAGGCGGGGGAGGGAGCGGATGCATTGCGCAGTCCCGCTTCGCCCCTTCCCCCGCGTGCGGGGGAAGGTTGGGATGGGGGCGCGCGCCGCAGGCGCGCGTGACGTGCCGCAGCGACCTGACCGGCTCCCACCCCAGCCCTCCCCCGCAGGCGGGGGAGGGAGCGGATGCGTTGCGCAAAACCGCCCCCTCGAATGGGAGAAGAGCCAAAAAAAAGCCCGCATCGCGCGGGCTTTTCTCGTGCTGCCGCTTCGATCCGCCTCAGTGGGCGCCGTGCAGGTCGCGCAGCTGCGAGGGGCGCGAACCGAAGTAGGCGGCCAGGTCGGCGATCTGCTGGTCGGTCAGGTGCGAGGCCTGCTGCGACATCAGCGCATGCTCGCGGTGGCCGTCGCGATACTGCTGCAGGGCATGGGCGAGGTAGTCGGTGTACTGCCCGCCCAGCTTGGGATAGCTGTCGTCGAGCGGCACGTTGCCGTCGGCGCCGTGGCAGTCGATGCACGACTGGCGGGTGGCCGGGCCCTTGGTGTTGGCCAGGGTTTCCCCCTCGACGATGCGGCCTTCGGGCAGCCCGGCGGACGAGGAGGCCTGCGGGCCTGCGGCCGGGTCGGCGTTGCCGCCGCCACAGGCAACGAGGGCGAGTGCGAGCAGGCTCGCGGTGGCCAGGCGGCCAAGGCGTTGCGGTTGGCTCATGGGGTCAGCTCCGACAGGAAGGCGGCGATATCTGCGATGTCCTGGTCGGAGAAGCTCTGCGCCTGCGCCTCCATGGTCGGATGGCTGCGGGTGCCCTTGCGGTACTCGTTGAGCGCATTGGTCAGGTAGACCGCCGACTGGCCGCCGATGCGCGGCACGTGATACGTCGGATACACGTTCTTGTAGCCGGTGATGCCGTGGCAGCCCTGGCAGGTGTAGGCCAGCAGGCGGCCGGATTCGGCGTCGCCGGTGGGCGCGGCGGCCACCGCCGCCGCAGGAGCGGGAGCCGGTGATGCTTCGGCCGGCGCTTCGGCCGGGGTTTCCGCCGGCGCCGCATCCGCGGGTGCGGACTCGACGGCGGGCGTCCCGGCATCCTGGGCCGGCGCGGTGCCTGGCAACGTGGCCAGCGTGAGCAGGGCGACGGCAAGGCCGGCGGCGATCGTCAACGGTCGCGTCATGGAGTGGTTCCGCAATCCTTGAGTGGCTGTCTGGCTGGTGTATCGCGATCGTCGACGTGGTGGATCGCGCAATCGCACAAGTATAGCTTGCGCTCCCGCGAGTGTTAACGGATCCGGCCCGCGGACGCGCGGGGCGCGAGCCGCGCGCAGCCGACGCGACGGTCACGTGTGCAGCGTCGAACGCGTCCTTGCGCTCGCTGCCGGGAGTCACCATGACCTCTGGCGGATGTCGCCCGTGCGGCAGGTGATATACCTTGCTACAACACCAAAGGGGTTATGCATTTCAATGGACACGAACCGCATTCTTTCCAGCGTCAGGCCACTGCTGGCCATCGTCCTGCTGTCGACGGCCGCGCTGGTGGCGGGATGCGGCGGAGGCGGGGACGCCAAGGCCGGGGACACTGAAGACAAGGGCCCGGAGGCGGTCCCGGTCGAGGTCGAGCAGGTCGCGCGCCGGGCGATCGCCGCCAGCTATGCCAACACCGCCACCCTGGAGCCGCGCGCCGAGTCGCAGGTCGTGGCCAAGACCTCGGGCGTGGCCCTGGAGGTGCTGGTCGAGGAAGGGCAGGCGGTGCGCGCCGGGCAGCCGCTGGTGCGCCTGGACGCCGACCGCGCGCGCCTGCAGGCGGCCCAGAGTTCGGCCCAGCTGCGCAAGCTCGAAGCCAACTTCGCCCGCGCCCGGCAGCTGGCGGCGCAGCAGATGGTGAGCGCCAACGACCTCGACCAGCTGCGCTTCGACCTGGAGAACGCGCGCGCGGTCGACCGCCTGGCCAACCTCGAGCTGTCGTACACCACGGTGGTGGCGCCGATCTCCGGGGTGATCGCATCGCGCGACATCAAGCCGGGCAACTTCGTGCAGATCAACTCGCCGATCTTCCGCATCGTCGACAGCAGTCGCCTGGAGGCCACGCTCAACGTCCCCGAGCGCGAGATCGCGACGCTCAAGCCCGGCCAGGCGGTGGAGCTGACCGCCGATGCGCTGCCGGGCAAGCGCTTTTCCGGCACCGTCGACCGGGTCGCGCCGGTGGTGGACACCGGCACCGGCACCTTCCGCGTGATCGCCGCATTCGCCGGTGGCGGCGAACTGCAGCCGGGCATGTTCAGCAGGCTGTCGATCAACTACGACCAGCGCGCCGATGCACTTGTGGTGCCGCGCGCGGCGCTGCTCGAGGACGGCGGCGAGCCGGCGCTGTACGTGGTCCGCGACGGCGTTGCCTCACGGGTGCCGGTGCAGCTTGGCTACGCCGACGGGGGCTGGATCGAGGTGCGCGATGGCGTCGGGCCGGGCGATTCGGTGGTGGTGGCCGGCAAGTCGGCGCTGCGCGAGGGCAGCGCGGTCCAGGTCATCGGTGACGACGCCCCCGTGCCGGCAGCCGCCAGCGCGGACGCAGGCAAGGGCGACGCGACGCAGGCGGGCAACTGATGGGTCCGCACGATCCGCCGCCGACCGGCGGTTCGGGCCTGGTGGAGTTTTCCACCCGGCGCCGCGTGACCGTGGCGATGATGACGCTCACCTTGGTGCTGTTCGGGCTGATTTCGCTGTCGTCGCTGAAGGTGGAGCTGCTGCCCGACCTGAGCTATCCCACCCTCACCGTGCGCACCGACTACGAGGGCGCCGCGCCCTCGGAGGTCGAAACCCTGATCTCGCAGCCGTCCGAAGAGGCGCTGGGCGTGGTCAAGGGGCTGCGCAAGCTCAAGTCGATCTCGCGCACCGGCCAGAGCGACGTGGTGCTGGAGTTCGCCTGGGGCACGGACATGGAGCAGGCCGGGCTCGACGTGCGCGACAAGATGGAAACGCTGCAGCTGCCGCTGGAGGCGAGCCCGCCGGTGCTGCTGCGATTCAATCCCTCGACCCAGCCGATCATGCGCCTGGCGCTGTCCTCGACCGCAGAGGGCGGCGACGAGACCGAGGCCGTGCGCCGGCTGATGGAGCTGCGCCGCTACGCCGACGACGACCTCAAGCGCAAGCTCGAACCGGTGTCCGGCGTGGCCGCGGTCAAGGTCGGCGGCGGACTCGAGGACGAGATCCAGGTCGACATCGACCAGCGCCGGCTGGCCCAGCTGGGGCTTTCGCTCAACGATGTGGTCCAGCGCCTGCAGCAGGAGAACGTGAACCTGTCGGGCGGCCGCCTGGAAGAGGGTTCGCAGCGCTACCTGGTGCGCACGGTCAACCAGTTCGCCGACGTCGAGCAGATGCGCGACATGCTGCTCACCACCGCCAGCGGCTCGGGCGCCGCGCAGGGCGCGGGCGAGAACCGGCAGCTCATGATGGCGATCCTGGGCAGCCGCGACCCGAACGTGATCGCCGCGCTGCGCGACGACGGTGGCGGTGGCGGCGGCGTTGCGCCGGTGCGGCTGCGCGACGTTGCCGAGGTGCGCCAGGGCTATCGCGAGCGCGAGGCGGTGATCCGCAGCGCCGGCAACGAGGCAGTGGAGCTGGCGGTCTACAAGGAGGGCGACGCCAACACCGTGGCCACCGCCGATGCGCTCGAGGCGCGCCTGGTGCAGGTGCGCGAGCAGCTGCCGCGCGACATCGAGCTGACCGTGGTCGAGGACCAGTCGGTGTTCATCCGCCACGCCATCAGCGACCTCAAGGTCGACGCGGTGCTGGGTGGCATGCTCGCGGTGCTGATCATCTTCCTGTTCCTGCGCGACGGCTGGAGCACGTTCGTGATCTCGTTGTCGCTGCCGGTCTCGATCATCACCACGTTCTTCTTCATGGGCCAGCTCGGGCTGAGCCTGAACCTGATGTCGCTGGGCGGGCTGGCGCTGGCCACCGGCCTTGTGGTCGACGACTCGATCGTGGTGCTCGAATCGGTGGCCAAGGCGCGCGAGCGCGGACTGGGCATCCTCGAAGCCGCGATTTCGGGCACCCGCGAGGTGTTCATGGCGGTGGTCGCGTCCACGCTCACCACCATCGCGGTGTTCCTGCCGCTGGTGTTCGTCGAGGGCATCGCCGGCCAGCTGTTCCGCGACCAGGCGCTGACGGTGTCGATCGCGATCGCGGTCTCGCTGCTGGTGTCGATGACCCTGGTGCCGATGCTCAGCTCGCTCAAGGGCCGGCCGCCGCTGGCGTTCCCGGAGGAGGAGCCGCATCCGCAGTGGCGTCCGTCCAGCCGCTGGAAGAAGCCGGTGGCCGCGAGTGGCCGCGGCTTCGGCGCCGCGGTGCGCGGCCTGTTCTTCGGCGCGGCCTGGCTGGTGGTGCGGCTGTGGCGGGCGCTGGTGGCGGTGGTCGGCCCGGTGATGCGCAAGGCCAGCGATGTCGCCATGGCGCCATATCGCCGCGGCGAGTCCGCCTACCTGCGCATGCTGCCGGCGGCGCTGGCGCGGCCCTGGCCGGTGCTGGCGGGCGCCACGCTGGCGTTCGCCGCGACCATCGCGGTGGTTCCGTTCCTGGGCATGGACCTGATCCCGCAGCTGGCCCAGGACCGGTTCGAGATGACCGCCAAGCTGCCGCCGGGCACGCCGCTGGCGCAGACCGACGCGCTGATCCGCGAGGTGCAGCGCAAGCATGCCGACGAGGACGGCGTGCGCCTGCTGTACGGGGTGTCCGGCACCGGCACGCGCCTGGACGCGAGCCCCACCGAGAGCGGCGAGAACATCGGCAAGCTTTCGGTGGTGATGGACGACACCTCGCGCGAGCAGGCGCTGGTCGAGCGCCTGCGCACGACCATGCAGGCGCATCCCGCCGCCCAGGTGGACTTCGCCCGGCCGGAGCTGTTCGCACTGTCGCCGCCGCTCGAGATCGAGATCGAGGGCAGCGACCTGGAGGCGATCCGCGTCGCCGGAACCCGCCTTGCCGGCATGCTGCGCGACAACCCGCACTACGCCGACGTCAAGTCGACCGTCGAGCAGGGCTATCCCGAGATCCAGGTGGTGTTCGACCAGGAACGCGCCGCGGCCCTGGGCCTGACCACGCGCCAGATCGCCGACGCGGTGGTCAACAAGGTGCGCGGCAATGTCGCCACGCGCTACAGCTTCCGCGATCGCAAGATCGACGTGCTGGTGCGGGTGCGCGAATCGGAGCGCTCCTCGGTCGAGGACATCCGGCGCCTGATCGTCAATCCCACCGGCGGCAATCCGGTCGAGCTGTCCACGGTGGCCGAGGTCGTGTCCACCACCGGTCCGAGCGAGATCCACCGCGCCGACCAGCGCCGGGTGGCGATCGTCTCGGCCAACCTGCGCGACATCGACCTGGGCACCGCGATCCGCGAGGTGCAGGCGATGGTGGCCGAGAACCCGATCGGCACCGACGTCGACATGCGCATCGGCGGCCAGGGCGAGGAGCTGGAGGATTCGGTCCGCTCGCTGCTGTTCGCCTTCGGCCTGGCGGTGTTCCTGGTGTACCTGGTGATGGCCTCGCAGTTCGAATCGCTGCTGCATCCGTTCGTGATCCTGTTCACCATCCCGCTGGCGCTGGTGGGCGCGGTTGCGGCGCTGCTGCTGACGCGTTCGCCGATCTCGGTGGTGGTGTTCATCGGCCTGATCCTGCTGGTCGGCCTGGTGGTGAAGAACGCGATCATCCTGGTCGACAAGGTCAACCAGCTGCGCGAGGCGGGCGTGGCCAAGCGCGAGGCGCTGGTGGAAGGCGCCCGCTCGCGCCTGCGCCCGATCATGATGACCACGCTGACCGCGGTGTTCGGCTTCATGCCGCTGGCGCTGGCCCTTGGCGAGGGCGCCGAGGTGCGCGCGCCGATGGCGATCACCGTGATCGGCGGCCTGCTGGTGTCGACCCTGCTGACCCTGCTGGTGATCCCGATCGTCTACGACCTGCTCGACCGCAAGTCCGACGCCTACTACGCCGAGCGCGGCCAGCGCGCGCGCCGCACTGCCGCCCAGGTGGCCGAGGTGCTGTCGCAGGAGCAGGACTCGCTCGACGGTCCGGGCACGCGGGGCTGACCGATGAACATTACCGAGCTGTCGATCCGCCGTCCGGTCACCACCATCATGCTGTTCGTGTCGATGGTGGTGATCGGCCTGATCGCCTCGTTCCGGCTGCCGATGGAAGCCGAACCCGAGGCTACGATCCCGTTCTTCTTTGTGGCCCTGCCGTATCCCGGCTCGACCCCTGAGGAGGTGGAGCGCAACCTGCTGCGGCCCGTCGAGGAAGCGCTGGCGACGATGGCCGGGATCAAGTCGATGAACTCGCGGGCCAACGCCGATGGCGGCCAGATCCAGGTCGAGTTCAGCGACTGGAACCGCGACATCGCCATCGCCGCGTCCGAGGCGCGCGAACGCATCGACGCGGTGCGCGACGAGCTGCCTGACGATTTCCGCCGCTACTACGTGCAGCGCTGGAGCACCAGCGACCGCGAGGCGATGAGCCTGCGCCTGACCAGCGACGAGGACCTGACCGCGCGCGCGGAGCTGATCGAGCGCAGTATCAAGCAGAAGCTCGAGCGGCTGCCCGGCGTGGCCCGGGTGGAGGTCGAGGGCGTGGCCGCGCAGGAAGTGCTGGTGGCGCTGGACAAGGACCGGCTCAGCGCCCACGGCGTGGCCCTGAACGACCTGGTGCAGCGGCTGCAGGCGGCCAACTTCTCGGTCTCGGCCGGACAGATCACCCAGGCCGGCCAGCGCCTGCGGGTGCAGCCGCGCGGCGAGCTGCAGGCGCTGCAGGACCTGCGCGACCTGCGCCTGGACCAGCGCGGCACGCGCCTGTCGGACGTGGCCACGGTCGAGTTGCGGCCGCAGCGGATGAGCTACGTGCGGCAGATGGAAGGCAAGCCCAGCGTGGCGGTGGACATCTACAAGGAGCGCGCGGCCAATCTGGTCGACCTGTCGCGCGCGGTGCGCGCGGAGATCGCGGTGCTCGAACAGGATCCGGCGATGCGCGGGGTCGGGATCGAGATCACCGACGACCAGGGTGAGGCGGTGACCAGTTCGCTGCTGGCGCTGGCCGAAGCCGGCGCGATCGGCCTGGCGCTGTCGGTCATCGTGCTGTACGCCTTCCTGCGCCACTGGCCGTCGACGCTGATGGTGACCACGGCGATCCCGATCTGCTTCATCATGACCCTCGGCTTCATGTACTTCACCGGCATCTCGCTCAACATCATTTCGATGATGGGACTGCTGCTGGCGGTCGGCATGCTGGTCGACAACGCGGTGGTGGTGGTCGAGAGCATCTACCAGGAGCGCGAGAAATACCCCGACGATCCGGTGCTGGCCTCGATCATCGGCACCCGCCACGTGTCGATCGCGCTCTCCGCCGGCACCCTGTGCCACTGCGTGGTGTTCCTGCCGATGGTGTTCGGCGAGAAGAACATCATCACCATCTACCTGTCGCAGCTGGCGGTCACGATCTCGGTCTCGCTGCTGGCCTCCTGGCTGGTGGCGGTGAGCCTGATACCGATGCTGTCGGCCCGGATGAAGACGCCGCCCGCGATGAAGTCGCCGTTCATCACCGGGATGCAGCGGCGCTACGCGCGACTGCTGCGCTGGACGCTCGAGAACCGCGGCTGGAGCGTGGCCGGGATCCTCGCCATCTCGCTGCTGAGCGTGGTGCCGATGATGAACAGCCGGGGCGGCGGCGACGATATCTCCCCGGACCAGATCAACATCTACTACCAGTGGAAGGGCGCCTATTCGAAAGAGGACATGGGCCGCGAGGTGGCGCGGGTGGAGGAGTTCGTCAACGCCAACCGCGAGCGCTTCCGCATCGACAAGGTCTACAGCCGCTACAGCGAGCAGGGCTGGGCGTTCACGCGCCTGTTCCTGGACAACGAGGACCGCGATGTGCACCAGCGGATCCAGGAGCAGGTGCGCGAGGGGCTGCCGAAGTCCGCGCGCGCCACCATCGGCGTCGGCTGGCCGGGCGGAATGGGCAGCGAAGGGCAGGGCATCCGCTTCAGCCTGATCGGCGATTCAACCCAGGTGCTGACTGAACTGGCGGCCGACATCGTGCCCATGCTGGGCCGCCACGAGAAGCTGCGCGACGTGCGCGTGGACACCGGCGATGCCAACACCGAACTGTCGGTGCGGGTGGACCGTGAGCGCGCGGCGGCCTACGGCTTCAGCGCCAGCGAGGTGGCGCAGTTCGTCGGCATGGCGCTGCGCGGATCGTCGCTGCGCGACTTCCACCGCGGCGAGGTCGAGATTCCGGTCAACGTGCGCTTCGCCGGTTCGGACGACTACGGGATCGAGGACCTGTCGGGCTTCATGGTGCGCGCGGCCAACGGCACCCAGGTTCCGCTGCTGGCGATGGTCGAGGTCGGGGTCAGCCCGGCGGCGACTTCGATCCAGCGCCTGAACCGGCAGACCATGCTGCGGATCGAGGCGGGCATCGCCAGGGACGTGCCGGTCGAGGAGGCGCGCGCCGCGATCGAGTCCGCGCTCGACGGCGTGGAGTTCCCGCCCGGTTACGGTTACACCTTCGCCGGCATGGGTTTCAACATCAATTTCGACGGCATGGATCAGATGGTGCGCGCGATCATGATCGCGCTGGTGCTGATGCTGGTGATCATGGCCGCGGTGTTCGAATCGCTGCTGTTCCCGACCGCGATCATGTCCTGCGTGCTGTTCTCGATCTTCGGCGTGTACTGGCTGTTCTGGATCACCGGCACCGAGATGAACATCATGGCGGTGATCGGCATTCTGGTACTGATGGGCGTGGTGGTGAACAACGGCATCGTGATGATCGAGCACATCAACAACCTGCGCCGGCGCGGCATGCCGCGCACCGAGGCGCTGGTGGAGGGCAGCCGCGAGCGGCTGCGGCCGATCCTGATGACGATGGGCACCGCGATCCTGGCGATGATCCCGATCGCGCTCAACACCGACACCCCCGACGGCATGCCGCCCTACCACCCGATGGCGCGCGCGATCGCGGGCGGCCTCGCGTTCTCGACCGTGGTCAGCCTGCTGTTCCTGCCGACGATCTATGCGCTGCTCGACGACCTGCGCAACGGCACCTCGCGGCTGGTGCGGCGTGCGCGCGGCCGCACGGTGCCGGCCGCAGCGGCTACCACGGGCGCCGCTGAATAGTCCGGCGGCGGCGGGCTGAGGTGGTGGAGTGCAGCTGGCCGGGAGACGGTCGCAGGCCCGTATTCGCGGCCGACGCCCGGGGACGCTAGCCGAACAGGCGCGCCAGCATCCGCGCGCCGCCGGTCCACACGCCGATCGCGGTGCCCAGCGAGGTCAGGAAGAAGTTCACCAGCACCCGCGCCACCCGGTTGCGCCACCAGCCGCGCACCGTGTTCACGTCCTCGCGCAGGGCCATGAAGTCGGCATAGGTCGGCTTGCGCACCCAGGCTTCGATCGCCGCGCTGACCGTGCCCGACGCCAGCGCCGGATGCAGCGGCGTGAACGGGGAGGAGAGGAAGGCGCCGAGGATGCTCAGCGGGTGTCCGCCGGCGATCAGGCAGCCCAGCGCGCCCAGCCCGCCGGTCCACAGCACCCAGAACAGCAGCAGGTCGGCGCCGACCTCGAGCCCGCCGGCGGCGAACCCCCAGGCGAAGCCTGCCAGCAGGAACACGCCGATGCCGACCTCCAGCCAGGGAAACTTCGACTTCGGTTTCACCGTCTCCAGCTCGGCGGTCACCTCCGCCGGCGCGGCCTGTTCCTCGCCCAGGTGCCGGGCCAGGCCATCGAGATGGCCGGCGCCGACCACCGCAAGCACCTCGCGCGCCTGCCCCGGCCGGTCGCGCAGCCGCGCGGCCATGTAGCGGTCGCGCTCGGCGATCAGCGCCTGGTACAGGCCGGGCGTCTGTTCGGCGAATTCGCTGAAGCTCGAAGCCAGCATGTCGCCCTGCTTGAGCTTCTCGATGTCGTGCTCGGCCACGTCCTCGTCGACGATCAGCCCGGCGAGGATGCCGGCGCCGAGCCTGGCCCGCTGCCACCAGCCCAGGCTCTGCTGGGCGCGGCGGAAAGTGAGGCCGACGTTGCGGTCGATCAGGCGCACCGGCAGTCCCGCGGCGTGCGCCTCGTCGACCGCGGCCTTGAGTTCGGCGCCCGGTTCGATGCCCAGCTGTTCGGCAAGCCGGCGCTGGTAGCTGGCCAGCGCCAGGTTGGCGGCGAACAGCGGCACCTTGCCTTCGCGCAGCACCTGGAACAGGTCGAGCGAGGCCAGCGAGGCCGGGTCGCTGAGCGCGGCCAGGCGCTGTTCGTCCAGCTCCACCGCGATTTCGTCGAAGCCGCCTTCGGCGATCGCCGCGCGCACCGCGTCCACGCTCGTACGGGAGACGTGGGCGGTGCCGAGCAGGGTGTAGCGCACCCCGTCGCGCTCGACGATGGCGTGGGGCTGCGCGCGCCAGTCGGCGGCGGAATCGGCTGCGTCCAAGGGGAGATCCGCGTGCGGGAGGGCATGGCCGGTGGCGGACGCGATGCGCCCGGACCTGCCGCGGGCGACAGGTTAGAGGCTTGCGCGCGACAGGGAAAGCCGCGCATGTCCCCGGATTCGACCGCGCTGTGCGCGCGGACGTTCGTGGCGCCGGGAGGGTGCGCGAAAAGGGGGGGCTGCGCCGCTCAGTCCGCGGTTGCCCGGCGCGTCCATCCGCATGCGGCGAAAGCGTGGTCCAGTTCGTCGCGCGCATCGGCCGGGGTCGCGGCCGGCGCCGGCGTACGGCCTTCGGCCATGAAGGACGCCACCTGTTCGACCACGCCCGCATCGCGCAGCACGCGTCGGTGCCCCAGGCCGCGGGTGTCGAGCCGGCGTGCCCGGGGCCAGGCGGCGGCCACGGCCTCGCCATAGCGCCACGGAACCTCGCGATCGTCGCGGTCGTGCACCACCAGCACCGGTGGCGTTGCGCGCAGCTGCGCAAGGCCCGGGATGTCGAAATCGCTCCATGGGCGCGCGAAGCGGGATTCCAGGCGCGCCCGGAAGCGGTCGCGTACCTTCGCGCTGGCGCCGATGGCCTGCGCGAACGGCGCCAGCGCATCCGAGGGCAGCGCGAACGGCGCGATGAACGCGATCCGCTCCGGGCCCGCCCAACCTTCGCGCAGGGCCAGGGCGGCAGCGGTGCAGCCGCCCGAATGCGCGACCAGTCCGGCCAGCGGCCCGCACGACGCGGCCACGATGCGCAGCGCGTCGGCGATCTCGAACATGCTCACCCGGCGGCCACCCAGCCTGCTCGGGTCGGAGGCGCCGTGGGCGGGCGCGTCGAAGGCCACCACGCGCAGGCCGCGCGCAAGCAGGGGTTCGGCCAGGGCGTGCATCTGCCCCGCGTGCCCGCCCCAGCCGTGCAGCAGCAGCACGCTCGGCCCCCGGCCCCAGGTCCAGGCGCGCACGCGGCGCCCGTGGACCCGGACCCCGACCCGCTCGCCGTCCGCCAGCCAGGCCGCCGCTTCGGGGCGGGGTCGGGTGCGCGGCACCGAGAACCACATCCGGTCGAACACCCGGGCCGCGGCATCGGGCGCGACGCGCGACAGCGCCTGCATGCCCGACCGCAGCAGGCTCATGCGCCAGCTGGCGGCGAGCCAGGAAGCCTGCGCCGTGGGCGGGGAGGAGGACGCGGGTTCGCTTTCAGGGGGAACTCCGTTGCACGGCGTCCCGTCAGCCCTGGAACGAACGGTCGTGCTATTTGTGGCGTGCAGGCTGTCCAAGGTGCATCTCCCGGAGGATCTCAGGCGGTGGGGGCGTAGCTGCGCAGCAGCCGTTCGAACGAGCGCAGGCCGCGCGTGCGCGCGCCTTCGTAACCGGTCAGGCCGGCGTCGTGGTGGATCGCCAGCGCGATCGCGTACAGCTCGAAGGCGACCTGGCCGGGATCGGTATCGGCGGCGAGTTCGCCGCAGTCGATCGCCAGTTGGACCGCGCGCCCGACCTGCGTGCGCCAGTCCGACTGCTGCTGCAGCACCCGGTCGCGGATCGCGCCGGGGCGGTCGTCGTATTCGCTGGCAGCGGCCAGGAACAGGCAGCCGCCGTCATCGTCGTGCCGGACCCATTCGACCCAGTTGGCGAACAGCGCGCGCAGGCGCGGCAGTCCGCGCTTCTCGCGCAGGGCCGGCAGCATCACGGTGCGCACGAACAGCTCGCCGCCGTGGTCGAGCGTGGCCAGCTGCAGGTCCTCGCGCGAACCGAAGTGGGCGAACACGCCGCTCTTGGACATCCCGACCTGCTCGGCGACGGTGCCGATGGTGAGTCCTTCCAGGCCGTTCACGCAGGCCAGCGCGTAGGCGCGGGCGAGGATCGCCTCGCGCGTGGCGGCACCCCTGGTGGCGGCTTGACTCCCGGACATGCGCGCATAAAAGCACGACCGTTCGGTTTATTCAAGCCCTGGCCGCTCGCATGGGGCTGGAGCCGGGATCAGTCGAGATAGCGTTTGAGCAGGCCGTCATAGGCATCGATGCGGCGGTCGCGCAGGAACGGCCAGATCCGGCGCACGTCCTCGCTGCGCGCCATGTCGACCTCGGCCAGCAGCAGCTGCGCCTCGCCGCCGGCCTCGGCCAGGAATTCCCCCTGCGGCCCGAGCACGTGGCTGCTGCCCCAGAAGTCGATCCCGGTCGCGCCCACCGGCGAGGGCTCGTGGCCGACGCGGTTGCACGACAGCACCGGCAGCCCGTTGGCCACGGCGTGGCCGCGATGGCTCAGGATCCAGGCGTCGCGCTGGCGCTGTTTTTCGGCGGCATCGTCGTCCGGATCCCAGCCGATCGCGGTCGGGTACAGCAGGATCTCGGCGCCGGCCAGGGCCATCAGCCGCGCGCCTTCCGGATACCACTGGTCCCAGCACACCAGCACGCCCAGGCGGCCGACCGAGGTGTCGATCGGCTGGAAGCCCATGTCGCCGGGGGTGAAGTAGAACTTCTCGTAGAAGCCCGGATCGTCGGGGATGTGCATCTTGCGGTAGCGGCCGGCGATGCTGCCGTCCTTCTCCAGCACCACCGCGGTGTTGTGGTACAGGCCCGCGGCGCGGCGCTCGAACAGCGAGGCGACGAGCACCACCCCGTGCTCGCGCGCCAACCGCCCGAGGCGCTCGGTGCTGGGGCCGGGGATGGGCTCGGCCAGGTCGAATTCGTGCACCGCCTCGTGCTGGCAGAAATAGCAGCCGTTGTGCAGCTCCTGGAGCAGGACCAGGCGCGCGCCGGCCTTCGCCGCTTCGGCAACGCGGCTCTCGATCACCGCCAGATTGGCGTCGGCATCGCCGTGGTCGCGTTCCTGCACCAGGGCGACGGGAAGGGTCTTGGTTTTCATGCCGGCATTGTAGGTCCAGGTCCGTGACCCGCCGGCAACGGCCCCGCGCCTTCCTGCTGCTCCCTCCCCCGCCTGCGGGGGAGGGCCGGGGTGGGGGACAGCGGTGGCGGGATCTGTCCGCGCGCCGCCCGTCGAACCACCAACCACCAACCACCAACACCGACAGCGCGCGCCCCATCCCAACCTTCCCCCGCAAGCGGGGGAAGGAGCAAGACCCGGTGAAACCGGGGTCGCGGCTACACCAGCCCGGCCGGCAGTTGCATCGTCACGCAGTGCAGGCTGCCGTTCTGCCAGATCAGCGGACGGCAAGGCACTGGCACGATCTCCCGGTCGGGAAAGGCCTGCTGCAGCACCGCTGCGGCGGCAGCGTCCGCCGCGTCGTCGTAGGCCGGCATCAGCACCGCGCCATTGACGATCAGGAAGTTCGCATACGAAGCCGCCAGCCGCCGGCCCTGGTCCAGGACCGGTGCCGGCCAGGGCAGGGCGAACAGCCGGTAGGGTCGGTCGTCGCGGGCGCGCAGCGCGGCGAGTTCGGCGGCCATCGCCTGCAGGCCCGGATAGTGGCTGTCGTCCGGGTCGTCGCAGGCCTGGTACACGATCGCGTCCGGGGCCGCGAAGCGGGCGAGGGTGTCGATGTGGGCGTCGGTGTCGTCGCCCTCGAGCGCGCCGTGTTCGAGCCAGAGCACCCGGTCCTGGGCCAGCCAGCCGGCCAGCGACCGCTCCAGCTCGCCCCGGTCGACCCCCGGATGACGTTCGCTCAGGCACTGCCAGGTGGTCAGCAGGCTGCCCTGGCCGTCGGTTTCAATGGCGCCGCCTTCCAAAGCAAAATCAATGGATTGCCGCGTACTGTTCGAGAAGATTCCCATCCCGTGCAGGCGTTCGACCAGCAGATCGTCCTGGCTGGCGTCGAACTTCCCGCCCCAGCCGGTGAAGCGGAAGTCGAGCAGGCGGAAGTCCCGGCCCTCGCGCAGGGCGATCGGCCCGCTGTCGCGCAGCCAGGTGTCGTCGTAGGCGACCTCGACGAAGCGCACCCCCTCCATGTCGATCCGCGCCGACGACAGGCGCGCGCGCGCGTAGGCCTCCACGTCGGCGTCGCCCACGCACACGATCGCGGGCTGGAAGCGCGTGATCGCGGCCACCAGGGCGATGTAGGTGTCCTCGACCGCGGCCAGCCGGTCCGCCCAGTCGGTCTCGGCGGTGGGCCACGCAAGCAGCACCGCGGACTGGGGCTCCCACTCCGCGGGGAATCGCGATGTCGCAGCGGTCATCGGCAGCCGGAGGTCACCGGATCGCCGGCTTCGGGCCGACCTCGGAGACGTGGGCCTGGTTGAGCACGGCGTCGATCACGCGGTCGCGCTCGAAGTACACGGTGAACTCGGGGTACACCCAGCGGTTGATGGTCGGCCACTGGCGCTTCTGGCCGCCGCGCGGCTCCAGCCGCTGGCTGGGGGCGCCGAAGCGCGCCTGGACCTGTGCGGTGCTGAGGCCGCGTTCGGGCAGGGCCACGTGCGCCTTGTGCTGCGCGCGCTCGACCAGCAGGGTATCGGCGGAGGCGGTGCCGGCGGCGCACAGCAGCACGGACAGGGCGAGGCTCGGGATCAGGCGCATGGTCGGGACTCCGTCGGGGTCGTCAGGGCGGATCGGCGAGTGGCTTTTTTAACAGATTCAGCGCTGCGCCGCTGCGTCGTTGCCCGGGAAAACCGCCGCACGGCGGCGCGGCCCGCCGCCGACGCGCACGCAAAAGGGCCGCATTGCTGCGGCCCCTGCGATACGGCTGCGATGCCCGCCCGGCGTGCCGGACGCGGGCGGCGCGCTCAGCGCTGGCGCGCCTTGAAACGCGGGTTCGACTTGCAGATCACGAAGACCTTGCCACGGCGACGAACGACCTTGCAGTCGCGGTGACGGGCCTTCGCCGACTTCAGGGAGGACAGGACCTTCATGACAGACCTCGGAAAACTCGGAAAACGGGTGGAATGCGACTGGCGAAAAATCAAGCCGCGCATTGTAGCGGTACTTTCCCCATCGATTCAAGCGCTTGTTCCGCCGCCCGCGCCGCGCGGGCGCGAGTGCGGGATAATCGCCGGCCCCCGTGCAGGCAGCGAACATGTCCGACCCGATCCCCGTGCTGACCATCGACGGCCCCTCCGGCTCCGGCAAGGGCACGATCAGCCGCCTGGTGGCGCAGCGGCTGGGCTGGCACTACCTCGACTCGGGGGCGCTGTACCGGGCGGTCGGGGTCGCGGCAGGCTGGGCCGGCCTGGACCTGGGCGACGCCGACGCCCTGGTGCGCTGCACCTTCGATACCCGGGTCGACTTCCACGAGGACGCCGGCGGCGACCTGCGGGTGCTGGTCAACGGCCACGACGCCACCGACGAACTGCGCACCGAAACCGCCGGCGCGGCCGCATCGGCGATCGCCGCGATCCCGGAGGTGCGGGCCGCGCTCACGGACCGCCAGCGGTCGTTCCGCCGCCCGCCCGGCCTGGTGACCGACGGCCGCGACATGGGGACGGTGATCTTCCCGGACGCCCCGCACAAGGTATTCCTGACCGCCAGCGCCGGCGAGCGTGCCGAAAGGCGCTATAAACAGTTGAGTGACAAGGGAGTTTCCGTCACAATGGACGGTCTGCTGCGCGAGATCCTCGCGCGCGACGCCCGTGACGCCAGTCGCACGGTGGCGCCGCTGCGGCCGGCCGAGGGGGCCGTCCACATCGATACCACCGGCCTGGGGATCGACGCGGTGGTCGAGCGCGTGCTGTCCGTCGTGGCGTCCTGACCGCAGGCGCACCTTGCCTGCGGGCGCGGATCCGGCCACAGCCATGCGTGGCCGGATCGGGGTCGGGGCGCGCGCCGGAGCGGGTCGAACGAAGCAGACACCAGTCCCGTGCGGGAGTTCCCGCACGGATCATCCGCCACAACACTCACGGCCATACGCAATCCCGCGCAGGCCGACAAACGGGTGGACCGCGACGCCCGCCCCAGGGCATGCGGTCTGTGTCATCAACCGGGTATTTTCAAAAATGACCGAATCATTCGCAGAACTGTTCGAAGCCAGCCAGGCCAACCTGGCCAAGCTCAAGCCAGGCGCCATCGTCTCGGGCACCGTCGTCGACGTACGTACCGACGTGGTGGTCATCAATGCAGGCCTGAAGTCCGAAGGCATCGTGCCGATCGAACAGTTCCGTAACGACGCCGGCGAGATCGACATCGCCGTCGGCGACGTCGTCAAGGTGGCGCTCGACTCGCTCGAGAACGGCTTCGGCGAGACCGTGCTGTCGCGCGAGAAGGCCAAGCGCGCCATGGTCTGGGACGAGCTCGAAGAAGCGCTCGAGAAGAACGAGACCATCACCGGCCGCATCAGCGGCAAGGTCAAGGGCGGCTTCACCGTCGACATCAAGGACGTGCGCGCATTCCTGCCGGGTTCGCTGGTCGACGTGCGCCCGGTCCGCGACCCGGTGTACCTCGAGGGCAAGGAGCTCGAGTTCAAGCTCATCAAGCTCGACCGCAAGCGCAACAACGTCGTCGTCTCCCGCCGCGCGGTGGTCGAGAGCGAGCACTCCGAGGAGCGCGAGGCGCTGATGGAGAAGCTGGTCGAGGGCGCCGTGC
>JAEWGI010000062.1 GCA_023388355.1 Pseudomonadota bacterium
CTGGTGGTGGGGGGCGGGGCGAACTGGTGGTTGGGGGTGGGCCGAGTTGGTGGTTGGGGGTGGGCCGAGTTGGTGGTTGGGGGTGGGCCGAGTTGGCGGTTGGGGATGGGGCGAGTTGGTGGTGGGGGCAAGTTGGTGGTTGGTGGTTGCTGGGAGGGCCCGCGACGCGGTTGCTTCTGCTCCCTCCCCCGCTTGCGGGGGAGGGCTGGGGTGGGGGCACACAGGTCGCCGCGCCCCTTCCCGCGCGCCTTCGGCGCGCGCCCCCATCCCAGCCTTCCCCCGCAAGCGGGGGAAGGCGCAAAAAAGCGGCATCCGGATCCGCTGCGATCCGGGCTCAAGATCGCGGCGCTGCTGCCGACACCGGCTGCATGAGCCAGGATCTGCTTGATCGCATCGACCAGCGCACGCGGCTGGCCGGCCACAACCGGCTGGCGCTGCTGCTGTTCAGGCTGGACGGCCGTCAGCTTTTTGGCGTCAACGTGTTCAAGGTCAAGGAAGTGCTGCAGCGGCCGCCGCTGTTCACCCTGCCGCAGCTGCCCAGCGCCTTTGCCGGCGCCGCCGACGTGCGCGGGCGCAGCGTGCCGGTGCTCGATCTGGCGCGCGCGATCGGCTACGGCAGCGACCAGCCCCGGGAGCCGCAGTACCTGGTGGTCACCGAGTTCAACCGCAGCGTGCAGGGCTTCCTGGTGGCCGGGGTGGACCGGATCGTGAACATCGCCGTCGAGCACATCCAGCCGCCGCCCGACCTCGGCGGCGACAACCACTACCTGACCGGCGTGGCCCGCCACCAGGGCGAACTGATCCAGCTGATCGACGTGGAAAGCGTGCTCGCCGAATCGGCGCCGCGCAGCAGCGACCTGGGCGCCCTGCACGCGCTGCCGGGCGGCAACGGGCCGCGCGAGGTGCTGGTGGTCGACGATTCGCGCGTGGCCCGCAACCAGATCCGCGTGGTGCTCGAACAGCTGGGGCTCGAAGCGCTGCTGCTGTCGGACGGGCGCCAGGCGCTGGACCACCTGCAGGCGCTGGTGCGCAACGGCGAATCGCCGGGCGCGCGCTACGCGATGGTGATCTCCGACATCGAGATGCCGGCGATGGACGGCTACACCCTGACGACGGAAATCCGTCGCGACCCGGCCCTGCGCGGCCTGTTCGTGCTGCTGCACACCTCGCTGTCGGGGGTGTTCAACCAGGCCATGGTCGAGCGCGTGGGCGCCGACGATTTCGTGCCCAAATACTCCGAACGCGAGCTGGCACAGCGGGTTGCGGCCCGGATCACCGCCGTGGGCTGAGCCTCGCGGAGCGCCGTAGCGGCGCGTCTGGCACGGCGCTTGCCTGCCTTCCATGGGCGTATCCGCCCGACGGAGGGCCCATGTCCGATTTCCTTGGCATCCACGGCACCGCGCTTGCCCTGCGCGAGCAGCGCCTGCAGCTGCTCAGCGCCAACATCGCCAATGCCGACACCCCGGGCTACCAGGCCCAGGACCTGGATTTCAACGGCGCCCTGTCGGCGGCGCTGCACCCGGCCTCGGCCGCGGGCGGCGATGCGATCACCGCGACCAGCGAAGCGGCCCGCTACACCCGCGCCTCCACCCAGCCCAGCCTCGACGGCAACACCGTCGACGGCGACCGCGAGAACGCGGTCTTCGCCCAGGCGGTCCTCGAATACCGCGCCTCGATGTCGTTCGTCGAATCGAAGGTGCGCGGAATGCTGACCGCGATCACCGGCCAGTGAGCGCCGTGACAGGAGCCCGTCCATGAGCAACCTCCCGATCTTCGACGTCGCCGGCTCGGCGATGAACGCGCAGTCGGTGCGCCTGAGCACGATCGCCTCGAACCTGGCGAACGCCAACTCCGTCTACGGCAACCCCGACGAGGTGTTCCAGGCCAAGCAGCCGGTGTTCTCGGCCACCGCCATCGACGGCAACCCGGCCCTGGCCGGGGTGCGCGTGGACGAAGTGCTCGACAGCAACGCCGCGCCGCTGCGCCGCTACGAGCCCGGCCATCCGCTCGCCGACGGCGAGGGCTACGTGTACGCGCCCGACATCGACCCGGTGGCGCAGATGGTCGACCTGATCTCGGCCTCGCGCAGCTACCAGGCCAACGTCGAAGTCTTCAACGCGGCCAAGGAACTGGCCATGGCCACCCTGAACATGGGCCGCTGAGCGCGCCCGCCCGAGGATCCACGATGACCACGATCGCCAACGCGAACGACTACGCCTCGCTCGGCCTCGGCCAGCAGCAGGCCACGCGCAGCACCGCGCTGGGCCAGGCCGATTTCCTGCACCTGATGACCGAGCAGCTCAAGAACCAGGACCCGCTCAAGCCGCTGGACAACAACCAGTTCCTCGGCCAGCTGGCGCAGTTCTCCACCGTCCAGGGCATCGAAGGCATGCAGGGCGCGATGGCGGCGATGGCCAGCGTGATGGAGTCCGACCAGACCCTGCGCGCGGCCTCGCTGGTGGGCCACGACGCGCTGGTGGCGCTCGACGAGGTGCCGCTGGCGCAGGGCGCGGGCCTGCGTGGCGAGGTCGTCGCGGCCGCCGCCGGTCCGATCACGATGGACGTGGTCGACGCCAACGGCGTGCGCGTGCGGCGGATGACGGTGGAGGCCTCGGCCACCGGCCCCACCGCCTTCGAATGGGACGGCCGCGACGAATCCGGGAACCCGGCCGCCGCCGGCAGCTACAGCTTCCGCGCCGTGACCGGCGCCACCGACCCGTCGGCCAAGGACGCCGAACTGCTGCCCATCCGCGCCAGCGCGCGCGTGGACAGCGTCTCGATCGAGCCCAACGGGCTGTTCCTCAACCTTGCCGGCATGGGCAGCGTCCCGCTGTCGGCCGTCCACCGCATCGGCTGACGCCGCGGACTTCCTTCCAAGGAGCACACCATGAGTTTCCTGATCTCGCTGAGCGGCATGAACGCAGCGTCGGCCGACCTCAACATCACCTCCAACAACATCGCCAACTCCAACAGCACCGGCTTCAAGGCCTCGCGCGGCGAGTTCGGCGACGTGTTCGCCGCCTCCGCCCACGGCCTGTCGAGCAACACCATCGGCGCCGGCGTGCGGCTGCAGCGCGTGGCCCAGCAGTTCGCCCAGGGCAACGTCGACTACACCGGCAAGGCGCTGGACATGGCGCTCACCGGCGAGGGCTTCTTCACCCTGTCCGGCAGCAGCGGCCTGTCCTACTCGCGCGCCGGCAACTTCGGTGCCGACCGCGAAGGCTACGTGGTCAATCCGGCCGGCCAGCGGCTGCAGGTGTTCCTGCCCAACGCCAGCGGCCAGGGCTTCGACACCGGCCGCATGGGCGATCTGCGCCTGGCCACCGGCGACGCCCCGCCGCGCGCCACCGCCGACGTCTCGCTGGGCCTGAACCTGCCCGGCAACGCCACCCCGCCGACCATGGCCCCGTTCAGCGCCGGCGACCCGGACACCTACAACCACACCACCTCGGTGACCGTGTTCGACTCGCTGGGCGCGCCGCACTCGCAGTCGATGTACTTCGTGCGCACCGCCAACCCGAACGAATGGCAGGTGCACACCCAGATCGACGGCGTCGACGTCGGCGGCCCGCAGACGCTGCAGTACTCCGATTCGGGCACCCTGCTGGCGCCGGCCGGCGGCAACATCCCGCTGCCCGCGCACACCCCGCCCGGAGGCGCGGCGCCGATGAACATCAGCCTCGACCTGGAGCGCTCGACCCAGTACGGCGACCGCTTCGGGGTCTCGGCCCTGGTCCAGGACGGCCACGCCACCGGCCGCCTGACCAGCATCGAAGTCTCCGAGGAAGGCGTGGTGGCCGCGCGCTACAGCAACGGCGTGTCCACCCCGCTGGGCCAGGTGGCGCTGACCAACTTCGCCAACCCGCAGGGCCTGCAGCCGGTCGGCGACAACGCCTGGTCCGAAACCCACGGCTCCGGCCTTGCCCGCCGCGGCGCGGCCGGCACCGCCGAGTTCGGCATGGTCCAGGGCGGCGCGCTGGAAGCGTCCAACGTCAACCTCACCGAGCAGCTGGTGAACATGATCACCGCCCAGCGCAACTTCCAGGCCAACGCCCAGATGATCCAGGCCCAGGACGCGCTGACCCAGACGGTCATCAACATCCGCTGATCGACCCGGCGCCGGCGGCTGCGGCCCGCCGGCGCCGATCCGCGCGCCGCCGCGGCACGGATGTTGCAGCGGCAGGGGGCAGGGCGCGACGCGCCCGCCCGACCGCCACAGCGAGGTCCGCATGGACAAATCCCTCTACATCGCGATGACCGGCGCCAGCGCCACGCTGCGTGGACAGGCGACCGTCGCCCACAACCTGGCCAACGCCGACACCACCGGCTTCCAGGCCACGCTCAGCGGCACCGTCGCCGCGCCGGTCGAAGGGCCGGGCCTGGCCTCGCGGGTGGCCACGGTGCACCGCGGACTGGGGGTGAGCGACGCCGCCGGCGCGCGCACCACCACCGGCAATCCGCTCGACGTCGCGCTCGAGCCCGGCCACTGGCTGGCGGTGCAGGACCGCAACGGCGGCGTGGCCTATACCCGCGCCGGCGACCTCAGGCTCACCCCGAACGGCCTGCTGACCACCTCCAGCGGGCTGCAGGTGCTCGACCGCGGCGGCGCACCGATGGCGCTGCCGCCGAGCAACGCGATCGAGATCGGCGGCGACGGCACCGTTTCGGTGGTGCCGCAGGGCCAGCCGATGGCGACCATGGACGCGATCGGGCAGCTGCAGGTGATCGCCATGCCCACCCGCGACATGGTCCGCGGCGACGACGGCCTGATGCGGCTGCCGGCGGGCGTCGAGCCACCGCCGCCCCCTGCCGGGAACGTGCTGGTGGCCGGCATGCGCGAAGGCAGCAACGTCGATGCGACCGGAATGCTGGTGTCGATGATCGAACTGGCGCGCCAGTTCGAGATGCAGGTACGGGTCTTGCAGACCGGTGATGAAACCGCCCGCACCGCCAACACCCTGCTCTCCACGCGCTGAGCGCAACCACCGAACTGACGGAATACCGCCATGACCCAGGCTCTATGGATCGCCAAGACCGGCCTCGACGCGCAGCAGACGCGCATGGCGGTCATCTCCAACAACCTCGCCAACACCAACACCACCGGCTTCAAGCGCGACCGCGCCAGCTTCGAGGACCTGCTGTACCAGACCACCCGCCAGCCGGGCGGGGCGACCTCCGAGCAGACTTCGCTGCCCACCGGCCTGTCCACCGGCACCGGCGTGCGCGTGGCGGCGACGTCCAAGGAATTCAGCCAGGGCAGCCTCGGCCAGACCGGCGGCGCGCTCGATGTGGCGATCAACGGCCGCGGCTTCTTCGAAGTGCTGCTGCCCGACGGCAGCACCGCCTACACCCGCGACGGCAGCTTCAAGATCAACGCCCAGGGCGAGGTGGTGACCAATTCCGGCTTCCCGGTGCAGCCGGGCCTGCAGCTGCCCGAGGGCGCGCAGTCGATCACCATCGGCGCCGACGGCACGGTCAGCGTGCAGCTGGCCGGCGAACCGGAGCCGGTGCAGGTCGGGGCGCTGACCATCGCCGACTTCGTCAATCCCGCCGGCCTCCAGGCCAAGGGCGAGAACCTGTTCATCGAGACCGGCGCCAGCGGTCCGGCGCAGAGCGGCGCGCCCGGCGACAACGGCACCGGCCTGCTGGTGCAGGGCTCGCTGGAAGGATCGAACGTCAACGTGGTCGAGGAGCTGGTGTCGATGATCGAGACCCAGCGCGCCTACGAAACCAACGCCAAGGCGATCTCGACCATCGACTCGATGCTCGCCTACCTCAACAACAAGCTGTGAGCGCACTCATGAAATCCCTGATCGCCTGCGGCCTCGTGCTCGCCCTCGGCGGCTGCGCCGCCACCCTGGGCGACGTGCGGCCGTTCGCCACGCCCGAAGGCCCGGCCCGCGGCTACGCCGCCGCGCCGCCGCCGCTGCAGACCACGCCCTACGCGGCCCCGGCCAGCGCCGCAGCCGGCAACGGCGGCGGCTCGATCTACGCCAGCGCCGGCGGCGGCAACCGCGGCATGCGCCTGTTCCAGGACAGCAAGGCCCGCAGCGTCGGCGACCTGCTGACCATCGTGCTGGTGGAAAACACCCGCGCCCGCACCAACGCCCGCACCGCGGTGACCAAGGACAGCGGCGTGGACATGGCCGCGCCCACCATCTTCGGCCAGGACGTGACCATCAACGGCCGCCCGGTGCTGCAGGCCGGGATCGAGGGCTCGCGCGACTTCGCCGGCAACGGCGACAGCGCCCAGAGCAACCAGCTGGCCGGCAACATCACCGTCAGCGTGATCGAGGACCTGGGCAACGGCAACCTGCGGGTGGCCGGCCAGAAACGCATGCGCCTGAACCAGGGCGACGAACTGGTCCAGATTCAAGGCCTGGTGCGGGTGGCCGATATCGGTCCCGACAACCGCATCACCTCCGACCGCGTCGGCGAGGCGGCGATCGTCTATGGCGGTCGCGGCACCCTGGCGCGTTCGAACGCGATGGGCTGGCTGGGCCGGTTCTTCAACTCCGCCGCATTCCCGTACTGAGGGCCGCGACATGAACACCACGATCGCGAGCCGCCTCCTCCCCGCCCTGGCGGCCAGCCTGCTGGCGACGCTGGTGGCGATCGCGCCCGCCCCGGCCAGCGCCGAGCGGATCAAGGACCTGGCCCAGGTGGCCGGGGTGCGCGGCAACCCGCTGGTGGGCTACGGCCTGGTGGTGGGACTGGACGGCAGCGGCGACCGCACCAGCCAGACCCCGTTCACCGTGCAGAGCCTCAAGACCATGCTCGACCAGCTGGGCGTGACCCTGCCGCCGGGCGTGAACCCGCAGCTCAAGAACGTGGCCGCGGTGGCGATCCATGCCGAGCTTCCCGCCTTCGCCAAGCCCGGCCAGACCATCGACGTGACCGTCTCGTCGATCGGCAACGCCGGCTCGCTGCGCGGCGGCGCCCTGCTGATGGCGCCGCTCAAGGGCGCCGACGGCCAGGTCTACGCGATCGCCCAGGGCACCCTGGTGGTGAGCGGCTTCGGCGCCTCGGGGCGCGACGGCTCGCGCATCTCCACCAACGCGCCCAACGGCGGCAGTATTCCCAATGGCGCGATCGTCGAGCGCGCCGCGCCCGGCGCGGCCCAGACCGGCAACGTCACCCTCAACCTGCGCCAGTCCGACTTCACCACCGCCGCGCGCATCGTCGCGGCAATCGACGGCGCCTTCGGCCCGGGCCGCGCGCGCGCGCTGGACGGGGTCACGATCGAGGTCGCGCCGCCGGCCAGCGACCGCATCGCCTTCCTGTCGCGGCTCGAATCGCTGGAGGTCACGCCCGGCGCGGCCGCGGCCAAGGTCATCGTCAACGCCCGCACCGGCACCGTGGTGATGGGCGGCGAGGTCTCGGTGATGCCGGCCGCGGTCTCGCACGGCTCGCTCACCGTCTCGGTGACCGAGAACACGATGGTCAGCCAGCCCGGCGCCTTCGGCCGCGGCAACACCGTGGTCGCGCCGCAGTCGTCGCTGGAGGTGACCCAGGACGGCGGGCGCATGTTCCTGTTCGAAGGCGGCTCCTCGCTTGAATCCATCGTCCGCGCGGTCAACGCCGTCGGCGCCGCCCCCGGCGACATCGTCGCGATCCTGGAAGCGCTCAAGCGCGCCGGGGCGCTGCGGGCGGAGCTGGAGGTGATTTAGGGCCGGGACCAGGGACCCGGGGCGGGGACCGGCAAATGCCGGTTCCCGTTGCCGTTTCCAGCCGCCGGGCACACCGCTTGCATCGAACCCACACAGCCCCACGCCAATCACGAATCACCAACCACCAACCACCAACTCCCAACCACCAACCTCATGCTTCTGCCCGCCACCAGCCCCATCACTCTCGCTCCCGCGCAGGCCACGCCGCGCGCGGATATCGAGAAGGCGGCGCGTGAGCTGGAGACGCAGTTCGCGCAGATGCTGATCAAGTCGATGCGCAGCGCGTCGCCGGGCAATGCGCTGGGCGGCGATACCCGCTACCGGGACATGTACGACCAGCAGCTGGCGCGCGAGCTGAGCAAGGGGCGTGGCCTGGGGCTGGCGCCGACGATCATGCGCCAGCTCGAGCGCAGCAGCGGCGCGACGCCCGCGCCGGCGCCGGCGGCAGTGCCGCTGCGCCTTCCCGGCGACAGCGTGCCGATGGCGCCGATGCCGCTGGCGCCCGGCGGCGCGATGCCGGCGATGCTGCCACTCGCGCCGACCCGCTCGGGCGTGTCGATGCGCGGCATCGAGCCGACGGCATACGCCATGCCGGCACCGCGCGCGCCGGCAGCCGACGCCTGGACCAACGCGACAGCCGCAGCGGACGTGCCGTTCGACGCCAGTTCGCCCGAAGCCTTCGTGCAGTCGATCTGGCCGCAGGCGCAGAAGGCGGCGGCCGAACTGGGCGTGCCGGCCAAGGCGCTGGTGGCCCAGGCCGCGCTGGAAACCGGCTGGGGCCGGCGCTTTGCCGGGCGCGAGAACGTGTCCTCGCTCAACCTGTTCGGGATCAAGGCCACCGGCGGCTGGAAGGGCGAGCGCATGAGCGCGCGCACCCACGAATTCGTCGCCGGCCGGCGCGTGGACGAACGCGCCGAATTCCGCGCCTACGGCTCGGTGGCCGAGAGCTTCGCCGACTACACCCGACTGATCGGGCGCGAGCGCTACGCCGCCGCGCGCGGCACCGGCAGCGACGTGCGCCGCTTCGCCAGCGCGCTGCAGAAGGCCGGCTACGCCACCGATCCGGCCTACGCCGACAAGATCACCGCGATCGCCAACGGCGCCACCCTCAACCGCGCGCTCGCATCGATGCCGGCGCCCGCGCGCGCCGACGTGCAGATCGCCGATGCGGCGCCCGCCGGCGCCGTGCGCGCCACCACCACCGTCGCGGCCCTGGCCGCGGGCCGCAGGGGATAAGCCATGACCGGCATGCTCGGCACCGGAGCCTCCGCCCTGCTCGCCTTCCAGCGCGCGCTGGGCACCGTCAGCCACAACGTCGCCAACGCCTCGACCCCCGGCTACAGCCGGCAGCGGGTCGACCTGGCCTCGCGCCCGGGCCAGCCCGTCGGCGGCGGCAGCTGGGTCGGCCAGGGCGTGGACGCGGTCGGCCTGCAGCGGCTGGCCGACGGCCTGGTGTTCGCGCGCCAGGTCGACAGCAGCAGCGAACTTGGCCGGCTCGGGCAGCTGTCCGCGCTGTCGGGCCGGGTCGACGCGCTGGTCTCGGATCCGGCCACCGGCCTCAACGGACACTGGTCGAACTTCTTCACCGCCGCCGATGCGCTCGCCGCCGAGCCCGGCTCCAGCGTCGCCCGCAGCCAGCTGCTGGCCAGCGGCGAACAGCTGGCCGGGCGCTGGCGCGCGCTCGACGGCCAGCTGTCCGCACTCGACCAGGAGGCCGGCCAGCGCCTGCAGGCCACGGTAGCCGACGCCAACCGCCTGGCCACCGAAATCGCCGGGCTCAACCGCGCCATCCACGCCGGCGGCAGCAAGGTCTCGCCCGACCTGCTGGACGCGCGCGCGCTGCGCATCGAACAGCTCGCCAGCCTCACCGGCGCCACCACCGTGGCCCAGGACGACGGCGCGATCAACGTGTTCACCGGCGGCGGCCAGCCGCTGGTGCTGGGCACCGAGGCGATGCGCCTGTCCACCGTGACCGACCCGCTGCGGCCCGGCCGCGAGCAGCTGTCCATCGACGGCCCCGGCGGCAGCGTGCAGCTGCCCTCGTCCAGCGTCTCGGGCGAGCTGGGCGGCATCCTCGAATTCCGCGAGCGGGTGCTGGATCCGGCGCGCGCCGAACTGGGTCGCCTGGCAACCGCGTTCGCCACCGCATTCAACGCCGCCCAGCGCGCCGGCGTGGACTACACCGGTGCGCCCGGCAGCGATTTCTTCGCGCTGTCGCCGCCGCGCGTCGACGCGCATACCGGCAACACCGGCAGCGCCACCATCAGCCCGTCCATCGTCGACGCCGGCGCGCTCAAGGGCCACGACCTGGTGCTGCGCTACGACGGCGCCTGGTCGGCCACCCGCGCCGATACCAGCGAGGCGGTGCCGATGTCGGGCAGCGGCACGGCGGCCGATCCGTTCCGCGTCGCCGGCATGGCCTTCGAAGTCGGCGGCACGCCGGCGCCCGGCGACCGCTTCGCGCTGCGACCCTCGGCCGACGCCGCCTCCAGCCTGCGCGTGGCCCTGACCGATCCGGCCGGGATCGCCGCGGCCTCGCCGCTGCAGGCCGGCGCCGACCCGGGCAACCTCGGCAGCGCGCGCGCCGGTTCGGCGCAGGTCACCGACGCGGCCGCGTTCGCCGGCTTCATCGGCGCGACGATCGAGTTCATCGACGCCGGCCAGTACACCATCGACGGCAACGGGCCGTTCGCCTGGACCCCGGGCAGCCCGATCGGCGACCCCGCCGGCGGCTGGTCGCTGTCGCTGGAAGGCGCGCCGGCCGCCGGCGACAGCTTCAGCGTGGCGCGCACCCCGCCGCGTTCGACCGACAACGGCAACGCGCTGGCGCTGGGCGCGCTCGACCAGCAGGGCATCCTCGACGGCGGCAGCGTGTCGCTGACCTCGGGCCTGACCCAGCTGACCGCGCGCGTGGGCACCGATGCCCGCCACGCCAGCCTCAACCACGAGGCGCAGAGCGCCATCCACAGCCAGGTGACCGCCGAACGCGAGTCGGTGTCGGGGGTGAACCTGGACGAGGAGGCGGCCGACCTGCTGCGCTACCAGCAGGCCTACCAGGCCGCCGCCCAGATCATCGCCACCGCCGACAGCATGTTCCAGACCCTGCTGTCGGCCGTGCGCCGCTGAGGAGCGACCATGAGCGTACTCCGCATGTCCACCGCCGCGCTGCACGCCCAGGGGCTGCAGGGCATGCTCAAGCAGCAGCAGGCCGTGGCCCGCACCCAGCAGGAGCTGGTCAGCCAGACCAAGCTGCTGCGCGCGGCCGACAACCCGTCCGGCATGGCGCGCGCGCAGACCCTCGACCACGCCCTGGCCTCGCTGCAGCAGCAGGGCAGGAACGCCAACCTGGTCGAGCACCGCCTGCGCACCCAGGAAGGCGCGCTGGCCGATGTGGGCAGCCAGCTCGACCGCGCCCGCGTGCTGGCCGTGCAGGCCAACAGCGGCGCGTTGTCGCCGCAGGACCGCGCCTCGATCGCGCAGGAGCTGCGCGCGGTGCGCAGCGAGCTGCTGGCGATCGCCAACCGCGACGACGGCAATGGCCGGCGCCTGTTCGCCGGCACCCGCGACGGCGTGATCCCGTTCGCCGACAACGGTGGCGTGGTCGCCTATGCCGGCGACGACGGCCGTAACACGGTCGAGATCGCGCCCGACCAGTGGGCGGTCGACGGTGAGGCGGGCAGCGACGTGTTCCTGCGCGTGCGCACCGGCGACGGCATCGTGCGCGGCAGCGCCGCGGCGGCCAACACCGGCACCGGCGTGCTCCAGTCCAGCGGCGTCACCGACCACGCCGCCTGGGCCGGCCAGGCGCTGCGGGTGGAGTTCACCGCCGCCGACGCCTGGCGGGTGGTCGACGGCGACGGCAACGAGCTGTCGACCGGCAGCTACGCCGGGGGCGGCGCCACCATCAGCGCCGGCGGCATGCAGCTGACCCTGGCCGGCACGCCCGCGCCCGGCGACAGCTTCACCATCGAGCCCGCGCCCGTGCGCGACGTGTTCGCCACGCTGCAGGGCCTGGCCGATGCGCTGGAGGCGCCGGTGTCCAGCGCGGCCGAACTCGCGCGGCGCGACAACCTGGTCGGCGCCGCGCTCGGCGACATCGCCAGCGCCCAGGACCACATGCTGGCGCTGCGCTCGGCCACCGGCTCGCGCCTGGCCGCGCTCGACGGCGCCACCGACACCCGCGCGAGCACCGACCTGACCCTGCAGGAATCGCTCTCGGAGCTGCGCGACGTCGACTTCGCCGAAGCGGCCAGCCGCCTGTCGCTGCAGCTCACCGCGCTGGACGCGGCGCAGAAGACGATGCTGCGCGTGCAGGGCCTGTCGCTGTTCGACCGCATGTAGCGCGCAACGCATTCCCGTTGGGCCGCGGCGCTAAAGCTTGACAACCGGCTGCCGTTACCCATCCCAGCAGCGGCGAGGACCAATCCCGGTCAGCACCCTGCGAACGCCGGCCCAGCCTTCTCGTCGCCGCCGGACTCAACCAATCAGGAGAATTCCAGATGTCCTCTGTCATCAACACCAACGTGATGTCGCTGAACGCCCAGCGCAACCTGACCGCGTCCGGCGCCGACCTCGCCACCAGCCTGCAGCGCCTGTCCTCGGGCATGCGCATCAACAGCGCCAAGGACGACGCCGCCGGCCTCGCCATCTCGCAGCGCTTCACCACCCAGATCCGCGGCATGGACCAGGCCGCCCGCAACGCCAACGACGGCATCTCGCTGTCGCAGACGGCGGAAGGCGCGATGGCCGAGATCGGCAACAACCTGCAGCGCATCCGCGAGCTGGCCGTGCAGTCGCGCAACGCCACCAACTCGCCCTCCGACCGCCAGGCGCTGAACGCCGAAGCGCAGCAGCTGCTGGAAGAGATCGACCGCGTCGCCACCACCACCAACTTCAACGACGTCAAGCTGCTCGACGGCTCGTTCCTGGCGCAGAGCTTCCAGGTCGGCGCCAACCAGGGCGAGACCATCGACATCGACGCCATCGTCGACGCGCGCTCCTCGGCGCTGGGCAGCTGGACCTCGGTCGGCACCGACGCCGTTGCCACCACCAGCGTGGCGTCGGGCGCGTTCACCACCGCCACCTCCGATGCGATCGGCCAGGCGTTCTCGCTCACCGTTGGTGGCGTCAGCGTCTTCGCCAAGACCACCACCGCTGCCGTCGAAACCGTCACGGCTGCCGAGATCGATACCGGCCTCACCGCCGCCGCCGCGGCGCTGACCACGGCCGGCATCAGCTACACCGGTACGGCCGCCGGTGGCGACCTGGCCTTCAGCAAGGCCGACGGCACCGCCATGGCGATCGCGCTCACGTCGAACTTCGCAACGGAGGGCGGTTCGTTCGCCGGTGCGGGCTTCGTGGGCAACCACGCCAACGGCACCGCAGCCGCGGCCGGCACCGCCCAGACCGGCTTCGCCACGCTCGACATCTCCACCGCCGGCGGCGCCGACAACGCGATGCTGGCCATGGACGCCGCGCTGACCGCGATCAACACCGCGCGCGCCGACATGGGTGCGGTGCAGAACCGCTTCACCTCGGTCGTGGCCAACCTGTCGACGACGTCGGAGAACCTGTCGGCTGCCCGCAGCCGGATCCAGGACGCCGACTTCGCCAAGGAATCGGCCCAGCTCAGCCGCAACCAGATCCTGCAGCAGGCCGGCACCGCGATGCTGGCCCAGGCCAACCAGGCCACGCAGAACGTGCTCTCTCTCCTGCGCTGATGCCGCTTGACCGCAGGGCGCGGCTCCGGGCGCGCCCTGCGGCTTTTTCCAGGCCATACCGCAACACGTCACGCAATACTTCCAGTTCCCGCTCCGCCGAGGTTCCCGCCATGCGCCATCGACCTGCCATGCAGACCAGCGATCGCACGCGGACCGCGACGGGGCACCGTCCGGGGCAGCACTCGCCATGACCACCATCGGCACCGCCGGCAAGCTCGACGTGATGACCATGGTGGCGCAGCTGGTTGCCGCCGACCGCGCCCAGCCCGAGGCGCGCATCGCGCGCGGCGAGCGCCAGGTCAACAGCCAGATCTCGGCCATCGGCACGCTGCGCAGCGCGTTCTCCGCGCTCGGCACCACCCTCGACGCGCTCACCTCCGGCGACAGCGTGCAGGCACGCAAGGCGATCCTGCCGGCCGAGGCCAATTTCTCCGCCACCGCCAGCGCCGGCGCGGCGCCCGGCCGCTACCAGGTCGAAGTGCTGTCCCTAGCCACTGCGCAGAAGCTCACCTCGGCCGCGTACGCCGCCGACGCGCCGGTCGGCACCGGCACCCTCACCATCAGCGCCGGCGAGACCAGCATCACGGTCGAGATCGGCGAGGACAACAACACCCTGGCCGGCATCCGCGACGCGATCAACGCAGCGGCCGGCGGCAAGACCGTCAACGCCAGCATCGTCACCGGCGACGACGGCCCGCACCTGGTGCTCAACGCGGTCGACACCGGCAGCGTCGGCGCGCTGAAGATCGCCGCCAGCGGCGGCGACGGCGGCCTCTCGGCCCTCACCTACGACCCCGACGGCCCCTCCGGCCTGTCGCAGCTGCTGCCGGCCGCCGATGCGCAGATCAGGATCGACGGCATCGACCGCACCAGTTCGTCCAACACCCTGACCGACCTGATCGACAAGGTCAGCCTGACCTTCACCAAGGCCGAGCCGGGCACGGTCCGCGAGCTGCGCATCGAGGGCGACACCGGCGCCCAGCGCAACGCGGTCAAGGGCTTCGTCAGCGCCTACAACGCCGCGCTCGGCGCGATCGGCCAGGTCACCGCCTACAACATCGAGGCCAGGACCGCGGCCGCGCTCAACGGCGATGCGATGGTGCGCAACCTCACCCGCGAGATGCGCAACATCGTCGGCGACGACGTCACCGACCTCAAGGCGCTCGGCATCACGATCAACAAGGACGGCAGCCTCAAGCTCGACGAGGCGGCCTTCGACAAGGGCCTGGCCGAGAGTCCGGACGCGGCCACGCGCCTGTTCTCGGGCGAAGGCATGGCCGGCAGGCTTGGCGGCGTGGTCGACCGCCTGGTCGATACCGACGGCCTGCTCGACGGCCGCAGCAAGAGCCTGACCGAGCGCGGCAAGACCCTGGCCAGCCAGCGCGACGCGCTCGACTTCCGCATGAGCCAGGCCGAGGCGCGCTACCGCACCCAGTTCACCGCGCTCGACGTGCTGCTGACCTCGCTCCAGAGCAGCAGCGATTTCCTCAGCCAGCAGATCGCCGCCCTCAACCCGAAGAGCTGACATGAACGCCCGTAGCCTCGCCAACCAGTACCGGCAGACCCACGTGGCCAGCGCCGCGCTGGAAGCCAGCCCGCACCGGCTGATCGCGCTGATGCTGGCCGGCGCGCGCGAGCGCGCGCGGCTGGCCGCGGCCTGCCTGCAGCGCGGCGACCTGCCGCGCAAGTCGCAGGCGATCAGCGACGCAAGCGCAATTATCGGGGGCCTCAACGGCGCCCTGAACCTGGAGGCCGGCGGCGAGATCGCCGACGGGCTGCAGGCGCTGTACGACTACGCCCAGCGCCGGCTGCTCGCGGCCAACGTCGAGAATGACGCCGCGCCGCTGCTGGAGGTCGACGACCTGCTCGGCGACATCGAATCGGCCTGGCTGGCGATTTCCCCGCCAACGGAGGCGGCGTGATCCCGGCCCTGCCCGCGACCGGCGTGCGCGCCGCGATCGACGCCGGCGACTGGGACCTGGCCGACACCCTGCTGCGCGAACACCACGCCGCGGTGATCGCCGCCTGCGCCGCGCCGGACTTCGCCACCGCGCCGCGCGGCCCCTGGCTGGAGCTGGCGGACGCGCAGCGCGCGCTCGCCGACGAGATCCGCATCGCCCGCGACGCGGCCGGCCGCGCCCTGGACAAGCTTGGCCAGGACAAGCGCGGCGCCCGCGCCTGGCAGCAGGCGCTGGCATGAGCACGCCGGCCGACGCCGAGCGGCTGCTGTTCGGCGACAGCCTGGCCAGCGAGGAGCTGCGCCCGGCCAGCTGGCTGCCGCGACCGCGACGCCCCGACCCGGCCCTGGCCGCCAGCGGCGAGGCGCTGCTGCGCGCGCTGGCGGTGCTGGAAGACGGCCCGCGCCCGGAGGAGCCGGAAACCGGCGACCACGCGCTGCCGCGGATCGAGGCCAAGCTCGACCTGCTCACCACCCTGGTGGCCAGCCTGTGCCGGCACGACGATGCCGACCCGGTGCGGTTCCTGCGCTGGTCGGCGCGCGGCGCCTGCCTGGTGCTGGCCGAGCCGCCGGAGGGCGACAGCGGCCTGTTCCGGGTGCGCCCGGCCGACTGGCTGCCTTCGACCCTGGTGCTGCCGGCCACCCAAATCGCGCGCGAGCACACCTCCGAAGGCGTGCGCTGCTGGCTGCGCTTCGACGCACTGCCGCTGGGCCTTGAAGCCGCGCTCGAGCGCCACCTGTTCCGGATCCACCGCCGCGCGGTGGCCGAAAGCCGACGCCCCCGACCGGAAATCTGAGGACCCGGTCACAATTCCCGCCCGGGTCATGCGCCGGCCGCGCCGCGCGGCTATGGTGGCGGAGGCGCGAAGAACAGGGGACCGAGTTGCTGCGAGTGCTGATCTGCGACGACCACACCCTGGTGCGGGCGGGCCTGCGCCGGCTGATCGAGTCGTTCGCGGGCATCGAGGTGGTGGCCGAGGCCAGCAGCGCCGACGAAGTGGTGCTGCGCGCGCGCGAAGTGCTGCCGCACGTGGTCCTGCTCGACCTGTCGATGCCGGGCCGCAGCGGGTTCGACGCCCTGGCCGAACTGCGCGGCACCTGTCCCGAGAGCGCGGTGGTGATCATGTCCATGCACGACGACGCCCTGCACGTGCGCGAGGCGCTGGCGCGCGGGGCGACGGGCTTCGTGGTCAAGGAGGCCGCGCCGGCCGAACTGGAAATCGCCCTGCGCGCGGCCGCGGCCGGGCGCACCTACCTCAGCCCGCACGTTTCGGCACCGCAATTGCAGGCGCTGCGCAACGGCGGCCGCGGCGAGGGCGACGTCGACGCACTGCCGCGCAGGCAGCGCGAGATCCTCGACGCACTCGGCGCCGGACGCACCACCAAGCAGATCGCAGCCGACCTGGGAATCAGCGTCAAGACGGTGGAAACCCACCGCGCGCGGATGATGGAAACGCTGGGCTGCCGCAACGCCGGCGAGCTGCTGCGCATCGCCCTGCGCCTGCACGACCGCCCCTGAACCGACTGACGCAAAGCGTCGCTTCGCGTCACCTTCAGCCCCCGCCGCGTCGGAAACACGACACGATGTCGGGGCCGCCCCGACATCGGGCGGGGAAACCCCTGATCCGGACCCGGGTTTCCCCCGATTCGACTTCCGTCACCGCTTGCCCAGCATGACAACCGTGGGCCGACAGGGGTCGGCACGGGAGGCGGAACAGATGAAGGGCAACCTGCGCATCGGCATGAACCAGGGCGTCAACCTGACCCCGCAGCTGCTGCAGTCGATCCGGCTGCTGCAGCTGACCGCGCCGCAGCTCGAGCAGGAGCTGCGCCAGGCGCTGGAGCGCAACCCGCTGCTGGAGCAGGAGGAGATCGAGGACGAGGACGGCGACGACGCCATCGCCGAGGCCGCCACGCTCGAAGCCGCGGCCTGGGACGAGCTGCCCGAGCCCGCGTTCCTGTCCGGCGGCGGCATCGGCGGCGACGACGACGCCACCGCGCGCATCGCCGACGGCGAATCCAGCGACCCGCGCCTGCGCCTGCTGCGCCTGCTGTCGCTGCACTGGAGCACCGAAGACCTCGAAATCGCCGCCTGGTGGCTCGACCAGTGCGACGACCGCGGCTACCTCGAGCAGCCCCTCGACGCCCTGCTCGCCGCCGCCCGCGACGCCTTCCCGGCGCGCCGCGACGACGTCGGCGTGCTGCGCCTGCGCCTGCTGCACGGCGACTGGCCGGGCATGGCCGCCGCCGACGCCGGCGAATGCCTGGGCGCGCAGCTGCGCGCCCTGCCCGAAGACCGGACCCGCGCCCTGGCCGCGCGCATCCTCGACCGCCACCTCGACCTGCTCGCCGCGCACGACGCCGATGCGATCGCGAAGGCCACCCGCGCCGACGCCGGCGCGGTGCAGGCGGCGCTGTCGATGATCCTGGCGCTGCGCCCGCATCCGGTGCAGGCTCCGGCGATGGACAGCCATGCACACATCGTTCCCGACGTGGTCGCCTGGCGCGCCGGCGGCAGCTGGCGGGTGGCGCTGTCCAGCCGCGCCGCGCCGCGGGTGCGGATCGCGCCGCACTGCGAACGCGCCGTCGCCGGCAGCGACCACGGCGTGCTGCGCGGCCTGCTCGACGAGGCGCGCTGGCTGGTGCGCGGCGTGAACATGCGCAATGACACCCTGCTGCGCACCGCCCAGGCCCTGGTCGAGCGCCAGCGCGACTTCCTCGAACAGGGCCCGGAGGCGATCCTGCCGCTGACCCTGCGCGAGGTCGCCGACGCCATCGGCGTGCACGAGTCCACCGTCTCGCGCATCGTCAGCGGCAAGTACATCCAGACCCCGCGCGGCACCTTCGAGCTCAAGCGCCTGTTCGCGGTGCGGCTGGAGGGCGCGCAGATCAGCGGGGCCGCGGTCAAGGCCATGGTCAAGCGCCTGATCGACGACGAACCGGTGGCCGCGCCGCTGGCCGACGACGTGATTGCCGGCCTGCTCGCGCGCCAGGGCATCCGCATCGCCCGGCGCACGGTGGCCAAATACCGCGACCAGCTGGCGATCGGGCCGGCCCGCTCGCGCCAGCGCCTGGCCCCGCGCCAGGCCCGCCAGGAGTACGTGTGATGCGCCAGATTTCCGTTCTGCTGGTCGACGACCACGCCGGCTTCATTTCCGCGGCCATGCGCCACCTGCGCCGGCTGCCCTGGCTGACCGTGGCCGGCACCGCCGGCAACGGCGTGGAGGCCATCGCCCAGTGCGAGGTGCTGCGCCCGGACGTGGTGCTGATGGACCTGGCCATGCCCGAGATGGGCGGGCTGCAGGCCACGCGCCTGATCAAGGCCCAGGACAACCCGCCCTACATCGTCATCGCCAGCCACTTCGACGACGGCGAGCACCGCGAGCACGCCCTGCGCGCCGGCGCCGACGCCTTCGTCAGCAAGCTGGCCTACATCCACGAGGTGCTGCCCCTGCTCGAGGCCCTGGCCGGCGCGGGCGCCACCGGCAACGACACGGAGGCCTCGTCATGAGCGAGTCCCGGATCCTGGTCATCGACCGCGACGACGCCCGCGCCGAGCGCGTGGCCACCCTGCTCGAATTCATGGACTTCAACCCGCGCATCGTCGACGACGCGGCCGACATCGACCTGGCGCGCGCGCGTGCCAGCGACTGGGTGGCGGTGGTGGTCGGCGATACCGGCGACGGCACGTCCTGGAACGCCTTCGCCGCCTGGCTGGCGACCCAGGCCCTGCACCCGCCGGTGCTGGAGCTGCCCGGCCACGCCGCCGACGCAGCCTGGCGCGCCAGCCTGCATCCGCAGTCGGTGTGGCCGCTGGCCTATCCGATCCGCCGCGCCCAGCTGCAGGACGCCCTGCGCCGCGCCAGCCTCAAGCGCATCGACGACGACGCCCGCCGCGAGGTGCCCTCGTCCGGCCCCACCGGCCGCAGCGCCGCGGTGCTGCAGCTCAACCGCATGATCGACCAGGTCGCCCCGCACGACACCACGGTGCTGGTGCTGGGCGAGTCGGGCACCGGCAAGGAAGTCGCCGCGCGCGCCCTGCACGACCGTTCGGCGCGCCGCGACAAGCCGTTCGTGGCGATCAACTGCGGCGCGATCCCGGCCGACCTGCTGGAAAGCGAGCTGTTCGGCCACGAGAAGGGCGCCTTCACCGGCGCGCTGACCCAGCGCAAGGGCCGCTTCGAGATGGCCGAGGGCGGCACCCTGCTGCTCGACGAGATCGGCGACATGAGCATGCCGATGCAGGTCAAGCTGCTGCGGGTGCTGCAGGAGCGCTGCTTCGAGCGCGTCGGCGGCACCACCACCATCAAGTGCGACGTACGCGTGATCGCCGCCACCCACCGCAACCTCGAGGAGCGGATCGGCAAGGGCGAGTTCCGCGAGGACCTGTTCTACCGCCTGAACGTGTTCCCGATCGAGATGCCGGCGCTGCGCGAGCGCGGCGAGGACCTGCCCGACCTGGTGACCGCGATCACCCGCCAGCTGGCCGAGTCCGGCCGCGGCCAGGTGAGCCTGTCCACCGATGCCATCGCCGCGCTCCAGCACTACGCCTGGCCGGGCAACGTGCGCGAGCTGGCCAACCTGCTCGAACGGCTGGCGGTGCTGCACCCGGGTGGCAGCGTGCGCGCGGGCGACCTGCCGGCGCGCTACCGGGCCGCCGCAGCCGCCGTCGGCGACCTGTTCGATCCGCCGGTCGAAGAGGCCGCCCCGGCGCCGGCCGTGGCCGCGGCCGCGGAGGGCGATCCGGCCCGGCTGTCGGCCACCACCACCCTGCCGCCGCAGGGCATCGACCTGCGCGGGCATATGGCCGGGATCGAGCTGGAGCTGCTGCGCGCGGCGCTGGAGCAGTCCGGCGGCGTGGTCGCCCATGCCGCGCCGCTGCTTGGCCTGCGCCGCACCACCCTGGTGGAGAAGCTGCGCAAGTACGGCATCGACCGCGAGCAGGTGCCGCCCACCGCCACCGGCCCGGAGCCGCGCGCGGCGGCTTTCTGACGCGCCCGCGGCACGGGAATTGCCTGAGTCCAGACAGACCCTGCAGATCGACCGGCAGCCAGCGCAATGACCGACGCCATCTCATCGATCCTTTCCCAGATCCGCGCCCACGAGATGCGTACCGGCGCGGTGCGGGCCGACGTCGCGCCCTCCAACGCGATCGACGTGGGCGGGGCGGGCAAGGTCGCCGAGGCGCCGGGGTTCGCGAAGACGCTGGCCAACGCGATCGACAAGGTCAGCGCCACCCAGGCCAACTCCAGCGCCCTGCAGCAGGCCTTCGAACTGGGCGACCCGCGCGCCGACCTTGCGCGGGTGATGGTCGCCATGCAGCAGTCCCAGGTCGCATTCCGGGCCACGGTCGAGGTGCGCAACCGGCTCGTCCAGGCCTATCAGGACGTGATGAATATGCCGATCTGAGCCGGGATCGGGGATTAGGGATTGGGGATGACCAGACGTTCGTCTGTTGAACACTGGAACAGCCCGGTCCTTTCCGACTCCCTGACCCGCACCGCTTTCCCCAATCCCCAATCCCGAATCCCCAATCCCGAACCCCGCCATGTCCGTCATCGCACTCCCCAAAACCGCCAACCTGCGCGACCTCGGCCGGCTGCAGGACATCCCGGCGGTGCGCCAGCTCGGGCTGCTGGGCCTGGTCGCGGCCACCATCGCGCTCGGCCTGTGGCTGTTCACCTGGAGCCAGTCGCCGGACTTCGTGCCGGTGCAGGCGGGGCTGGACGCCAAGTCCACCACCGAGGCCTCGGAGCTGCTGCGCAGCGCGCGCATTCCGTTCAAGCTCGATCCGGCCACCGGCGCGCTGGCGGTGGCGGTCGACCAGGTCGGCGAGGCGCGCATGGCGCTGGCCGCCGCCGGGCTGCCGGCCGCCAGCGGCAACGGCTTCGAGTCGATCCAGGGCGACCAGGGCTTCGGCACCAGCCAGTTCATCGAGAGCGCGCGCTACCAGCACGCGCAGGAAATCGAGCTGGCCCGCACCATCGCCAACCTGCGCCCGGTGCGCGAGGCGCGCGTGCACCTGGCCCTGCCCAAGCCCAGCGCCTTCACCCGGCAGAAGGATCCGGCCAGCGCCTCGGTGGTGCTGCAGCTGCGCGCCGGCAGCACCCTCGAACAGGGCCAGGTCAACGCGATCGTGAACCTGGTGGCTTCCAGCATCCCCGGCCTGCCGCCGGAGCGGGTGACGGTGGTCGACCAGTTCGGGCGCATGCTCTCGAGCAGCGATCCGCAGGGCGACGATGCGGTCGGCGCGCGCCAGTTCGAACAGCAGCGCCGCCAGGAGTCGGTGTACGTGCAGCGGATCGAGGAGTTGCTCGAACCGATGACCGGCCCCGGCCGGGTCAGCGCCAAGGTCAGCGTGGACATGGACTTCGCCCAGACCGAGCAGGCCAGCGAGCGCTACGGCCCGCAGCCGGCGATCGTGCGCAGCGAGCAGGTGTCCGAATCGGGCATGCTCGGCGGCACCGCGGCCGTTGCCCAGGGCGTGCCCGGCAGCGCCAGCAACACGCCCGAGGCGGCCGCCGCTGCGGCCGCCGGCGAGGATCCCGCGGCCGCGGCCGCCGTCGCCGCCGCCCCGGAGGCAGCCGCTGCGGCCGCGGCCAGTCCCGGCAGCCGCAGCTCGGTGCGCAACTACGAGATCGACCGCACCCTGACCCATACCCGCCAGGCCCCCGGCCGGATCCGGCGGGTGACCGCGGCGGTGCTGGTGGACAACATCGCCCCGGCCCCCGTGGCCGCTCCGGCCGACGGCACAACCGCGGCACCCGCGGGCCGCGCCCTGAGCGAAGCCGAACTGGCCCGGATCGAGACCCTGGTGCAGCAGGCGATCGGCTTCGACGCCGCCCGCGGCGACGTGGTCTCGGTGGTCAACGCCCCGTTCGCCCGCGGCGCGATCGAGGCGCCGGTGGACGCGATCCCGTTCTGGCAGCACCCGCGCGCGCGCGATCTCGGGCGCCTGGTGTTCGGCGGCCTGGCCGTGCTGCTGCTGATCTTCACCGTGCTGCGCCCGGCCTCGCGCCAGCTGCTCACCGCCGCGCGCACCACCACCGCCACCGTGATCCCGGCCGCGGAGCTGGAGGACGACGCGCCCGTGTCCCTGTCCACCCCCGGCCAGGCCCGCGCCGCGGCGCCCGCCGGCGGCCCGCCGGCGGCGGCGGCGATGAGTTTCGACGACAAGCTCGAGATCGCGCGCACCGCGGTCAGCACCGACCCCAAGCGCGTGGCCCAGGTGGTGCGCGACATGGTGGCCTCCGATGGCTGACCCGTCCTTCGATGCGCCGCTCAGCGGCGTGCAGCGCGCCGCGATCGTCCTGCTCTCGCTCGGCGAGGCGCAGGCCGCCGAGGTGCTCAAGCACATGGGCGCCAAGGAAGTGCAGAAGCTGGGCGTGGCCATGACCTCGGTCGGCGGCATCAGCCGTGAGGCGGTGGCGACCGTGTTCGACGAGTTCGTCGACGTGCTGGCCCAGCCCAGCGGGCTTGGCAGCGGCGCCGACGACTACGTACGCGCAGTGCTCACCCAGGCCCTGGGCGAGGACCGCGCCAGCAGCCTGATCGACCGCATCCTGCTCGGCCGCAACACCTCCGGGCTGGACACGCTCAAGTGGATGGAGCCGCGCGCGATCGCCGAGCTGGTGCGCAACGAGCACCCGCAGATCATCGCCATCGTGCTCGCCCACCTCGACGGCGACCAGGCCGCCGAAGTGCTCAAGTGCCTGCCCGAGCGGGTGCGCGTGGACGTGCTGCTGCGCCTGGCCACGCTCGACGGCATCCCGCCGCATGCGCTCAACGAACTCAACGACGTGATGGCGCGGCAGTTCGCCGGCAGCCAGAACATCAAGTCCTCGTCGGTGGGCGGGGTGAAGGTGGCGGCCAACATCCTCAACTTCATGGATTCGGGCCAGGACGAGGTGCTGCTGGGCGCGATCGGGCAGGTCGACAGCGAGCTGGGCACCCGGATCCGCGACCTGATGTTCGTGTTCGACAACCTCAACGACCTCGACGACCGCGCGATGCAGGCGGTGCTGCGCGAAATCTCCAGCGAGCAGCTGGCGCTGGCCCTGCGCGGCGCGGACGCCAAGGTGCGCGAGAAGATCACCGGCAACATGTCGCAGCGTGCGGCCGAGATCCTGGTCGAGGACATGGAGGCGCGCGGTCCGGTGCGCCTGGCCGAGGTCGAGGGGGCGCAGAAGGAAATCCTGGCGGTGGTGCGGCGGATGGCCGACAACGGCGACATCACGCTCGCGGCCAAGGCCGAGGTGATGGTATGAGCGGCGGCGCGGCGCTGGCGGCCGACGATCCGCGCCTGGCTTCGGGCGTGGTGCGCTGGAACGCGCCGGGCCTGGTCGCGGTGGCGCAGCCCGAACCCGAGCCGGCTCCGGCGCTGCCCAGCGTCGAAGAGCTGCAGGCGCTCGAACGCGCCGCGCGCGAGGAAGGCTATGCCCACGGCCACGCCGAGGGCCTGGCCGCGGGACAGGCCGAGGTGCGGCGCATGGTGGCGCAGATCGAAGGCGTGCTCGACGGCTTCACCCGGCCACTGGCGCGGCTCGACGGCGAGGTCGCCGACGCGCTCGCCGACCTGGCCGTGCGCATCGCCGGCACCCTGCTCGGTCGCGCCTACGAGATCGACCCGACCCTGCTGGCCGACCTGGTGCGCGAGGCGCTGGAGGCGGTGGGCAGCGATACCCGCGAGCTCGAACTGCGCCTGCACAACGACGATTTCGGCGTGCTCGCCCCGCACCTGGCCGGGCTCGACGGCGTGCGCCTGGTGATCGACAGCGCGCTCGGCCGCGGCGAACTGCGCCTGCACAGCGACAGCGTGCGCATCGACGGCACCATCGGCTCGCGCCTGCAGACGGTGCTCGAAGCCACCCTGGCCTCCAGCGGAGATCGCCCGTGAGCAACGTCGCCGCCGCCCACTGGCAGGAGGCGCGCAACCTGCGCCTGGCCGCGCGCCTGCAGGCCGCGCGCCCCAACCCGCCGTCGATGGCGCTGGCCCGCGAGGGCGTGCTGCGGCGCGCGGTGGGACTGACCCTGGAAGCCTCGGGCTGCAGCGCGCCGCTGGGCTCGCGCTGCCGGGTGGAAACCGCGGGCGGGCGCTGGGTCGACGCCGAAGTGGTCGGCTTCTCCGGCGACCGCACCTTCCTGATGCCCACCGCCGACCTCGAGGGCCTGCTGCCGAACGCGCGCGTGGTGCAGTCGCACCGGCGCGGCGAAGTCGCGGTCGGCGAGGGCCTGCTCGGGCGCGTGATCGACAGCGACGGCGCGCCGCTCGACGGACGCGGCCCGATCCGCGCCGAACAGTGGGTCGGCCTGGCCGGCACCGCGATCAACCCGCTGATGCGCGAGCCGATCACGCAGTCGCTGGACGTGGGCGTGCGCGCGATCAACGCGCTGCTGCCGATCGGCCGCGGCCAGCGCATCGGCCTGTTCGCAGGCTCGGGCGTCGGCAAGTCGACCCTGCTGGGAATGATGACCCGCTACACCGCCGCCGACATCATCGTCGTCGGCCTGATCGGCGAACGCGGCCGCGAGGTGCGCGATTTCGTCGAAAGCACCCTGGGCGTGGAGGGACTGCGGCGTTCGGTGGTGGTGGCCACGCCCGCCGACCGGCCGCCGCTGGCGCGCCTGCACGGCGCCCTGCGCGCCACCGCGATCGCCGAGTACTACCGCGACCAGGGCCTGGACGTGCTGCTGCTGATGGATTCGCTGACCCGCTTCGCGCATGCGCAGCGCGAGATCGGCCTGTCGGTGGGCGAGCCGCCGACCACCCGCGGCTACCCGCCGAGCGTGTTCGCCAAGCTGCCGCAGCTGGTCGAGCGCGCCGGCAACGGCGCCGACGGGCGCGGCTCGATCACCGCGTTCTACACCGTGCTCACCGAGGGCGACGACCAGCAGGAGCCGATCGCCGACGCCGCGCGCGCGATCCTCGACGGCCATATCGTGCTCACCCGCCGCATCGCCGATGCCGGCCAGTACCCGGCGATCGACGTCGAGGTCTCGGTCAGCCGGGTGATGCAGGACATCACCGACGCGCCCTGGCGCGAGCGCATCCGCAGGCTCAAGCGGCTGATGGCCGCGCACTCGGCGCAGCGCGACCTGATCGCGATCGGCGCCTACCAGCGCGGCAGCGACCCGCTCGTCGACGAGGCGGTGGCGCGCTGGCCCGCGATCCAGGCCTTCCTCGGCCAGGACGTGACCGAGGCCGCCAACGTCGAATCCAGCCGCGCCGCGCTGGACCGGCTGCTCGACGACGGGCCCGCGGCCGACGCCGACGCCGCGACCCCATCCCGGGAGGACTGATCCAGATGCGCTCGCAACGGCTCGATCCGCTGCTCAAGGTCATGCAGCAGCGCCAGGACTCGGTGGCGCGCGACGTCGCCGAGCGCGAGCGCGCCCTGGGCGAACAGCAGGAGCGGCTGGAGGCGCTGCGCCGCTACGCCGAGGAATACGCCGTCGCGCCGGCCGACAGCTCGATCTCGCCGGCGCTGCTGGTCAACCGGCTCGCGTTCCGCGAACGGCTCAACGCCGCCGTGGTGCAGCAGGCCGGCATCGTCGACCAGAGCCGGCAGCTGAGCGACGTCGAACGCGCGCGGCTGCTGCTGGCCAGCCGCGAAACCAAGGTGCTCGAACAGCTGGCCGACAGCTACCGGGCGCAGGAATCCAAAGTCGCCGAGCAGCGCGTGCAGCGCGAACTCGACGACCTCGGCGGCCGCCGCGCGCGGATCGCCGCCCAGGCCGCGGACGGGGAGTCCTCTCCATGACCGCCACCGGAGCACTGATCATGACCATGGCGACGCCGACACCGACGCCGGCCCGCGCCGGACCGCGTGCCGGAGCCGACCCGCACGCCGACGCGCCCGCGGCCGACGCGGCCGACACCCGCGCCGCGGCC
>JAEWGI010000047.1 GCA_023388355.1 Pseudomonadota bacterium
TCGAGGGTGACTTCACCACGGGGCTCGGCCACGGTGACGCTGGCGCCGGGGAAGCGGTCGCGCAGTCGTTGGGCGAAGGTGGCAACTGGCTCGGCCATGGGGCTTGGCGTTTCCATCATTGGTGCGCTTGCGGCGCGGTGGATCGTCGAAGGGGGTCAGCGGGCGATGGTGTTGTTCTTGTTCGCCGCGACCGTCTGGGTGCGCCAGATCTTCTTCTGCAGCTGCAGGATGCCGTAGACCAGCGCCTCGGCCGTCGGCGGGCAGCCCGGCACGTAGATGTCGACCGGCACGATGCGGTCGCAGCCGCGCACCACCGAATACGAATAATGGTAGTAGCCGCCGCCGTTGGCACAGCTGCCCATGGAGATCACCCACTTGGGGTTGGGCATCTGGTCGTACACGCGGCGCAGCGCCGGGGCCATCTTGTTGACCAGGGTGCCGGCCACGATCATCACGTCGGACTGGCGCGGCGACGGGCGGAACACCACGCCGTAGCGGTCCAGGTCGAGGCGCGCGGCGCCGGCGTGCATCATTTCCACCGCGCAGCAGGCCAGGCCGAACGTCACCGGCCACATCGAACCGGTGCGCGCCCAGTTGAGCAGCACGTCGGAGCTGGTGGTCAGGAAACCGCGTTCGAGCAGCGGATTGTTGTCCGCCGAACTGCCGAGCAGGGTTTCCGGGCGCAGGATGTCGTCGAGCCGGCCGTCCGGCAGCGGGTTGCTGGCCGAATCCGCCAGGCCGCGGATCGCCTGGATCACTCCCATTCGAGCGCCCCCTTCTTCCACACGTAGATGAACCCGAGCAGCAGCATGCCCACGAAGATGCCCATCTCGATCAGGCCCAGCGGACCCAGCTCGCGGAACACCGTCGCCCAGGGCACGATGAAGATGATTTCCAGGTCGAAAATGATGAACTGGATCGCGATCAGGTAGTAGCGCACGTCGAACTGCATGCGCGAATCCTCGAACGCGGAGAAACCGCATTCGTAGGGCGACAGCTTCTCGGGCGAGGGCTGCTTGGGACCCAGCAGGTTGCCGATCACCAGCAGCGCGATGCCGACGCCGGTGGCCACGATCAGGAACAGCAGGGTCGGCAGGTATTCGGCCAGCACTCGTTGTTCTCTCGCTACTTGCCGCGTTGCCGCGGCCGTTGCTCGACGCGCCGCGCGCGACGCGTCAGTGTGGTGCCCAAGGGGGGACTCGAACCCCCACGACCTAAGCCGCTACCACCTCAAGGTAGTGCGTCTACCAATTCCGCCACCTGGGCAAGTTGAAGGCTGTCGCATGCGTGCAGCGACAGCGTGCAATTGTAAGCCTTCCTACTGCGTTTGAGCAGCGGGATCGGCATCGCCCTGCGCGGGGGCGTCGTCGGCTGGCGCCGTTGGCACGGCCGACTCCTGCTGTGGCGTGGCCTGCGGCGCGTCCGGCACGCTCGAAGTCGCGGCCGGCGCGGCGGGAACCGCCACCGCCCCCGGGGCGGCGGGCGCCGCGGGAACCTGCGACATCACGCCAAGATCACCGCCGGTCGCGGGTTCCACCGCCATCCGGGTCGCATACCAGGCCATGAACAGGGTGATCGCGAAGAACGTGATCGCCAGCCACTTGGTGGCCTTGCTCAGGAAGTTGGCCGAACCGCGCGCGCCGAACACGGTGGCGGACGCGCCGCCACCGAAGCCGGAGCCGGCGGACGCGCCAGCGCCTCGCTGCATGAGGATCAGCGCGATCATCGCGATCGCGACCATGACGAACAGGACGTTGAGGGTGACCAGCAACATTGCGACGTACTCGGGGAGGGCTTGCGGGTCCGGCGTCAGCGGGCCGCCGCGCGGACGATGGCGAGGAAATCCGCCGCCACCAGCGAGGCTCCGCCGATCAGACCGCCGTCGATGTCCGCCTGCGCGAACAGCTCGGCGGCGTTGGCCGGCTTGACGCTGCCGCCGTACAGGATCGGCAGCGAATCAGCGATTCTAGCATCCCGCTCCGCCACCTGGCCACGGATGAAGGCGTGCACTTCCTGCGCCTGCTCCGGCGTGGCGGTGCGGCCGGTGCCGATCGCCCAGACCGGCTCATAGGCGACCAGGGCGCCCGCAAACCCCTCCACGCCGGCCAGATCGAGCACCGGTTGCAGCTGGGAGGCGATCACCTCGCTGGTCCGGCCCGCCTCGCGCTCCTCCAGGGTCTCGCCCAGGCACAGGATCGGCACCAGTCCGGCGCCGCAGGCGGCCTGGAACTTCGCCGCGACCAGTCCGCTGCTCTCGCCATGGTGGCTGCGGCGCTCGGAATGGCCGACCAGGCCGTAGCGGCCGCCGACCTCGAGCAGCATCCGCGCCGAGACCTCGCCGGTGAACGCGCCCTCCTCGTTCGGGCTCACGTCCTGGGCGCCGAAGGCGATCGCCTTGCCGTCGAAGTCCCTGGCCAGATCGCCCAGATAGGGCAGCGGCGGCAGCACCACCACCTCCACCCCGGCAACCGGCAGTCCGGCCGCGACCTGGCCCAGCAGCGAGCTGGCGAAGTCCCGGCTGCCGTGCAGCTTCCAGTTTCCGGCGACGATCCTGCGACGCATGCATCCGCTCCGTTGTGGCGATGGGAGCGGCGAGGATAGCCGATCGGCCCGGGCACGGTGCCGCGCCGGGCGCAGCGGGCGCGGGCCGCGGCCCTGCCCCCTTTGCCTGGCCCGCGCCTCAGTCCAGGACCGGCGTGGTCCAGTCGCGGTGCGACTCGAGCCCGGCGGCATGGTCGGGGGCGGCGACGATCGGCAGGTCGCCCGCGTCGACGCCAAGCAGGTGCCGGCGCAGCGCGTCGCGGGCCGGCGCGGTCCACTCCTCGCGCCAGGCGCAGTGGCGCGGCTCGGCAACGTCGCCGTGGTAACCGATGTTGCCGGCCGCGCCGAGCGCGGCGTACACCTGCGCGGCGGCCAGCACCGACAGATGCCCGTGGCGTGCGCCAAGCCAGTCGACGTGCGGGTTGTCCAGCACCAGCAGGCCGCGCGGCGCGACCAGGGCGAGCACCGCATGCTGGTCGATGGCCAGGCGCGAGGGATCGTCCCTGTACGCCTTGAACCCGTCGCCCAGCCACGGCTGTTCGCCCCAGGCGCTGGGCGGCGGCTGCGCGCCCCCGGCGCCGTTTCCGCGCCAGACCGGCACGCCACCGGTGCCCGATTCGATCGGGACGGTGAGCGCGATGCGTGGATCGAACGCACCCGCCGCCAGCGCCCCCTTGCCGTAGCGCGAGCAGCCGGTGACGGCGACCGCATCGGCGCGCAGCAGCAGTTCCTCTTGCGCGGCGATCACGTCCACCAGCCGGCTCACCCCCCAGGCCCAGGCCATCAGCGTGCCGGTGCCGTGCAGCGGCTCGCCGTACAGCTCGAAGAACGCGCCCCCGCGCTCGCGCGAGGATCCGGTTTCGGCGCCGATCGCGGTGGGATCCAGGTCGATGCGGGCGATGCCTTCGGCCTCCAGCAGCGCGTCGTCCACGCCGGCCACGCCGCCGACCACGATCATCACCGGATGCGGCCCCTGCCCTGCCGGCCGCCGCAGCCGCGCCTGGAAGGCGACCTCGCGTCCGGCATGGAACACCTTCACGTGGATCGTGTCGCCATCGATCCTGCCCTCGACCCGCTCGGGCTCCGGCCCGCGTGCACCGTAGACCTGGGCCTCGGCGATGGCCTGCAGCGACTGTCGCTGGCAGGCCCAGTCGGCCCGGGCGGAGATCCGCGTGCCGTCGGCCCGGGCGAAGGGATCGGGCAGCCCGGGCTGCGCGCGATCGACGGGGACTGCAGCGCTGCAGTCGGGACCGGTCGCCGCGATACCGGCATCCGCAGCAGTCGCCTGCGCCCTGGCCCCGGCCGGCAGCAGCAGCGCCAGCAGGCAGGCCGGAAGCAGGACGGAGCGGATGGCGCGCATGGGCTGGTCCGAAGGCCGGGTCGGGAAACGCATCATGCCAGCCGCGCATCGGCACGCGCGCTTTGCTCCTTCCCCGCTGCGCGGAGAAGGCGCAAGGCCGGGGCGCGTGCGAGTGGGCGGCGACCCGACGGCCCCCACCCCAGCCCTCCCCCGCGGACGGGGTAAGCAAGAACAGGAGCCGGGACGCGCCCGGGCTACTTCAGCTTGATTTCCCGCAGCCTCTGCTCGAGGAATCCGTGCGCGGTGATCGGCTCGGGATAGCGGCTGGGGTTGCCCGGCGTGATGCACGAGGGCAGCACGTCGATCAGGAAGTCCGGATTGGGGTGCAGGAAGAACGGCACCGAATAGCGCGGCTTGCGCGCCTCCTCGCCCGGCGGATTGACCACCCGGTGGATGGTCGAGGGATAGACGTGGTTGGTCAGGCGCTCGAGCATGTCGCCGATGTTGACCACGATGGTGTCGCCCTCGGAGGTGAACGGCACCCACTCGCCCTGCTTCGACTGCACCTCGAGGCCGGCGGTGGAGGCGCCCACCAGCAGGGTGATGAAGTTGATGTCGCCATGCGCGCCGGCGCGCACGTTGGGGATGTCGTCGGCGGTGATCGGCGGGTAGTGGATCGGGCGCAGGATCGAGTTGCCGAAGTTGGTCTTGTCGGCGAAGAAATCCTGCGGCAGGCCGATGTGCAGCGCCAGCGCCGAGAGTACGCGCGAGCCGAGCGCATCGAGCGCGTCGTACAGCGCCAGCCCGCATTCGCGCAGTTCCGGAACCTCGTCGGGCCACACGTTCGGCGGCATCACCTCGCGGTATTCCGAACCGTCCGGAAGCTCGCGACCGATGTGGTAGAACTCCTTGAGGTCGTAGTGCTGCGAGCCCTTCGCGGTCTCGATCCCGAACGGCGTGTAGCCGCGCGCCCCGCCCTGCCCCGGCACGTGGCAACGGCGCTTGGCCTCCTCGGGCAGCGCGAAGAAGCGGCGGAAGGCGGCGTAGGCCTCGTCGATCAGCGACTGCGGAATGCCGTGATGGGCGATGCCGGCAAAGCCCCATTCGCGGTAGGCGGCGCCGAGTTCGGCGACGAAGCCTTCGCGGTCGCTGTCGAAACGGCGGATATCGAGGGTGGGGATGCGGGAGGTCATGGTGGGGGTTCCGCGATGCTGGCGTTGCGCGCGTCCAGTGTTGATGGTTGGCAGTTGCTGGCTGGTGAAGATCAGTCGCGCTCCGCGGGTTGCCTCTGCCAACTGCCAACCCGCAACCACCAACTGCCAGTCAGTGACCGGCCGCCGCCTCCCGCACTGCAGCCGCCAGCTGTTCGAGCGTCGACTGCATCAGCGCTTCGTCGTCCGCCTCCACCGTCACCCGCACCACCGGTTCGGTGCCCGAAGGGCGCAGGAACGCGCGGCCGCGCCCCTCCACCGCAGCCTGGGCGCCGGCCAGGGCGGCCTGTACCGCCGGCGCCTCGGCCGGCCGGGCGCCGTTCTCGTAGCGCACGTTGACCGTCTTCTGCGGTAGCTTGCGCACGCCCGCGAGTGCCTGCTGCAGGGTGGTGCGGCGCCGGCGCAGCACCTCCAGCACCTGCAGCGCGCTGATGATGCCGTCGCCGGTGGTGGCGCGGTCCAGGCACAGCAGGTGTCCGGAGGCCTCGCCACCGAGGATGCCGCCGTGTTCGAGCAGGGCCTGGTGCACGTAGCGGTCGCCGACGCGGGTCCGCATGAAGCCGATGCCCTCGCGCGCGAGCGCCTGCTCCAGGCCGTAGTTGGTCATGATCGTGCCCACCACCGGTCCGCGCAGGCGACCGCTCTCCCGCCAGTCGGTGGCCAGCAGGTACAGCAGGTCGTCGCCGTCGTGCACGCCACCCTCGCTGTCGACGAACAGCAGCCGGTCGCCGTCGCCGTCGAAGGCGATACCGAGGTCCGCGCCGGTGGCGCGAACGTGTTCGCACAGGCCTTCTGGATGCATCGACCCGACCCCGGCATTGATGTTGGTGCCGTTGGGTTCGACCCCGATCGTGTCGACCTGGGCATCGAGTTCGCGCAGCACCAGTGGCGCGACCTGGTAGGTGGCGCCGTGCGCGCAGTCGACCACCATCCGCATGCCGCTGAGGTCGAAGCTGCGCGGCACCGAATTCTTGCATGCCTCCACGTAGCGCCCGACCGCGTCGCGGGTGCGCACCGTCTTGCCCAGGCGCTCGGAGGCGACGGTGGCGAAGGGGCGGTCCAGCGCCGACTCGATGGCGAGTTCCATGGCGTCGTCGAGCTTCTCGCCCTCGGACGAGAAGAACTTGATGCCGTTGTCGTAGTGCGGGTTGTGCGAAGCCGAAATCACGATGCCGCCGTCGGCGCGCATCGCGCGGGTCATGTGCGCCACCGCCGGGGTCGGCATCGGCCCCATCAGCTGCACGTGCACGCCTGCGGCCACGAGGCCCGCTTCCAGCGCGGCCTCGAACATGTAGTTGGAAATGCGCGTGTCCTTGCCGATCAGCACCAGCGGCTTGCGCCGGTCGCCGCGCGCCTCGGCCCCCTCGCGGAGGGTGTGGCCGTAGGCGTTGCCCAGGCGCAGCACGAAGTCGGCCGAGATCGGGCCTTCGCCGACCCGGCCGCGGATGCCGTCGGTGCCGAAGTACTTCCGGCTCATGCCGCCACGTCCCGGGGCATCGGCTGGCGCAGCATCATCGCCACCAGGGTGGCGATGCGGTCGCGCAGTTCGCGCCGGTCGCAGATCTTGTCGATCGCGCCGTGCTCGAGCAGGAATTCCGAGCGCTGGAAGCCTTCGGGCAGGGTTTCGCGCACGGTCTGCTCGATCACGCGCGGCCCCGCGAAGCCGATCAGCGCGTCGGGCTCGGCGATGTTGACGTCGCCCAGCATCGCGAACGAGGCCGAGACGCCGCCGGTGGTCGGATGGGTCATCACCGACACGTACGGCAGCCCCGCCTCGCGCAGCTTGCCCAGCGCGGCCGAAGTCTTGGCCATCTGCAGCAGCGAGAACAGGCTTTCCTGCATGCGCGCGCCGCCGCTGGCCGAGAAGCACACGAAGCCGCCGCCCAGCTCCAGCGCGCGCTCGGCGCCGCGGGCGAAGCGCTCGCCCACCACCGAGCCCATCGAGCCGCCCATGTAGGCGAAGTCGAACGCCGCCGCCACCAGCGGCATGCCCTTGAGCGCGCCCTCCATCGCCACCAGCGCGTCGCGCTCGCCGGTGGCCTTCTGGGCGGCGCGGATGCGGTCGGAATACTTCTTCTGGTCGCGGAACCGGAGCACGTCGGTGGGCGCCAGTTCGCCGCCGATCTCACGCTGCGCGCCGGGGTCGAGGAAGGCCTTGAGCCTGGCCCGGGCCCGGATCGGGCGGTGGAAGCCGCACTTGGGGCAGACCTCCAGGTTTTCCTCCAGCTCCGGCCCGTACAGGACCGCGCTGCAGCGCTCGCACTTGTCCCACAGGCCCTCGGGCACGCTGCGCTTGCGCGTGGCGGCGCTGTCGGTGCGGATGCGCGGCGGCATCAGTTTCTTCAGCCAGCTCATGCCTGGTCGGTTCCGGTTGCGGCCACTGCCGCGAAAGGCGCGCAGTTTAGCGCACGGGCGATCGCGGCCGGCCGCGCCGCTCAGTCCACCGCGGCGCGCAGTGGGGCCAGGAACGCGGCCGCGAGGGCCGCGGCCTCGCCGGCGTCGACGGCGCCGGCCATCGCCGAGACCAGGGCGCTGCCCACCACCACCCCATCGGCGTCGACCGCCATGGCCGCGGCGCTGGCGGCGTCACGGATGCCGAACCCGGCCACCACCGGCACCGGGCTGTCCGCGCGGATCCGGCGCAGGTGGGCCGCCGCCGCGGCCGGGTCGAGCCGCTCGGAGGCGCCGGTGACGCCGGCAAAGCTGACGTAGTACAGATAGCCCTGGGCGTTGCCCAGCAGCAGCGACAGGCGCGCGTCGGGCGTGGTCGGCGAAGCCAGCAGGATCAGGTCCACCCCGTGGGCGGCGAAGGCGGCGCGGAACCCGGACGATTCCTCCGGCGGCAGGTCGACCAGCAGCACGCCATCCACGCCCGCCGCGGCGGCGTCGCGGGCGAAGTCGTCCGCACCGCGGATCTCGACCGGGTTGAGATAGCCCATCAGCACCACCGGCGTGTCGTCATCGCCTTGACGGAAGGTGCGCACCGCCTCCAGCACCCACGACATCCCTGCCCCGCGCGCCAGGGCGCGCTCGGAGCTGCGCTGGATGGTCGGGCCGTCGGCCATCGGGTCGGAGAACGGCACCCCCAGCTCCAGCACGTCGGCCCCCGCGGCCACCAGCGCATGCATCACCGGAACCGTGGCTTCCAGCGAGGGATCGCCGGCGGTGATGAAGGGAATCAGCGCCTTGCGGCCGGCGGCATTGAGTGTGGCGAACTTCTTGTCGAGACGGCTCATCGTTCTGCTCGGCTTTTCAAGCCCTCCCCTTCAAAGGGAGGGTTGGGTGGGGATGGTGTTGGGCGGAAGAGGTTGAAGCGCGCGGCAAGTTGCGCTGCGAACACCATCCCCACCCCAGCCCTCCCCTTGAAGGGGAGGGAGCAAAACAAAAAGTCAGACCTCCACGCCTTCCCGCGCAGCAATCGTGTGCACGTCCTTGTCCCCACGCCCGGAGAGGTTGCACAGCACCAGCGCGTCCTTCGGCAGTTCGCGAGCCAGTTTGATCGCCTGCGCGACGGCGTGGCTGGATTCGAGCGCGGGCAGGATGCCTTCGGTCCGGGTGAGCTTGTGGAACGCGGCCAGCGCTTCCTCGTCGGTGACGCCCACGTATTCGGCGCGGCCGCTGTCCTTGAGAAAGGCGTGCTCGGGACCGACGCCGGGATAGTCGAGGCCGGCCGAGACCGAATGCGTCTCGGTGATCTGGCCGTCGTCGTCGCAGATCACGTAGGTGCGGTTGCCGTGCAGCACGCCCACGCGCCCGGCCGAGAGCGAGGACGCGTGGCGGCCGGTGTCGATTCCGTCGCCCGCCGCCTCGGCGCCGACGATGCGCACCGAGGCGTCGTTGAGGAAGGCGTGGAACAGGCCGATCGCGTTGCTGCCGCCGCCCACGCAGGCGGTAATCGCATCGGGCAGGCGGCCGTAGTCTTCCAGCATCTGCGCCCTCGCCTCGCGCCCGACCACGGCGTTGAAGTCGCGCACCATGCGCGGATACGGGTCGGGCCCGGCCACGGTGCCGATGATGTAGAAGGTCTCGCGCACGTTGGTGACCCAGTCGCGCATGGCTTCGTTGAGCGCGTCCTTGAGCGTGGCCGAGCCGGACGTCACCGGCACCACCGTCGCGCCAAGCAGCTTCATCCGGTAGACGTTGATCTTCTGGCGCTCGATGTCGGTCGCGCCCATGTAGACCACGCACTCCAGGCCCAGGCGCGTGGCCACGGTGGCGCTGGCCACGCCGTGCTGGCCGGCGCCGGTCTCGGCGATGATCCGCTTCTTGCCCATGCGCGCGGCCAGCAGGGCCTGGCCGATGGTGTTGTTCACCTTGTGCGCGCCGGTGTGGTTGAGGTCCTCGCGCTTGAGCAGGATCTGCGCCCCGCCCACCTCCCGGCTCAGGCGTTCGGCGTGATAGATCGGGCTGGGCCGGCCGACGTAGTGCTTGAGGTCCTTGTCGTAGGCGGCGATGAAGGCCGGATCGACGCGCGCCGCGTCGTAGGCGGCGGCCAGTTCCTCCAGCGGCCCCATCAGGGTCTCGGCGACGAAACGCCCGCCGTGGCGGCCGAAATGGCCGGTTGCGTCGGGGAATGCGTGGAAATCAACCGGGGACGGATCGTTCATGCGGGGGCGGCGGGCTGCGTCACTGGATTCGACTTGCACTCTAGCGCACGACTGGGGCCTGCAAAACCGATAATATCTGGCTGATACGTCAGGAAAACTCAATAATGACCGGCCGCGCCCTGCCCCCGCTCAATGCCCTGCGTGCCTTCGAGGCAGCGGCGCGGCTGGGCAGCGTGGGCCGCGCCGCCGGCGAGCTGCATGTCACCCATGGGGCGGTCAGCCGGCAGTTGCGCCTGCTGGAAGAAGACCTCGGCACCGCCCTGTTCGTGCGCGCGGGTCGCGGCCTGCGCCTGACCGGCGCCGGGGAGCGCCTGCGCGACGCCGCCGGCGCCGCCTTCGACCAGTTGCAGGCGACGGTCCGAGCGCTGCGGCGCGGGGCGCAAACGGGCACCCGCGTCATCGGCTGCCCCGGCAGCCTGCTGGCGCGCTGGATGATTCCGCGCCTCGAGCGCCTGCATGCCGACCTGCCCGGGCTGCACCTGCACCTGGCGCCGCACGAGGGCGCGTTCGATCCTGCCCTGCCCGGGATCGACGCGGCCCTGCTGATCGGCGCGCCGCCCTGGCCTTCGCACTGGCGCGTGCATGCGCTGGCGCCGGAGCGGATCGGCCCGGTGCTCAATCCGCGCCATCCCGCCTTCGCGCGCCTGTCCGGCCAGCCGGCCGCGGCGCTGGTCGCGGAAGATCTGCTGCACACCACCTCGCGGCCCCAGGCATGGCCGCAGTGGGCGCAGCGCAATGGCCTCGATTGCTCGCGACTTCGGCTCGGCACCGGGTTCGAGCATCTGTATTACCTGCTGGAAGCCGCGATGGCCGGCCTCGGCATCGCCATCGCGCCCGAGCCGCTGGTCGCGGCGGACGTCGCCGCGGGCCGCCTGGCCGCGCCATGGGGCTTCAGCGACACCGGCGCGCAGTGGTGCCTGTGCAGTCCGGTCGCGGGGGATGCGCAGCTCGAACGGCTCGCCGCGTGGCTGCGCGCCGAGCTCGCTGCCGGAGCCTGAGTCCTCAGCCGCAGTCGGCGCGCCGCACTTCCTCGACGAACTCGCGCATGCGCGCGCCGTCCTTGATTCCGGGCGACTGGCCGTCGACCTCGACCCCGCTGGCCACGTCCACGCCCCAGGGGCGGGTGGCCAGGATCGCGTCGTGGACGTTGTCGGGCGTCAGCCCGCCGGCCACCAGGATCGGTTTGGTCATGCCACGCGGTACCCGCGACCAGTCGAACGCGCGGCCGCTGCCGCCGGGTTCGCCGGGGGCATGGGCATCGAGCAGGAAGCCCGAAGCGCTGGGCCAGCGCGCGTGCAGGGCAAGCGGATCGGGCGGACTGTCGGCGCCCATCGCCACCGCCTTGAGATAGGGCAGGCCGAAGCTGCGACAGAACGCCTCTTCCTCGTCGCCGTGGAACTGCAGCAGCGACGGCCGCACCGAGGCCACCACCTGGCGCACCTCCTCGGCCGGGCTGTCCATGAACAGGGCCACCGCATCGACCATCGGCGCCAGCGCATCGCGCATCGCCGCCGCCTGCTCGGGTTCCACCCGCCGCCGGCTGCGCGCAGCGAACACGAACCCCACCGCGTCCACCCCCAGCTCGCCGGCCAGGCGCACGTCGCCTGGGCGGGTCATGCCGCAGAACTTGATGCGGGTGCGGAACAGGGGCTGGGCCATGGCTCGATTCCTTGGGGGGCGTGCATTGTGCGCAATCGCGTGTGGTGGTGGAAAGAAGACGTCTGCGGCTGGGGCAGGATGGATCTTCGGGCGCTGGTGGTCGCGGCAGCGAAGGAGCGTGCGGCCGTGACTGTCGACGATGCGACCCGAAGCGGCCCCCTCCCAACCTCCCCCGCTGCGCGGAGGAGGAGCAGATCGCGCCAGCGGTCATGTCCGTGCTCCCTCCTCCGCTTCAGCGGGGGAGGGCCGGGGTGGGGGCAAGGGCAGCCAAGCTGCGACCGGAAGCCGCCCTCTCCCAGCCTCTCCCCGCCTGCGGGGCTACCTGCCCGCCGGGGTAGCAGGCTGGGTGGGCGCGCGAAGCGCGCGCACTCAGGCCAGCGTGACCTCGCGCGGCAGCCCCCGGCTGGCCGGATACAGCGGTCCCGTGAACACCAGTCCGGCCGCCGGCGCCGTGGGGCCCGCCAGCGTGCGGTCGCGCGCCGCCAGCAGTTCGCCGATCCAGTCCTCGTCGCGCGCGCGCGCCCCGACCTCGAGCAGCGAGCCGACGATGTTGCGCACCATGTGGTGCAGGAAGGCGTTGGCCTGCACCTCGACGACGACCATGTCGCCATCGCGTTCGACCGCGATGCGCTGCAGCTCGCGCCGCCCGTGGCTGGCCTCGCATTCGGCCGAGCGGAACGCGCCGAAGTCGTGCTCGCCGAGCAGCGCCTGCGCGGCGCGGTGCATGGCCTGCGCGTCCAGCGGTCGCCAGTGCCAGGACAGCCATTGCCGGCCCAGCGCCGGGCGCACCTGGCGGTTGAGGATGCGGTAGCGGTAGCGCCGGGCGACGGCGCTGAAGCGCGCGCTGAAATCGTCCGCCACCGGCCGGCACCAGACCACGCTGACCGACGGCGGCAGGCGGGTAGTCGTGCCCAAGGTCCAGGCGCGCGGATCGCGCACGGCCTCGCTGTCGAAGTGCGCCACCTGGCACTGCGCGTGGACGCCGGCGTCGGTGCGGCCGGCGCAGACGGTCGACACCTGCGCGTCGGCAACCGAGGACAGCGCCGTTTCCAGCACCCCCTGCACCGTCTCCGGATCGGGCTGGCCGGGCTTGCTCAACCGCTGCCAGCCGCGGAAACCGCTGCCGTCGTACTCGACGCCTATCGCGTAGCGCTGCACACCGCTCAGGCCAGTTCCCGCAGCAGCTGGCGGGCCTGGTCGCGCGCGTCAGCGTCGCCGAAATCGGCCACTTCCTGCAGCAGGCTGCGCGCGGTGTCGGTATCGCCCAGGTCGAGATAGGCGCGGGCCAGTTCGATCCGCTCCTGCCCGGCCGGGGCCGGATTGAGCGGGGCCACCTCGGCACCCGCGGAAGCCGCGGCGCTGTCCTCCCCGCCCGCATGCCAGGTCGGCGAGGCACCGGTGGCGGCGGCCGGCGGCTCGGTCCAGGTGGACGCGTTCGGAGCCGGCACCGGCGCGTCTTCGGCGCGCGCCACGGGCGCGGATGCGCTGGCCTGCGCCACCGCGTCCGCAGCCGCGGACGAGGCCGCGGGGCGGCTGGCGACCGAAGCGAAGCCTTGCCCCTGCCTGCGTGCCGGGACGGCGCCCTTGCGACGCGAGACCAGCCAGGCCACCAGCAGCGCCGCCGCCACCAGCCCCAGGCCGATCCACAGCCACGGCAGTCCGTCGCCCGCCCCGGCCGCCGCGCCAGCATCGGCCTCGGCGGCGGTCTCGGCGTTGCTTCCGGCCAGTCGCTGCTGCGCGGCCGCAAGCTCGCTGTCCTTCATCTGGATCAGCTGCGCCTGCTGCTGCTGCAGCTGTTCGAGTTCGGCCAGGCGCGTCTTCAGCTCCTCCACCTCGGCATCGCGCGCGGCGAGGGTTTCGCGGGTCTGGACCAGTTCCTGTTGCTGCAGCATGTCGCCCTCGCCCCCGGCGGCGGTGCCGGTCTGTGTCCCTGCCCCACTGGCCCCGCCAGCCACCGCGGGTACGATTTCCAGCCGCGCGTCCGCGGCGCGCGCGCCGGCGGCCGTGCCGGCGCTGACGGGCGCGGAATCCGCGCGGCCTGCCTCTTCGCCAGTCGCCACCGCGTCGGGCTGCGGCACCGGACGGCGCATCTCGCGCCAGCGCGCCACATGCTCGCGGACCACGGCGTTGGCCTCGGCCACGCTGATGTCCGACCAGTCCGAGCTGGGTGGTACCCGCAGCACCGCGCCCTGGCGGATCAGATTGACGTTGCCGCCAATGAAGGCTTCCGGGTTGGAGCGCAGCAGGGCCAGCATCACCTGGTTGAGGCTGTGGCCGCTGCCTGCCGACAGCGTGGAGGCGATTTCGCTCAGGGTCTGGCCGCTCTGGACCGGGCCATACTCTCCGCCCGCCGCGACCGCCTGCGGCGATGGAGCCGCGGCGGGAGCAGGCACCGGCTGTGGCTGTGGCTGTGGCTGCGGCGATGACGCAGGCTCCGGCTCGGCGGCGGCGACTTCGTCGGCAGCGGCCTCGGCCTGCTCCGTCACCTCGGCTTCCGCCTCTGGTACCGGATCGTCCGCCGCCGCCACGGCCGTTTCGGCCGGCCGCTCGATCAGGTTGGACGGCGCCGCCTCGGCGGCCTGGATCGGCGGCTGCGCAGGCGCGGCCACGGTGTCGGGGGCGTCGACCAGGGCCGAGTACTCGCGCACCAGGCGACCCTGGCCCCATTCGACCTCGACCAGGAAGTTGAGCACCGGCTGCTGCACAGGCGCAGCGGTGGTGATGCGGATCACCGGCCGGCCCTGCGGATCGAGCGCGATCGCGAAGCGCAGGTCCGAAACCAGCCCCGCGGGCGGATCCAGGCCGATGCGGCGGAAGGTCTCCGGCGACGCCAGCCGCGCCTGCAGGTTCTCCAGCTCGCGCGGATCGCTGGAGATGATCGGGATCTCGGCCAGCAGCGGCTCGCCGGCGCGCGAACGCACCTCGACCTGGCCCAGGCCGAGCGCCAGCAGCGCCGGCGCATGCAGCAGCAGCGCCAGCAGCAGGACGAGGCGGACGGCCAGCGTCTTCAAGGTGGGGTCCCCATGGAGTCCGGATCAGGCTTCGGTCTAGGTGATGCGCGCAACTTATTGATTGTCGTAGCGACCGTCAAGCGCCGCGAGGCCGGCCCAGGCCCCGCGGACTCCGCTCCGGGCAGTGCCGGCGGCCGCGATCAGCCCTCCGCGGCCACCAGTTCGGCGAGCTGCACCGCGTTGAGCGCGGCACCCTTGCGGATGTTGTCCGAGACGATCCACAGGTTCAGGCCGCGCGGGTGCGAGATGTCCTCGCGGATGCGCCCGACGTACACCGCGTCCTTGCCCGAGGCGTGGGTGACGGGCGTGGGGTAGCCGCCGGGCTTGCGGTCGTCGACCACCTCGATGCCCGGCGATGCGGCCAGCAGTTCGCGCGCGGCCTCCGGCGTGACCTTCTCGCGGGTCTCGATCGCCACCGCCTCGGAGTGGCCGTAGAACACCGGCACCCGTACCGCGGTCGGGTTCACCTGGATCGACTCGTCGCCGAGGATCTTGCGCGTCTCCCAGACCAGCTTCATCTCCTCCTTGGTGAAGCCGTTGTCGAGGAAGCTGTCGATGTGCGGGATCAGGTTGAAGGCGATCTGGACCGGGAACTTCTGCGGGTCGATGTCGCTGAAGCCCAGCAGCTGCGCGGTCTGCTGGCCCAGTTCCTCCATCGCGGTGCGGCCGGCGCCCGAAACCGACTGGTAGGTGGCCACGTTGACGCGCTCGATGCCGTAGCGGCGGTGCAGCGGCGCCAGCGCGACCAGCATCTGCATGGTCGAGCAGTTGGGGTTGGCGATGATCCCGCGCGGGCGGTTCTTCACCTGGTCGGGATTGACCTCGCTCACCACCAGCGGCACGTCGTCGTCGTAGCGGAAGGCCGAGGAGTTGTCGATCACCACCGCGCCGGCGGCGGCGAACTTCGGCGCGTACTGCTTCGAGGTGTCGCCGCCGGCGGAGAACAGGGCGATGTCGATGCCGGCCGGGTCGAAGGTGGCCAGGTCCTGGACGACGTGGTCCTCGCCGCGGAACTCGACGGTGCTGCCGGCCGAGCGCTCGGAGGCGAGCACGACCAGCTTGCCGATCGGGAAATCGCGCTCGGCGAGGATCGACAGCATCACTTCGCCGACGGCACCGGTGGCGCCGACGACGGCTACGTTGAAACGGCGGTTGTTCGGGGTGTTCATGGGGAGTCCGTAAGGCAAGGAGGAAGGCGGGGTTTGATGGCGTCATGCGCCGGCGCGCAGGCCATGCGCGCGGCGTCCTGGGTATTTCGGGGGAACCCGCGCGGGCGCGGCCGGGCCGACGGCTCCCCTATCGTTTCGCGGCCGCTTTCCCGGTAATCGGGGCGGGCGGATTGCCGGCGTCCGGGCCGCGGTCGAGCGCGGCAACCAGGTTGTTGACGGCCAGCGTCGCCATCGCCCGGCGGGTGGCGCGGCTGGCGCTGCCCACGTGCGGGGTCAGCACGATGTTGTCCAGCGCCAGCAGCCGCGGATCGACCGCCGGCTCGCCCTCGAACACGTCCAGCGCCGCGGACGCGAGCCGGCCGCCGGCCAGCGCGTCGGCCAGCGCAGCCTCGTCGACCAGCCCCCCGCGCGCGATGTTGGTCAGCGTCGCGCTGGGCTTCATCTTCGCAAGGGCGGCGGCGTCGATCACGTGGCGGGTCTGTGGGGAATACGGCAGGACCAGCACCAGGTGGTCCGACTCGCGCAGCAGTGTATCGAAGTCGACGTACGAGGCACGACAGTTGCTTTCGATACCAGCATCCAGGCGGTGCCGGTTGTGGTACAGCACGCGCATGCCGAAGCCGTGCGCGCCGCGACGGGCGATGCCCTGCCCGATCCGGCCCATGCCCAGGATGCCGAGCGTGCTGCCGTGCACGTCGCCGCCGAGCAGGCCATCGAACGACCACTGCCTCCAGCGCCCCGCGCGCAGCCAGCGCTCGCCCTCGGTGATGCGTCGCGCGGCCGCCAGCAACAGGGCGAAGCCGAGGTCGGCGGTGGTTTCGGTGAGCACGTCGGGCGTGTTGGTGGCGACGATGCCGCGCGCCTGCAGCGCGGCGACGTCGAGGTTGTCGTAGCCCACGCCGACGTTGGCGACCGCGCGCAGCGCCGCCGCGCCGGCGATCTCGGTCGGGCCGATGCGCTCGTTGAGCGTGACCAGGGCGCCGCTCGCGCCGCGCAGCCGTTCGGCGACCTGCGCCGGCGTCCAGGCCGTGACCGTCGCCGCGGCGTCCAGTTCGAAATGTTCCGTCAGCCGCTCGACGATGTCCGCGAACAGCGGCTGCGACACCCAGACCCGGGGCCGGGCTTCAGCCATCGACGCTGCCGGGGATCCGCGGCGACACCTCGCCCACCTCGCCGCACTGGGCGCGGTGGCGCAGCGCCTGGTCGACCAGCACCAGGGCCAGCATCGCCTCGCAGATCGGGGTGGCGCGGATGCCCACGCAGGGATCGTGGCGGCCGGTGGTGACGACGTCGACCACGTTGCCGTCCACGTCCACGCCTTCGACCGCCAGGCGCAGGCTCGACGTCGGCTTGAACGCGACCGAGACCACCACCTGCTGGCCGGTGCTGATGCCGCCGACCACGCCGCCGGCGTGGTTGGACAAGAAGCCCGCGGGCGTCATCACGTCGCGGTGCTGGGTGCCCTTCTGGGCCACGGACGCGAAGCCGTCGCCGATCTCCACGCCCTTGACCGCGTTGATCGACATCATCGCCGCGGCAAGCATGCCGTCGAGCTTGCCGTAGATCGGCTCGCCCCAGCCCGGCGGCACGCCGTCGGCCACGGCCACGATCTTCGCCCCGACCGAATCGCCGGACTTGCGCAGCGCGTCCATGTAGCTTTCCAGCTCCGGCACCTGTTCGGCGCAGGGCCAGAAGAACGGATTGTCCTGGACCACGCTCCAGTCGTGCGAACGCGGCAGCACCTCGCCGATCTGGGCCATGTGGCCGCGCACGGTGACGCCGCGCTGCGCCAGCCACTTCTTCGCCACCACCGCCGCGGCCACCCGCATCGTGGTTTCGCGCGCCGAGGAGCGCCCGCCGCCGCGCGGATCGCGGATGCCGTACTTCTGCCAGTAGGCGTAGTCGGCGTGGCCGGGGCGGAACTGGCGCGCGATGGCGCTGTAGTCCTTGCTGCGCTGGTCGGTGTTGCGGATCAGCAGCGCGACCGGCGTGCCGGTGGTGACGCCCTCGTACACGCCGCTGAGGATCTCGACCTCGTCGGCCTCGCGCCGCGCCGAGGTGTGGCGGGTCTTGCCGGTGGCGCGCCGCGCCAGGTCACGGGTGAAGTCTTCGGGTGCGATGGCGACGCCCGGCGGGCAGCCGTCGATCACGCAGCCGATCGCCGGCCCATGCGATTCGCCGAAGGTGGTGACGCGGAACAGATGGCCAAACGTATTCAATTCGACGCCTTCGGATTCTTCAGAACAGTCCGCCGTCCGCCGGCCGCGCCGGGACGTTGGACGATGATGCCCCAGCCCCGCGCGCGTCCGCCAGCGCGCGGATCCGGGCATTGTGCTTCACCAGGTCCTGGCGCTCGGCCACGAACACGCCCATCTGCCCGACCTTGAACTCGACCCACATCAGCGGCAGCTCCGGCAGCAGCTTCACCAGGTGGCGCTCGGATTCGCCGACCTCGCAGATCAGGATGCCCTCTTCGGTCAGGTGCAGGGGCGCGTCGCGGAGCATGCGCAGCACCAGGTCCAGCCCGTCCTCGCCGGCGCGCAGGCCCAGCTCGGGCTCGTGCGAATACTCGCGCGGCAGCGCGTCGGTCTCGGCGTCGGTGACGTAGGGCGGGTTGCTGACGATCAGGTCGTAGTGCTCGCCCTGCAGGCCGGCGAACAGGTCGGATTCCAGGAACCGGACGTTGTCCACCAGCAGCCGCGCCTCGTTCTCGCGCGCAAGCGCCAGCGCCTCGTCGCTGATGTCGGCGCCGTCGACGTGCCAGTCCGGGTTGTAGTGGGCCATGGCGATGGCGATGCAGCCCGAACCCGTGCACAGGTCCAGCGCGCGCCGCACCTCGCGACCGCCCAGCCAGGGTTCGAAGCCGGACAGGATCAGTTCGGCGATCGGCGAGCGCGGCACCAGCGCGCGCGGATCGCTGCCGAAGCTCAGCCCGGCGAACCAGGCCTCGCCGGTCAGGTAGGCGGCCGGCACGCGCTCCTCGATGCGGCGCAGGAACAGCGCCAGCACGTCTTCCTTTTCCGCCAGGGTCACCCGCGCCTGGCCGTAGGCCGGGCCGAGGTCGTGCGGCAGGTGCAGGGCGTGCAGGGTGAGCTGCGTGGCCTCGTCGATGGCGTTGTCGTAGCTGTGCCCGAAGGTGAGCCCGGCCGCCTGGAAGCGGCTGGCGCCGTAGCGGATCAGGTCGATGATCGTCTGCAGTTCGTCGGTCATGGGCGCAGGTCCGGGGCGGTGGAACGGGGAGCGGTGGACGGATCGGTGATCCGTCGCCCGCGGCTGCGGACTCGAGCGGCCGCACGCGGATGCAAGCGGTGCCCGCCGGGCGATCGCAGGGCCCCGCGCGGGTCCGGACGGACCGGAAAGTATAGCGGCGCCAGGGGTATCATGGCCGGCCCGCCACGGATCCACGCATGTTCAACCGCACCGTCATCATCGTGCTGCTGGTCGCCCTGTCCGCTGGCCTGGGACTGCTGGCCTCGCGCCAGTGGTTTTCCTCCGCGCCCGCACCCCAGCCGCAACTGCAGGCGGTGAAGCTGTTCCCGGAACCGCGCGAGCTGCCGCCGTTCGCGCTCCAGCAGTCCGACGGCACCCAGCTGCTGTCCGGCGAACTGCAGGGGCACTGGACCCTGGTCTTCATCGGCTTCACCTTCTGCCCGGACGTGTGCCCGATGACCCTGGCACGGATGGCACAGGCGCAGAAGCAGTGGGAATCGCTGCCCGAATCGACCCGGCCGCGGGTGCTGTTCGTCTCGGTCGACCCGGAGCGCGACCCGCCCGGCCGCGTCGGCGAATACGCCCACGCCTTCCACCGCGACACCCTGGCCGCAACCGGCGACATCCCGACCCTGGAAGCGTTCACGCGCTCGCTGACGATGGTGTTCGCCAAGGTGCCGCCGGCAGACGGGGCGCCGGCCGACCAGTATTCGATCGACCACAGCGCCTCGATGGCGGTGCTCGATCCGCGCGGGCGCATGGCCGGCGTGGTCACCGGCGGCGCGGTCGACGATCCGGCCGCGATCGCCGCCGATTTCCTCACGCTCAGCGCAGCGGGGCCGCGGTGAGCCTGGTCACCACCCTGACCTGGATCCTGCCGCATCGGCTGCTGTCCTCGCTCGCGCGGGCACTGGCCTACTCCGACGCCCCGCGCACGCGGCGCTGGCTGATCGACACCGTGGTGCGGCGCTTCGGCGTGGACCTGGACGAGGCCGCCGAATCCGATCCACGCGCCTATCCCACCTTCAATGCCTTCTTCACCCGCGCGCTCAAGCCCGGGGCGCGGGTGCCCGATCCCGACCCGCAGACGCTGCTGATGCCCGCCGACGGCCGCATCAGCCAGTGCGGCCGCATCGAGCAGGGCCGCATCTTCCAGGCCAAGGGCCGCTCGTTCACCGCCGCCGAACTGCTCGGCAGCGAACAGGCGGCCGCGCCCTACGCCGAGGGTTTGTTCGCCACGGTGTACCTGTCGCCGAAGGACTACCACCGCGTGCACATGCCCTGGACCGGGCGCCTGCTGGAAACCGTGCACGTGCCCGGGCGGCTGTTCTCGGTCGGTCCGGACGCGGTGGCCTCGGTGCCGCGACTGTTCGCGCGCAACGAGCGCCTGGTCTGCCACTTCGACACCGGGTTCGGGCCGATGGCGGTGGTGATGGTCGGCGCGCTGCTGGTCTCGGGCGTGGAGACGGTATGGAGCGGCGAGGAGATCCCCGCCTACGGCGACCGCATCACCGCGAAGAGCTGGACCAGCGAGGAGATCGTGCTGGAGCGGTTCGAGGAAATGGCGCGGTTCAACTACGGCTCGACCGTGATCGTGCTGCTGCCGCCGGGCGTGGCCGAGCTGGATCCTGCGCTGCAGGCGGAAACCGCGGTGCGGCTGGGGCAGGCCCTGGCGCGGCGGACGGGCGCCTGACTCGCGGATCGCCCGGCGCTCGCCTGCGCCTGCTGCAGACATGACGAACGCGCCGACCCGGACGCCCGACGGATCGGCCGGCATTGCGGAGTACTGAGGAGCATGGTTGGTGGTTGGTCGTTGGTAGTTGGTAAAAGCGGACGACCCGCCCCACCCACCCTTCCCGATAACCCACCAACCACCAACCCCGGGGCATCTCCATAGGATGGTGGCGGCATCAGGCTGGTCTCGTGGAATCGGCGGGGGTAGAGTCGCGAGGCAACCTTCGCGCTGATCGATCGGCGTCGGTGTCGATCCGTCCTCGTGATCCCACAGCACAGGAGTCCGGACATGAACCGCCTGATTGCAGTTGCCTCCCTCCTGCTCCTCGTCCTCGCCCTCTCCGCCTGCGCAAGCGGCCCGCGGATGAGCGATGCCGAACGGCTCACGCTGCTCCGCGCCCATGCCGGCGAACCGGTCAACTCGATCAGGCATCCCATTCGTTTCGCCGGATGGAGTTCCGTGGGCAACAGCGCCCTGGTGCTGCGGACGACCCCCAACCAGGCGTTCCTGCTCGAGCTGAGCGGACCCTGTCCCGACCTGTCGTTCGCGCACGCGATCCGCGTCTCCAGCCGCAGCGGGACGATCGCCTCGCGCTTCGACTCGATCACCCCGGTCGGCCCCGGCACCTCCTCGATCCGCATCCGCTGCCACATCCGCAGCATCCAGCCGCTCGACATGGCCGCGCTGCGCCAGACCAAGGCCGAACTGCGCGAGGCCACGTCGGTCGAGCGCGAAGCGGAAGACGCAAGCGCGGATGACGACAGCTCGGGCGACTGAAACAGGCGGTGGCTCGGCCGCCTCCCCCGGGTGGCGGCCGGCCATTCCCGAACGCCATCCCTAGCCCCGGCCTTCCCCTTGAAGGGGAGGGATGGAGAGCCCCGCGCGCAACGGCAAGAGCGGCTTCAGCCCGCGACGGGCACTCCGGCGACGCAGAATCCGATGGAACAGTCGCGGCTGGAGCGCTCCTGCAGGACATTCCCGACATCGCGCAAGCGATCCGGCCCATCTCCCGCAGGGACGGCTCCAGCCGGCGGCCGGCATCCGGGCGGCGCACATCCGGCAGCAACGAAACGCCACGCCATGGAACCATGGCGTTCGCCGCGACAACCCGACGACACCGCCCCCGCCTGCGCAGCGGCGACAGCCCGGATTCCTAGCGGCAGCCCTGCAGCTTCAGCGTCTGTCCCGCCCGCAGCGCATAGCGCGGCGGCTTGATGCCGTTGGCCGCCGCCAGCGAGCGGACCTCGCAGCTGTAGCGCCGAGCGATCGCGTTCAGGGTTTCACCGGAAGCCACGCGATGGGTGCGCGGCCTGGCCGGGGCCGGAGCCGGGGTTGGCGCGGCGGCGGGCTGCGCGGCGGGCTGCTGGATCACGGTGCCGTCGGACAGGGTCACCGTTTCCATGTCGCCCACCCGCACGATCGCGGTGGCCGGGTCGCTGTTGACGAGGGTCCGCGCCAGTTCGGCGCGTGCGCCGCGGGTGCACCAGCGCTCGTACAGGCCGGCCATGCGCACGGTGGCGTTGAGCCGGGTGCCGGCCGGGATCCATGCCTCGGCCTCGTACTGCGGATTGAGGTTGCGCAGCACGCGCATGTAGCCGTCGCGGGTGCCGCCGTTGCCCAGGCAGATCGTCAGCTCGTAGATCGAGGCCGGCCGCCGCAGCCCGATCGCCGCCGGCCGCGCGTCCACCCGCGGGAAGCTCAGGCCGTACTCCTTCGGATGCAGGAACAGCCACGCCGCGGCGATCACCATCGGCACGTAGTCCCTGGTTTCCGGCGGGAACTCGCCGTAGACGTCGGCGTCCCAGAAGCTGCGTCCGCTGAATTCACGATGCACGCGACGCGCCCGCCCCTCGCCGCCGTTGTAGGCCGCCAGCCACAGCTCGATGTTGTTGCCCAGCTCGGCGTAACGCTCGCCCAGGTAGACCGCCGCGGCGTCGGCCGATGCGCGCGGATCGTAGCGGGTGTCGAAACCGCGACCATCGGGACCCAGGCCGAAACGCCGACCGGTGGCCGGCATGAACTGCAGCGGCCCGGCGGCGCCCGCGCGCGAGCGCGAGTGCACGCGGCCGTTGGATTCCTTGGCCAGGATGCCGAACAGCAGCGCCTCGGGCAGGCCGCGGCGCTTGAACGCCGGCGACATCAGGTGCTGCATGTACTGGTAGTTCTCGTGGCTGGTGATCAGCGACACGCGCATGTCGGTCAGCCAGCGGCGGATGCCGGCCTGCACCGCCGGGTTCATCTGCACCAGTTCGAGGAAACGCCGGTCCTCTGCGGCCAGCAGGGAGGCGGCGTCGGGCACGGCGCCGGTGGCGGGGGCGGCGCCGTCGTCGATCAGGGTGGAATCGCCCTCGCCCTCGCCCTCGTCGGCAACCACGCCGGCCGCGGCGTCCGCCTGGGCCTTGAGCAGCCGCTTGTAGCCGGCCAGCAGGTCGCTGCTGCGGCAACCCTTGATGCTGCCGCATTCGACCAGCACGTCCTCCATGTCCTCCAGCGCGGCATTGCTTTCGTCCATGCCGGCCGGATCGGCGTTGCCGATCTTCACCAGCGCCTCGCGATAGCGCGTTTCGGCAGCGAGCATGCGCTCGTTCAGCGCGTCGATCGCGGCCTGGGCGCGACGCGACTGCGCGTGCGCGGGCGCGGCCAGGACACAGGCGAGGACGGCTGCGGGCAGCAGCCAGCGGGCGACACGGACAAAAACGGACATCAACCACCGGGAGGGGGAGCAAAAGCGGCCCGCAGGGTATCCGCTGCACCGCGGGGCCACAAGGAACCGGCGCGGAGGCTGGGCCGGGCGCGGTCCAGCGCCTAGAATCGTCCGCACTCCACCAGGACTGCGCGCATGGATCCCATCCTCGTCGGCAAGGCGATCACCACTCCCGACGGCGGCGCCGTGCACCTGCTGCCGAAATACGGCAACCGCCACGGCCTGGTGGCCGGCGCCACCGGCACCGGCAAGACGGTCACCCTGATGACCCTGGCCGAGGGCTTCTCGCGCATCGGCGTGCCGGTGTTCCTGGCCGACGTGAAGGGCGACGTGGCCGGGCTGGCGGTGGCCGGCAGCAGCAACGACAAGCTGCAGGCGCGGGTCGGGCAGATCGGGATCGACGGCTGGACGCCGACCGCCAGCCCGGTGGTGTTCTGGGACCTGTTCGGCCAGCTCGGCCACCCGGTGCGGACCACGGTCAGCGAGATGGGGCCGACCCTGCTCTCGCGCATCCTCGAACTCAACGACACCCAGTCGGGCGTGATCGACATCGCGTTCAAGCTCGCCGACGACCGCGGCCTGCTGCTGCTGGACCTGGAAGACCTGCGCGCCCTGCTCAACCTGCTGGCCGCCGAACGCAAGGCGGTGTCGACCGAATACGGCCTGGTCAGTCCGCAGTCGATCGGCGCGATCCAGCGCGCGCTGCTGCGCCTTGAGCAGGAAGGCGGCAACCACGTCTTCGGCGAGCCGGCGCTGGAGCTGGCCGACCTGATGCGCACCACTCCGGACGGCCGTGGCGTGATCGGCATCCTCGCCGCCGACCGGCTGGTGCTCAGGCCGCGGCTGTATTCGAGCTTCCTGCTGTGGCTGCTGTCGGAACTGTTCGAAACCCTGCCCGAGGTCGGCGACCTGGACAAGCCGCGGCTCGTATTCGTGTTCGACGAGGCCCACCTGCTGTTCGACGACGCGCCGCCTGCGCTGCAGCGCCGGATCGAACAGGTGGTCCGCATCATCCGCTCCAAGGGCGTGGGCGTGTACTTCTGCTCGCAGTTCCCCGACGACGTGCCCGACGACATCCTCGGCCAGCTCGGCAACCGGGTGCAGCACGCGCTGCGCGCGTTTACGCCGCGCGACCAGAAGGCGGTCCGGACCGCGGCCGAGACCTTCGTGAGCAATCCCGACCTCGACGTCGCGCGCGTCCTGGGCACGCTCGGCACCGGCGAGGCGCTGGTCTCGACCCTGCAGGACAAGGGCATCCCGATGCCGGTCGAACACACCCTGGTCGCGCCGCCGCGCTGCCGCATGGGCGCGATCACCGAAGCCGAGCGTGCGCAGGTGCGCGCCGGCAGCCCGGTGGGCGGGAAGTACGATCGCGCGGTCAACCGCGAGTCGGCGGCCGAGATGCTCGCGCAGCGCGCCGAAGCGGCAACCGCGCACGCCGGCGCGCCGCCGGCGAAGGGCAGGCAGGACGCCGCGCAGGAGGAGGAAGGCGGGCTGGGCCGCGCGGTCAGCGAATTCCTGTTCGGAACCAGACGCCGCCAGGGCGTGGTCCAGGCGGCCGGCAAGCAGGCCGCACGCACCATCACCAGCCGCATCGTGCGCGGACTGCTGGGCGGAATCCTGAAATAGCGCGCGCCGCGGCGGGGACACGACGCGTTCACCGCCGCCGGCCGAGGATTGCAGGCACCATGTCCGCCCACGGGGATTTCGCCATGTCCACCATGAACGACCTGCGCCCTGTTTCCACGCGCCCTGGTTCCATCTGCTTTGTTTCCGTCCGCGCCTGCGCGCCGGCCGCGCTGTGCCTGGCGCTGGCGGCCTGCAATCCACCGCCCGCGCCGCCTGAACCGGCCGAACCGATCGCGCAGGCCGCGTCCGGCCCGAGCGCTGCGGCAGGACCGGACAAGGCGGTCGACGCCGCATTGGCCGGCACCGACGCCGTGGCCGTCGTCCACCATCCGGCGCGCGATCCCGAGGGCTTCGACCGCAAGGCCCTTGCCGGCGCGTTCGCCGGCACCCTGCCCTGCGCCGACTGCCCCGGCATCGACACCACGCTGCGGATCGAAGGCGACGGCCGCTTCGCGCTGGCCGAAACCCGCCAGGGCGGCAGCGACCGGATCGAAACCACCGGAACCTGGACGGTCGACGCCTCGGGCGAACGACTGCTGCTGGATCCGGACAGCAAGCGCGAGTCCGACCGCAGTTTCGCGATCGCCTCCAGCAGCGAACTGCAGCTGCTCGACGACGCGGGAAATCCGCACCCAGGCAGCGGCAACCTCAGCCTGCGCCGGAACTGAGGGCGCGTCGCTTGGGCCGCTGGCGTCCGCCTGCCGAGCACGGCACCGCCCTGGTCACGCCGGAAGGCCAGGCCCGCCTGAAGGCGGAACTCGACACGCTGTGGCGGATCGAGCGGCCCGAGGTGGTGAAGGCGCTTGCCGCCGCCGCGGCCGAGGGCGACCGCTCCGAGAACGCCGAATACACCTACCGCAAGAAGCAGCTGGGCGCGATCGACCGTCGCGTGCGCTACCTGGGCAAGCGGCTGGAGGGGCTGCGCGTGATCGACAGCGCACCCTCCGATCCGCAGGCGGTGTACTTCGGCGCGCACGTGGAGCTGGAAAACGCCGCCAGCGGCGACACCGCGCGCTACCGCATCGTCGGTCCGGACGAAACCGACGCGAAACTCGGCTGGATCAGCATCGACTCCCCGCTCGCCCGCGCGATGCTGAAAAAGCGCGTCGACGACGAATTCGAAGCCCAGCTGCCGGGTGGCGTCGCGAGGTTCTGCATCACCGCCGTGCGCTACGACAGCAAATAGGTTGGGGTGAGCCTGCGAACCCCAACATCCGGTTCGCATGCGGTGCGCTGTTGGGGTTCCCTTCGTTCACCCCAACCTATGTTTCTATCGCATCGTCGGTCCGGACGAAACCGACGCGAAGCTCGGCTGGATCAGCATCGACTCCCCGCTCGCCCGCGCGATGCTGAAAAAGCACGTCGACGACGAGTTCGAAGCGCAGCTCCCGGGTGGCGTCGCGAGGTTCTGCATCATCGCCGTGCGCTACGCCAGCAAATAGGTTGGGGTGAGCCTGCGAACCCCAACATCCGGTTCGCATGCGGCGCACTGTTGGGGTTCCCTTCGTTCACCCCAACCCATGTTGCTTCATCATCGACGTGCGCCACGCCGGCTGAGCGCAGCGCGGAATGATGTTTTCCCTCCCCCGCAGGCTGGGGAAGGAGCAGGATCGCCGCGTCAGCCGATCACTTGCAGCGCCGGCAGCGCCTCGCCGTACAGATCGTGCTCGTCGCTGCCCAGGATCTCGACATCGACGAAGTCGCCCGGCTGCAGGCCCGCCTCAAGGCCGTTCTGGATCTGCACCACGCCGTCGATCTCGGGCGCGTCGGCCATGCTGCGCGCGATCGCCAGGTCGCCGTCGACCAGGTCCACCAGGCAGCGCTGCACGCTGCCGACCCTGGCCTCGAGCTTCTGCGCCGAAATCTCCGCCTGCACCTCCATGAACCGCGCCAGTCGCTCCTGCCTGAGCGCGTCGGGCACCGGATCGGGCAGCGCGTTCGCGCCCGCGCCGTCCACCGGCGAATAGGCGAAGGCGCCGACGCGGTCGAGCCGCACCTCGCGCAGGAAATCCAGCAGTTCCTCGAACTCCGCGTCCGTCTCGCCGGGGAAGCCGACGATGAAGGTGCTGCGAATGGTCAGTTCCGGGCAGACCTCGCGCCAGCGCGCGATGCGCTCGCGCACCCTGTCGACCGCGCCCGGGCGCTTCATCAGCCTCAGGATCCGCGGGCTGGCGTGCTGGAACGGGATGTCCAGGTACGGCAGCAGCCTGCCCTCGGCCATCAGCGGGATGACCTCGTCCACGTGCGGATACGGATACACGTAGTGCAGCCGCGTCCACACGCCCAGTTCGGCCAGGCCTTCGCACAGCGCCTTCATCCGGGTCTGGTACGTCCTGCCGCGCCATTCGCGCTCGGCGTAGCGCACGTCGACGCCATAGGCCGAGGTGTCCTGCGAGATCACCAGCAGCTCCTTCACCCCGCCCCGCTGCACCAGCCGCTCGGCCTCGCGCAGCACCTCGTCCACCGGGCGCGAGACCAGGTCGCCGCGCATCGAGGGGATGATGCAGAAGCTGCAGCGGTGGTTGCAGCCTTCCGAAATCTTGAGGTAGGCGTAGTGCCTGGGCGTGAGCTTGATGCCGATATCGTCTTCCAGCGCGCGCCGCGGCAGCAGGTCCACGAACGGATCGTGCCGCGGCGGCAGCGCCTCGTGCACCGCGCCCATCACGCTGGCATAGTCCTGCGGGCCGCTGATCGAGAGCACGTCGGGGAACTGCCCGCGGATCATGTCCGCGCGCTTGCCCAGGCAGCCGGTCACGATCACCTTGCCGTTCTCGGCCATCGCCTCGCCGATCGCATCGAGCGACTCGGTCACCGCCGAATCGATGAAGCCGCAGGTGTTGACCACCACCACGTCGGCGTCGTCGTAGCTGGGCACCAGCTCGTAGCCCTCCACCCGCAGCTGGGTGAGGATGCGCTCGGAGTCGACCAGCGCCTTGGGGCAGCCGAGGCTGACGAAACCGACCTTGGGACTGGCTGCGGACATGGACGACCGTGGGGAGGGCGGGACGGCGCGGCGCGCGGCGTCACGGGGCGCGAAGTATAGCCTCGGCTAGAATCCCGATTCCCCCGATGGAGCCAGGGCATGGGCCGCGACATCGTCATCCACGGGCCGCATGGACCGGTCGACGCCTGGAGGGCCGCTCCGCCCGACGGGGCCGCCGCGCTGGGCGCGATCGTGGTGATCCAGGAGATCTTCGGCGTCAACGAGCACATCCGCAGCGTGGCCGAAGGCTATGCCGCGGCCGGCTACGTGGCGATCGCACCGGCCCTGTTCGACCCCGTGGCGCGCAACGTGGAGCTGGGCTACGACGAGGCCGGCTTCGCCCGCGGCCGCGAGCTGGTCGCCGGGCTGGGCACCGAACGGGCCGTGGCCGGGCTGCGCGCCACCGCCGAGCGGCTTCAGGGCGAAGGCCTGCGCGCCGCCGCGGTCGGATTCTGCTGGGGCGGCAGCATGGCGCTGCTGGCCAACACCCGGCTCGGGCTGCCGGCGGTGTCGTACTACGGCGCGCGCTCGCGACCGTTCCTCGACGAGCCCCTGCGCGCGCCGATGCTGTTCCACTTCGGTGGCCAGGACCAGAGCACGCCGCCGGAGGACATCCAGGCGCACCGCGAGGCCTGGCCCGGGGCGGCTGTCCACGTGTATCCCGAGGCCGGCCACGCCTTCAACCGCGACGTCGACCCGCGCCATTTCCACCCCGCCAGCGCCGCGCTCGCGCGCAAGCGCACGCTGGACTTCCTCGATGCCGCGCTGCGCTGAAGGAGCCGCCCGATGAGCCCGCATGCCCAGGACCCCGGCCCCTACGCCCTGCATCCGCAGCTGGCCGCGGACACCCATCCGCTGGCGACGCTGGAGCTGTGCGACCTGCGGCTGATGGACGATGCCAACTACCCGTGGCTGGTGCTGGTGCCGCGCGTGCCCGGCGCGCGCGAGCTGCTCGACCTCGACGCCCCGCGGCGGCACCTGCTGACCGACGAGATCGACCTGGCCGGACGCGCCCTGCGCGAGGTGTTCCGCCCGTTCAAGCTCAACGTGGCCGCGCTCGGCAACCTGGTGCCGCAGCTGCACGTGCACCTGGTGGCGCGCTTCGAGGACGACCCGGCGTGGCCCGCGCCGGTCTGGGGCCGGGTTGCCGCGCGCCCGTACTCGCCCGATGCGCTGGTGGCCCGGATCCGCCTGCTCGACGCCGCGCTGCGGGCGTGAACCCGGTCGCGATCGAGCCTCTCGGCGAGGACGCCCTGCTGCTGCGCCTGGACCGCCGCATCGACCCGGCGGTGAACGCACGCGTGCACGCGCTGGCGCAGCGGCTGCAGGACGCCCAGCTGCCGTGGCTGCACGAACTGGTGCCCGCCTACGCGTCGCTGGCGCTGTGCCTGGACCCGCGCATGTCGCTGGAAGCGGCGATGGATACGGTGCGCATGCTGCTCGACGACGACGCTCCGGCGCCGATGCGGCCCGCGACGCCGGCGCCAGTCATCGAGATCCCGGTCTGCCACGCGCCGGCCTTCGCCCCCGACCTGGACGCGCTGGCCGCGCGCGCCGGCCTGGACCGGGCCGGGGCGATCGCCCTGCACTGCGCCGGCGAATACCGGGTGGCGATGACCGGCTTCGCGCCCGGCTTTCCCTACCTGCTGGGACTGGACCCGCGCCTGGCCACGCCGCGCCTGGCCACCCCGCGCCCGCGCGTGGCCGCCGGCAGCGTGGCGATCGGCGGCGCCCAGACCGGCATCTACCCGCGCGAGGACCCCGGCGGCTGGCACCTGGTCGGCCGCACCCCCGCCGCGCTGTTCGATCCTGCGCGCGAACCGCCCTGCCTGCTTGCGCCGGGCGCGATCGTGCGCTTCGTGGCGATCGACCAGGCGCGCTTCGACGCGCTGGCCGCCGGCAGCGCATGAGCGTCGAGGTCGTGGCGCCCGGTGTCGCCAGCCTGCTGCAGGATGCCGGCCGGCCCGGCCTGCGCCGCTTCGGCATCGCCAGCGGCGGCGCGCTCGACCCGTGGTCGTTCGCGCTCGCCAACCTGCTGGCCGGCAACGCCGCCGACGCCTGCGCCCTGGAAACCACCCTCGCCGGCCCGACGCTGCGCTTCCACGCCGGCGCGCGCATCGCCCTGTGCGGCGGAGCGATGGAGGCCGAGGTCGACGGCGTCCCGGTCCCGGGCTGCCGGCCGGTCGAACTGCCCGCCGGCAGCACCCTGCGCCTGGGCCGCTGCACCAACGGCGCGCGCGGCTACCTGGCCGTCGCGGGCGGCTTCGCCGTCGAACCCTGCCTGGGCAGCACCGGCACCGACCTGCGCGGCGGTTTCGGCGGCCGCGACGGCCGCGCGCTGCGCCGCGGCGACCGCCTGCCCCTGGCAGCGGCGCACGAGGTTTCCGCCCTGCGCATCGCGAACTGGTGGATCGACCCGGCCTTCGACCAGCGCCCCGCCGGCGCCGAACCGCTGGTGCGGGTGCTGGCCGGCAGCGACGCCACCGCGCCCGACGGCGCCCTGCACGCGCGCGCCTGGCGCGTGGCCGCGGACAGCAACCGCCAGGGCCTGCGCCTGCAGGGCTCCGCGCTGGCTGCCGCCGATCCTTCCGAGCGGATTTCCGAACCGGTGCTGCCGGGCACGGTGCAGCTGCCGCCCGACGGACAGCCCATCGTGCTGCTCGCCGATGCCCAGACCCACGGCGGCTACCCGCGCATCGGCCACGCCATCCGCGCCGACTGGCCGCTGCTGGCCCAGCTGCGCCCCGGCGACCGGCTGCGCTTCGCGCCGTGCTCGCGCGATGAGGCGCGGCAGGCGCTGCAGCGCCAGCGCGAGCGCCTGCATACAATCGCGCTGGCGATCGAGAGCAGGCGCAGGCGCGATGACTGACCGGATCGACTTCAACTGCGATCTCGGCGAGGGCTGCGGCGACGACGCCGCGATCGTGCCCCACATCAGCTCGGCCAGCCTGGCCTGCGGTGGCCACGCCGGCGACGCCGCGACGATGGCCCGGGCGGTCGTGCTGTGCCTGCGGCATGCGGTCGCGATCGGCGCCCATCCCTCGTTCGAAGACCGCGCGCATTTCGGCCGCCGCGAGCTGCCGCTCGATCCGGCCGCCGTGCACGCCCTCGTACAACCGCAGGTCGCGCGCCTGGCCGCGGCCTGCGACGCGGCCGGCGCGCGCCTGCGCCACGTCAAGCCGCACGGCGCGCTGTACAACCTGGCCGCGCGCGACGACGCCATCGCCGACGCGCTGGCCGGCGCGGTGGCCGCGATCGACCGCGGGCTGTGGCTCTACGCGCCGTCCGGTTCAAGCCTTGAACGCGCCGGGCGCAGGCTCGGGCTCGAAGTGGCCGCGGAAGTCTTCGCCGAACGCCGCTACCAGGCCGACGGCCGGCTGCTGCCGCGCGAGGCGCCCGGCGCGGTGATCGACGGCGTGGACGGCGCGCTGGCCCAGGTGCGCTCGATCCTGCGCCACGGCCACGCGCTTGCCGGCGACGGCAGCCCGGTCGCGCTTCATGCGCAGACCCTGTGCCTGCACGGCGACCGTCCCGACGCTGCGCAGCTGGCCAGCGCGCTGCGCGCAGCGCTCGAGCACGACGGCGTGCGCGTGCTGCCCCCGGGCGGCTGAAGCCGCCGCGCCATCAGGTACGCGGCAGGGTGACCCCGGTCTGGCCCTGGTACTTGCCGCCGCGATCCCGGTACGAGGTTTCGCACACGTCGTCCGCATCGGCCTGGAAGAACAGCATCTGGGCCACGCCCTCGTTGGCATAGATGCGCGCCGGCAGCGGCGTGGTGTTGCTGAACTCGAGGGTCACGTGGCCCTCCCACTCCGGCTCGAGCGGGGTGACGTTGACGATGATCCCGCAGCGCGCGTAGGTGCTCTTGCCCAGGCACACCACCAGGGTGTCGCGCGGGATCCGGAAATACTCGACCGTGCGCGCCAGGGCGAAGGAATTGGGCGGGATGATGCACTCGTCCGCCTCGATGTCGACGAAGCTCTTGGGATCGAAATTCTTCGGGTCGACGATCGTGGAATTGATGTTGGTGAACACCTTGAACTCGCGCGAGCAGCGCACGTCGTAGCCGTAACTGGACGTGCCGTAGCTGACGATCCGGCCGCCGTCGGCCCCGCCCCTGTCGACGAACTTCACCTGGCCGGGCTCGTAAGGCTCGATCATGCCGTGCTGCTCCGACATCCGCCGGATCCAGCGGTCGCTCTTGATGCTCATGCGGTGTTCCCTGCGGCCTGCGGCCAATCGCGTCATTGTAGGGCCGGCCAGCGGCGCCCGGAACCGGGCGCGGCCGCCGGCATGCGCGCCTGCGGCTACAGCAGCGAGGCGGAAATCCCCCCGCGCACCCGAGGGCGCTTGTCCAGTTCCTCCAGCAGCCGGCGCGCGGTGGCGCGGTAGGCCTGCGCCGCCGCCGACTCCGGCGCCGAGGCCACGATCGGCACGCCCACGTCGCCCTGCTCGCGGATCGCGATCTCCAGCGGCAGCGAACCCAGCAGCGGCACCCCGTACTGCGCGGCCATGCGCTCGCCGCCGCCCTGTCCGAACAGGTGCTCGACGTGGCCGCAGTTCGAACACACGTGCTGGGCCATGTTCTCCACCAGCCCCAGCACCGCCACCTCCACCTTCTCGAACATCCGCAGCGCCTTGCGCGCGTCCAGCGTGGCCACCTCCTGCGGCGTGGTCACCACCACCGCGCCGGCGACCGGGATCTTCTGCGCCAGCGTGAGCTGGATGTCGCCGGTGCCCGGCGGCAGGTCGATGATCAGATAGTCCAGCCCGTCCTCCCCGCCCCAGCGCGTGTCGTTGAGCAGTTGGGTCAGCGCCGAGGTCGCCATCGGCCCGCGCCAGATCATCGGCGTGTCCTGGTCGACCAGCACCCCGATCGACATGGTCTCGATCCCGTGCGCCCGCATCGGCACGATCGACTTCCCGTCCGGGCTCTCCGGCTTGCCCGACAGCCCCAGCATGGTCGGGATGCTCGGGCCGTACACGTCCGCATCCAGCACCCCGACGCGCGCGCCATCGGCGGCCAAGGCCAGCGCCAGATTCACGGAAGTGGTTGATTTTCCTACGCCCCCCTTGCCGGAACCGACTGCGAGGATGTTGCGGATGTGCGGGAGCGGCCTGAGCTCGCCCTGTACCGCGCGTGGGTGGACCATCATGCTGGCACCGACCTTGGGAAAGCGGTCTTTCAGTCTAGCCCAGCACGCCCCGCGTCTTCACGCGAACGTGGCACAGTACACGCGCGACGAGGATCGACTGGTCGGTGGTCACAACCGTTATCATCTGCGCGTCCTGGCTACACGCTGGTACACCGGCCGGCGCCGTGTCGCTGGCGCGACAGCACCATCTCCACCGATCCATGCTCCGGGGGGCGTAATGAGAACATCCAGATTCCTGCGTGCGGCAGCCATGTCGCTTTGCCTGTTCACGGGCGGTTCGCTGGCCGCGGAGCCGATTCCGATCGATGCCTTCGCCCGGCTCCCGGACATCCAGTCGGTGTCCATGAGCACCGACGGGAAGAACCTGGTCGCCATCGTCGCCATGCCCGGCTCCGACAACAGGGACACCGGCGTGGCCACCTGGGACCTGGACAACCTGGACAGGGGTCCGATCATCACCCCGTCCGGGGACCGGATGAAGTTCATCGCCGCCACCGCCATGAAGGCCGACCGCATGCTTGTGCTCGGCCGCCAGGAGTGGACCGGCCAGCTCGGGCCTTGCGGCCTGGAAGGCAGGAGCGCCGGCGCCACCCGCACGTTCGTGACCAAGGTCTACCTGGCCGACGTCGCGCACAAGAAGTTCAACGAGGCCTTCACCGACAATACCCGGCGGCTCGGCATTTCCCAGGACGTCCAGCGCTGCCTCGATATCATGGGTACCGCTGCCGTGGTCAACACGCTCCCGCTGGACCCGGACAACGTCGTCATCGAGCAGCTCAACACCGCCACGCTGGGCAGCAACTACTATCTCTACAACCTGCGCACCGGCGCGACCTCGATGCTGTTCCGCGGCGTCGGGCGCACCGTCCCCGGCCTGTTCAACCCGCGCAACGGCGAGGTCCTGACCCGGATCGAGCGCGAGCCGGTGTCCGGCGACGAGTACGAACAGCGCATCCTGGTCAAGAACCCGGCCACCGGCCAGTTCGAAGTCCACGAGAACCTCACCCGCAAGGTGAGCGAGCGCTACACGGTCGCCGTCACCGGGATCGACGAGGAGACCGGCAAGTTCTACGTCCTGACCAACCTGTTCTCGGACCGGATCCAGGCCTGGATGTACGACCCGGCCACCCGCAGCTTCGACGACGAGCCGCTGCTGGCCCATCCCGAGTTCTCGATCGGCGGCCTGATCCTCGGCTCGCAGCCGAGCAACTTCAACAAGGTGGTCGGCTTCATCGTCGACGGCCCGGAACGCGAAGCCAACTACGTCGATCGCGACCTGGCCGCGATCCACGCCTCGCTGAAGCAGGCCTACCCCGGCCGGACGGTCGACCTCAACGGGTACAACGACGACCTGTCGCGCGTGCTGTTCTCGGCCAGCAGCGCGCAGCATCCGGCGGTCTACGGCCTGCTCCTCGAACGGCAGCGGGTGGTGGAGCTGGGCGGACAGCGCCCCTGGATCAAGCCCGAGTTCATCGGCGAACAACGGTGGGTGGCCTATCCCGCGCGCGACGGCCTGCAGATCCCCGCCATCCTCGACCTGCCGGCCGGCTGGAAGCCCTCCGACGGTCCGCTGCCCACCATCATCCACCCACATGGTGGGCCGTGGGCCCGCGACTACGCCGGCTGGGACGCGACCGGCTGGGTGCCGTTCCTGACCTCGCGCGGCTACGCGGTCCTGCGCCCGCAGTACCGCGGCTCGGCGGGCCTCGGGCACAAGCTCTGGCTGGCCGGCGATGCCGAATGGGGCCAGAAGATGCAGGACGACAAGGACGACGGCGCGGCATGGCTGGTCAAGGAAGGCATCGCCGACCCCGACCGTCTCGCGATCTTCGGCTACTCGTACGGCGGGTTCGCCGCCGCCGCGGCCGCGGTGCGACCCGACAGCCCGTACCAGTGCGCGATCTCCGGCGCCCCGGTCACCGACCTGACCAAGATCGGCCGGACATGGAGCGACAACCACGTGGCGCGCATCCTCCAGGGCCAGACCGTGAAGGGCATGGACCCGATGCGCAACACCGACAAGGCCAATATCCCGGTCCTGCTGTACGTCGGCGACCGCGACGTGCGCACTCCGGCGCAGCACGCCAGCAGCTTCTATGCCGCCATCAAGGACAAGGTGCCGGCCCGCTACGAGCTGATCCCCGACATGCCGCACAGCATGCCCTGGTATTACCGCCACCAGGAGACGACGCTGGGCCTGATCGAGGAGTTCCTGCGCGAGGACTGCGGTCCCGGCGGGCTCTGATCCGGGGGCATCCGCCCAGGATGAGTTGGAGGGGCCCCGGCAACGGGGCCCTTCGGTTTTTCACGCGCTGTTTCTCCCGCGCCGAAGCGCGCCGGTTTCAGGATGATGTCCATACCGAACTTGAACGGGTGGTTGCATACGCAACCCGATGGCACCCCATGCTCAAGAGTATCGCCATCCCGGGACCGGGGGCGACGGGCAAGAATAATTGCCTTCTAATCAATCAGTTGGCGACTGCACATGCCAAGCGCGGCCCGCCGCCAGTTGCCATTTCGTGATGGTTATCGGCAAAACTGTTGGCAAAGTAAGTAAATATTGCGTGAACCTGATCCACCCACCTATACTCGCTTAACCGGGGCGTAACATCGTGTTCGTCCGTCGATCAACTCCTATGGGGGCCTCCACATGCGTGATAGCACCAACAAGCGCAATATTTACAAGAAGTTGCCGCTGTTCGTGGCAGTTGCAGCCTGCCTCTACGGTCCGGCAGCAATGGCCCAGGAAGCGGACGAATCCGAACCGGCCGAAGCCAGCAGCGAGACCCGACAGGCGACCGATCTCGACCGCATCACCGTGACCGGCTCGCTGCTGCGCCGCGTCGAGTTCGACTCGGTCTCCCCGGTCCAGGTGATCACCGCTGACACGAACGTGACGGTGGGCCAGGTCGACACCGCCGAGTTCCTGCAGAAGTCGAGCGTGGCCGCCGGCTCCACCCAGATCAGCCACCAGTTCGGCGGCTTCGTCGTCGAGGGCGGCACGGGCGTGCAGACCGTCTCGCTGCGTGGCCTCGGCGAAAACCGCACCCTGGTGCTGCTCAACGGCAAGCGCCCCGGCCCGGCCGGCACGCGCGGCCAGGTCGGCGCATTCGACCTCAACGTGATTCCGTCGAGCGTCGTCCAGCGCGCCGAGATCCTGAAGGACGGCTCGTCCTCGATCTACGGCTCCGACGCGGTGGCCGGCGTGGTCAACCTGATCACGCGCAGGAACATCGACCGTCCGGAGATCTCCGTCGGCACCCGCGTGCCGTTCTCGGGCGGTGGCGAGATCTTCACCATTTCCGGCGCCACCGGCTGGAACTTCGACAACGGCAGCATCGTGCTGGCGGGCGAGTACTTCATCCACGAGCCGCTCACGATCCGCGACCGCCGGTTCCTGCGCTGCCCCGAAGACCTGGCCTGGGACCAGGCTGGCAACCGCATCGACCGCGAGGACCGCTCGATCATCGGTGACACCGGGCTGGGCGGCTGCACCGCGGGCAACCTGTACGCCAACACCATCATCGATGCGGCGTTCGGCACGCGCTATATCCCCTCGCCGGACGGCGTCACCATCGGTCCGTTCCCGGGCTACCGTCCCCGCACCAACGGCACCTACGCAAACGGGGGGCAGGCCTACTTCGAGGACGTGCTGAACTACGACTTCATCGATTCCGCGCACGTCATCAACCGCCAGGAGCGCAAGAACGTCTACGCGTCGGCCGACTTCTCGCTGGGCAGCGTCAACTGGACCAGCGAGTTCCTGTACAACCGGCGGGAGACCGACGTCCGCGGCTTCCGCCAGTTCTTCCCGCTTCTGGGCGGCGCCACGGCCATCATCCCGGGCTACGAGTACGCGAACGACCCCGACTTCGTGACCCCGACCGACTCCGGTCTGGCGCAGGTGGTCATGCCGTTCAAGCTGGACCAGAGCGTCAAGATCGACTACTACTACCTCACCACCGGGTTCGACGGCCTGTTCACCTCGACCGACACCTGGGCCTGGCAGACGAACGCGTCGTATTCGCGCTCCAGCGGCGACTACGGCATCCTGACCGTCGTCGGCTCGCGCTCCGGCGCCGTTGACTGGGACGACGATGCACCGGCCCTGGACTACTTCGACCCCTGCTTCCTGAACGGACAGTGCATGGACCAGTTGGCGAACGAGATCGCCGAATGGGACTGGGGCAACACCGTCTACGACCAGTTCGTGTTCAACGGTGTGGTCACCGGTGAGATGTTCAACCTGCCGGCCGGCCCGGTGGGCGCGGCGCTCGGCATCGAGTACCGCAAGTTCAGCATCGACGACCAGCCCGGTCCGCTGGAGCTGGCCGACGATCGCTGGGGCCTGACCTCGGCCCAGCCCACCATTGGCGAGGACTCGGTCAAGGAGATCTTCGGCGAGATCGAGGTGCCGCTCCTGAAGGGCGTGCCCGGCTTCGAGGCCCTCACCGCGAACGTGTCGGCCCGCGTGTTCGACTACGACTCCGTGGACGACCGCGACAGCGTCTGGAAGGCCGGACTGAGCTGGCAGATCGTGCCCGCCTTGCGCGTGCGCGCCACCAAGGGCACCTCGTACCGCGCCCCGGGCCTGTACGAGCTCTACCTCGGCAACCTGTCGAGCTTCACCCCACAGCTTGGCCTGGACCCCTGCATCGACTGGGGCAGCAGCACCAACGAGAACCTCCGCAGGAACTGCGGTGCCGCCGGCATCCCCGACGACTTCTCGGGCGGCCCGTCCTCGGCACAGGTCTACCGCGGCGGCGGCGCGGGTTTCCTGAAGCCGGAAACCTCCAGCGCCTTCACCACCGGCCTGGTCTGGACCCCGTCGTTCGCGCCGCTGAGCATCGCCCTGGACTACTTCGAAATCCAGGTCAACGACCAGATCGCCACGCTCGGCCCGAACGCCATCCTGGGCAGCTGCTACGCGGCAGAGGTTTATCCGAACGCGTTCTGCGACATGTTCGAGCGCAACGCGCCCGACGCGGCGGTGGCGCCCAGCTCGATCTCCGAGGTCTGGGCGACGTACGTCAACATCAACAAGCAGAAGGTCCGCGGTTACGACCTGCTGATGCGGTACGACAACGACTTCGCGTTCGGCAACCTGGAGATCGAGGGTAACTTCACCTACACGGTGGAGGACGTGACCCAGCTGTTCGCGGACCCGCGCCAGGGCGGCAGCACGATCAGCAACTTCGTCGGCCACTTCGGCCGTCCCGAGCTGGTCGGCAATGTGCGCACCGCCCTCAAGCGTGGCGACTTCACGTACACCTGGTTCATGGACTACGTGTCCTCCACCAAGCACCTGACCGACGACCCGACCTTCACCTACTTCGGGTGGGAGAACGCGGTCCGCGACATCGTGGCCGAGTCCCGGCTGTACCACACCGCCTCGCTGCGCTACGAGCAGCCGAAGTGGTCGCTGCTGGTCGGCGTGCGCAACGTGTTCAACGACCAGCCGCCGACCATCTCGGGCGGTCTGACCAACACCTCGCGCTACGGCAACACCCCCGCGTTCGCCACTCAGTACGACTGGTACGGACGCACCATGTTCGCCCGCTGGAACTACAAGTTCTGAGCGCAAGCGACATCACGCAACACCAGAAACGGCGCGCAAGCGCCGTTTCTGGTTTCTGTACGCCCGCCACGGCGACCATTCGTGACTTCTGGCCGATCACGGCGCCGGCACTGTCGCCGACCATGGACGGCAGACCCTGCCCAGGACGGCCCGATGCGATTCCCCGACAGCAAGACGCTCCTCCTGCCCATCCTCCTGCTAGCGATCGCGGCGGCCTCCCCGGCCGTCGGCCAGAGGCGCGGCGATCCCACGATCGATCCCATCCTGGTCGCCGCCGGGTTCCTCGACAGTCACCCGGATCTGCGCTTCCGGTCGCGCGGCCTGGAGGAATACGGGCGACGCAACCACGCCGCCGCGGTCGAGGAGTTCAAACGTGCAGCCTGGTATTCGGACAAACCCTCCCAGGCCATCGTCGGCGAGATGCTCTGGATCGGGCTGGGCCTCCCCAGGGACCGCGCGCTGGCTTACGTCTGGATGGACCTCGCCGCGGAGCGGGGCTACCGCAGCTTCGCCCGGAAACGGGAGGCGTACTGGCAACAGCTGGACGAGGAGGAACGTGCGAGGGTCCTGCGCGACGCGCCCGCGATCCGCGCCGAATACGCCGACGTCGCGGCCGAACCAAGGCTGCACGCGGTCCTCCTCCGGGAACTGCGCAGGGCGACGGGAAGCCGACTCGGCTCGACCGTGAGCCCGATGCGGATCGAGATACCCGGCGTCGGGGTCATCGACTCCGCAGCTTACTACCACCCGCGCTACTGGGAGCCGGAGCAGTACCGGGAGTGGCAGGATTCGATCTGGATGGAGCTTCGCGTCGGCACCGTGGACGTGGGTGATGTCGAACAGGTTCTTGATCCGCCGGCGGAACCGGAACGCGCCAACCCGGACACCCCGTAGCCTCACTGAACCGCCGGGGGGACGGCGTCTGAACCGCTTCCCGCGGCGACGGCCCCGTGCGACACGCCTACGGGCGACACGGCCCGGCATGTGGTCCATCATCCACCAGACCCTTCCACTGGAAACATTCCATGCGCAAGTTCCTGTTCGCATCCCTCGCGATCCTCGCCCTCTCCGCCCCGGCATCCGCCGCCGATCCCGCCACCGGCCGCTGGAAAACCATCGACGACGAAACCGGGCAGGCCAAGTCGATCGTCGAGATCACCCAGGCCGCCGACGGCACCCTCAGCGGCCGCATCGTCGAGTTGCTCAATCCCAGCCGGCCGAACCCGACCTGCGACGAGTGCAGGGACGACCGCAAGGGCAAGCCGATCACCGGCATGGAGATCATCCGCGGGATGAAGCCCAAGGGCGATGCGTATGCCGGCGGCACCATCCTCAAGCCCGACGAGGGCAAGGTGTACAAGTCGAAGATGGAGCTGATCGAGGGCGGCAGCAAGCTCAAGGTGTCCGGCTGCGTGGCCTTCATCTGCAAGTCGCAGGTCTGGATCCGCCCGTAACCCGCACCGCCGTACCGCCGCGCCGGTTCACGGTGCGGCGGGATGGAAGCCGGCGCGCGCCGGCCTGCGCAGGTGCGGCATGCGATAATCCGCCTTCTCCGCAGCGCCAGTCCACATGCCCCGCCCCGCGATCGTCACCAGCGCCCTGCCCTACGGCAACGGCCATCTCCACATCGGCCATCTGGTCGGCTACATCCAGGCCGACATCTGGGTCCGGGCGCGGCGCATGGCGGGAGGCGAGGTGCACTTCGTCTGCGCCAACGACACCCACGGCACCCCGATCATGCTGGCCGCGGAAAAGGCCGGGATCGCGCCCGAGCAGTTCATCCAGGCCACCCAGGCCAGCCAGGAGCGGGATTTCTCCGATTTCCGGGTCGACTTCGACTGGTACCACTCGACCCATTCGCCGGAGAACCGCGAACTGACCGGGCGCTTCTACCGCGCGCTGGAGGCGGGCGGGCACATCGAACGGCGCTCGATCGAGCAGCTCTACGATCCGGTCAAGTCGATGTTCCTGCCGGACCGCTACGTCAAGGGCATCTGCCCGAACTGCGCAACGCCCGACCAGTACGGCGACAACTGCGAAGCCTGCGGCGCCACCTATTCGCCTACCGAGCTGAAGGATCCGCGCTCGGTGGTGTCCGGAGCGACGCCCGAGCTGCGCGCCTCCGAGCACTTCTTCTTCAGGGTCGGCGATTTCACCGATGCGCTGCGCGACTGGCTGCAGGGCGAGGTCGCCATCGCCGGCGTCAAGGCCAAGCTGCGCGAATGGATCGACGCCGAGGGCGGGCTGCGCGACTGGGACATCTCGCGCGATGCGCCCTATTTCGGCTTCGAGATCCCCGGCCATCCGGGCAAGTACTTCTACGTCTGGCTGGACGCGCCGATCGGCTACTTCTCCAGCCTGCTGGCGCTTGCGCGCAGCGGACGCAAGCCCGGCTTCGACGAGGCCGCGTTCGAGGCCATGCTGCAGCCGGGGCCGCACGCGGAGCTGCACCACTTCATCGGCAAGGACATCGTCAACTTCCACGGCCTGTTCTGGCCGGCGGTGCTGCACGGCAACGGCCTGCGCCTGCCCGACCGCCTGCGCGTGAACGGCTACCTGACCGTGGACGGGGCGAAGATGTCCAAGTCCCGCGGCACCTTCGTGATGGCGCGCACCTACCTCGACAGCGGGCTCGATCCGGAGGCGCTGCGCTACTACTTCGCGACCAAGTCCTCGGGCGGGGTGGACGACCTGGACCTGAACCTGTCGGACTTCGTCGCGCGCGTGAACAGCGACCTGGTCGGCAAGTTCGTCAACATCGCCAGCCGCTGCGCGAAGCTGCTGGAAACGCAGTTCGACAGCACCCTGCCCGCAGCCGCGCCACCGGGGCTGAGCGACGGCTGGGAAGCGCAGGCGGCCGCGGTGCTGGCCGGCGTGCGCGAGGCCAGCGCCCATGCGCCGCGCGACTACGATCAGGGCAACTTCGCCGCGGTGGCGCGCAACGCCATGGCCGCGGCCGACGGCGTCAACGAGTACATCGCGCAGACCGCGCCGTGGGCGCTGGCGAAGGACGCTTCGCGCGAAGCCGACCTGCAGCTGGTGCTCGCCACCGCGCTGCAGGCCTTCGCCGACATCGCCGGCATGCTCAAGCCGATCGTGCCCGGCATCGTGGCGCGGATCGAGCAGTACCTCGGCGAGGGCATCGAGCTAGCGCCCGGTCGCAGCACCGGACTTGGTGGCCGCAGGCTCGCCGCCTACAAGCCGCTGTTCACCCGCATCGACCCCAAGCGGATCACCGCCATGACCGACGCCTCGAAGGACACGCTTGCCGCCAGGCAGGACGCCGCGCCCGCGAAAACGCCGGAGAAGCCGGCCGCCGCCGCGCCAGCCGCGCAGCCGGGTGCCGCCGGCGGCGATGGCGCGGGCTTCATCGGCATCGACGATTTCGCGAAGCTCGACCTGCGCATCGGCCGGGTGCTCGAATGCGGCTTCGTCGACGGCTCGGACAAGCTCCTGCGCTTCCTGCTCGACGCCGGCGAACTCGGCCAGCGCCAGATCTTCTCCGGCATCCGCGCCAGCTACGGCGAACCGGAGAAGCTGGTTGGCCGCAGCGTGGTGTTCATCGCCAACCTGGCCCCGCGCAAGATGCGCTTCGGGCTGAGCGAGGGCATGATCCTGTCCGCCGGCTTCGACGGCGGCGCGCTTGCGCTGCTCGACGCCGACGCCGGTGCGCAGCCGGGCATGCCGGTGCGCTGATCGCCGCGATGCAGCTGGCGCTGTTCGACTTCGACCACACCATCAGCACCTGCGACACCTATTCGCGGTTCCTGCGCCTCGTGGCCACGCCGCGGCAGCTTGCGCGCGCCCGCTGGACGGTCGGTCCCTGGCTGCTCGGCTACCGGATGGGCCTGGTATCGGCGGCAGCGATCCGGGCCCGGGCCACGAAGGCCGCGTTCGCCGGCCGCGACGCCGCGGAGATCACGGCGCTCGCCGCGCACTACGCGCAGCAGCAGTTGCCCGCCCTGCTGCGCCCGGACATGGTCCGGCGGATCGAATGGCATCGCGCGCAGGGCCACCGGATGGTGGTCGTGTCCGGCTCCCTGGACCTGTACCTGCGGCCGTGGTGCGACCAGCACGGGCTGGAACTTGTATGCAACCGCCTGCAGGTTGCCGGCGCGTGCCTGACCGGCCATTACGAAGGCGGCGACATCGGTCCGCGCAAGGCGCATGAGATCCGCCGGCGCTACGTCCTGGACGACTACCGCCGGATCCATGCCTACGGCGACAGCCGCGAGGATCGCGGCATGCTCGCGCTGGCGCACGAGCGCTGGTATGGCGGAGTGCAGGTGGCATGAGCATGCCGCGCCCGGATCTGGTCGAACGCCTCGACCGGCTGCTGCCGCAGACCCAGTGCGGCCAGTGCGGATACGACGGCTGCCGTCCCTACGCGCAGGCCATGGCCGATGGCCAGGCCGGCGCCGAGCGCTGTCCGCCCGGCGGCGACGCCGGCGCGCGCGCGCTGGCGCACGTGCTTGGCGTGGCGCCCCTGCCCTACGACCGCAGCCGCGGCACGCATCACCCGCCGCAGGTGGCCTGGGTGGTGGAAGCCGACTGCATCGGCTGCACCCGCTGCATCCAGGCCTGTCCGGTCGACGCCATCGTCGGCGCCAGCAAGCTGATGCATACCGTCATCGCGCCGCTGTGCACCGGCTGCGAGCTGTGCGTGCCGGCGTGCCCGGTGGACTGCATCGAGCTGCGGCCGGCGGCGGATGCCGCTGCGCAGGATGGGCAACATCGCAACGACCCATCGCCCCCTTAGGAGCGGCTACAGCCGCGGCCGATCCGACACGGACGGGATGGCGGGACAAGGCGACCTCCGATCGCATCGTGGCTGTGAGGGATCAGTGCTGCAACGGGGGCGGGGTCTGCGCCTCCGCCCGCGCAGCCGGCGAGGTTGGGGCGCGGCCGTCCGGTCGCACCCTGGCCGCCCTGCTTCCCGGAGGGAGCCCGGCCCGCCACAGCGTCGTGCAAGGCTATTTCGCGGGACAGGCCGAGCAGATCCGCTCGACCTCGTAGCCCTTCGCGCGCAGCTTTTCCACCACGCCGTCTTCGCCCAGCAGGTGCAGGGCGCCGACCACGACCAGGGTATCGTCGGTGCCGGGCGCCTCCAGCCTGGCTTCGAGCCCGGTCAGCCAGGCGTCGTTGCGCTCGACGTTGATGCGATGGTAGAGCTTGGGAAACTGCCTGCGCATGTCCACCGCCATGCCTTCCCACAGCCCTTCGACGTCGCCCTGGCGCCAGGCGGCGTGCAGGCGGTCGATCTCGGCGCGGCCGCCGGCGGCGCTGTTGAGCGATTCCTGCAGGAACTGGACCTGTTCGGTCCGGTCCATGCCGTCGAGGAAGGCGATCTGCTGCTCGCCCGTTTCCAGGCCGCCCGTGGCCTTGCCGGTGCGCGCGGCGCGCTGCGCCAGGTGCAGGTCCAGCCCCAGCTCGGAGTCGAGCCCGGCCTTCTGCATTTCCACGATCGCCACCATCAGCGCGACGAACCACGGCTCGAACAGCTGCATCACCTGCGGCGCCATGTGCTGCTTCTGCAGTTCGGCCGCGTTCGCCTCCATCCACGCCGCCAGCGCCTGGCGAGTGTCGGCGGGCAGCTCGCTGTCGAGCGTGGTGCCGTCGCCGCGCAGCGCGGCCTGTCCCATCAGCATCCCCAGCGCCGGCGATCCGAGCTCCTCGGGCGGAAGCTCGAACATCACCTTCTCGGCATCGGCGAAGGCGTCGTCCACGTCGCGCGAGAGCGGATAGTCGTCCGGCTTGAGCAGATGGAACGAACCAAGCAGGTACAGCGAGTTGTCGCTGTCGGACACCTTCCACAGCAGCGGCACCGGCGCATCGCGGCTTGCGTCGGCATGCACGCCACCGGTGAATGCGAACAGGGCGGCGGCGGCAAGCGCGGTGCGGATCAGGCGGCCGGGCGGTGTGCAGTTCGGTCGCATCGGATGTCCTTGGTCTGGGGGAAAGTGGAGTGCACGACGCCCGCGCCGGCCGCGACGTGACCGCGGCACGCCGCGTCAGGAGCGCAGGTAGCGTTTCTCGCCCGCGGTGACCGGCAGGTCGAGGCGATTGTCGGTCGGCGGCAGCGGGCAGGTGGCGAAGTCGCTGAACACGCACGGCGGGTTGTAGGCGCGGTTGAAATCCACCTCCACCGTGCCGTCCGCCGCAGGCGCGGCGGTATACAGGTAGCGGCCTGCGGAATAACTTTCATGGCCGCTGGTGCGGTCGGCGAAGATCAGGAACAGCCCGCCGTCCTCGCCCTCCAGCGCCTCCAGGCTGAAGCTCGCGCCATCGCGCTCGAACTCCACCACGCCCGGACTGGGCTGCGCCTGCTGCATGCCGATCAGGTCCATGACCTCGACCGTGGTGCCCGCCGGATGCGCCACGAAGCGCGCCGTGATCTTCCACGACGGGTCCGCGGGCCAGTAGTCGAGCTTGCCCAGGCCGGTCAGGGTGTCGGCCTCGGCGTGGCGGACGCGCAGCGCCTTGCGGCCGCCGCGCTCGATCATCACCAGCTGGCCCTTGCCCTCGTCGAAACCGACCACGGTCGGCGTGTCCGAGGTCTCGGGCAGCAGTTCGAAACGCTCCGTCACCGGCTCTTCGCCCAACGTGAGTCCGGCATCCTCTTCCGGCGTGAGGAACACCTTGCCGCCCTGCTGCTGCAGCAGGCCCATGCGCTCGGGCCCCTTTGCCAGGCGGATGCCGCTGGTGGCGCCACTGCCGACGTAGTGCGCTGGCAGTTCGATCCAGTGCAGTCCGACCAGGCTGGCCCAGCCGTCGGGTTCAAGCAGGCGCGCGCGCCGCTCTTCGCGCCAGGCCAAGTTCGCGGCCACGAAGGCCGGATCGGCCACGACCGCATCGCCTGCCTCCGCGCCGTCGCCACCCGTACGTTCGCCGCTGTTGCAGCCGACCAGCGCCAGGGCGAGCAGCGCGCCCGTCCAAAATCCCTTCCTGCCCATGCTCAACGCCCCCTCATGAACCAGCGATCGATTCCCGACAGCGGAATATGCGTCCAGGTCGGGCGTCCATGATTGCATTGTCCGGAGCGCTCCGTCGCCTCCATCTGCCTGAGCAGCGCATTCATCTCGGGAATCGTGAGCCGGCGGTTGGCGCGCACCGAGCCGTGGCAGGCCATGGTGGACAGCAGCTCGTCGCGCGCGCTGCGCACGCGCAGGCTCTCGCCGTGTTCGCGCAGGTCGGTCAGCACGTCGCGCAGCAGGGCCTCGGTGTCGCCGTTCGCGAGCAGGGCCGGCACGCTGCGCAGCAGCAGCGACTGCGGCCCGCTGCGATCGACTTCGAAGCCGAGTTCGGCCAGGGTCTGCGCCTCCTGTTCGGCCACGTTGGCCTCGCGCTCGGACACCGCAACCGCCTGCGGCACCAGCAGCGGCTGCGCGCGCAGGCCCTCGCTGTCGTGCGCGGTCTTGAGCCGCTCGTAGCCGATGCGCTCGTGGGCGGCGTGCATGTCGACCACGACCAGGCCGTCGGCGGCCTCGGAGAGGATGTAGATGCCGTGCAGTTGCGCGATCGCGTAGCCCAGCGGCGGCACGCCCGCGGCGGCGTCGGTCGCCGGCAGCGCGGCGCCGGTTGCCTGTGCGTCCGCGGCGCCGCCCGCGTACAGCGCCGCGTACGCCGCGCGCGCATCGTCCACCTGCAGCGACATCGGCACCTGGGCCGCTCCCGGCGATGCCGTCCAGCCCTGCGTCGCGCCGCCGGGACCGAGCGCCCGCACCGAAGCGGTGGCGGGCTCGCCGTGATGCGCCTGCACCGGTTCGGACAGCCCCGCACGCGTGGCGGCCAGCGCGTCATGCAGGGTGCGATAGACGAAGTCGTGCACCAGGCGCGAATCGCGGAAGCGCACCTCGTGCTTGGCCGGGTGCACGTTGACGTCGACCCGGGTCGGATCGAGTTCGAGGAACAGCACGTAGGCCGGCTGGCGGCCGTGGTAGAGCACGTCGGCAAAGGCCTGTTTGACCGCGTGGGCCACGCTGCGGTCGCGCACCGAACGGCCGTTGACGTACAGGTACTGCTGGTCGGCGCTGGCGCGCGAATACGCCGGCTGCGCGACCCAGCCGTGCAGGCGCAGGCCGGCCGCGGCGTGCTCGACGCGCAGCGCGTGGCGCGCGAACTCCTCGCCCAGGGTGCCGGACAGGCGCTCGTCGGTGAACAGGCCGGCGCCGGCTTCGGCCAGCGCGCGGTAGCGCCGCGACGGCTTGCCGTTGTGCGAGACGCGCAGCTCCACGTCCGGGCGCGCCAGCGCAAGCGCGCGCAGCCACTCCTCGATATGGCCCAGCTCGGTACGCTCGGCGCGCAGGAACTTGCGCCGCGCCGGCACGTTGTAGAACAGGTCGCGCACCTCGACCACGGTACCCGGCGGCACCTGCTTCGGGGCGACCTGCCCCAGCCGGCCGCCGTCGACCTCCAGCGCCGACCCGTGCGCATCGTCCGCGCGCCGGGTGGCGATCAGGAAGCGGCTGACCGAAGCGATGGACGGCAGCGCCTCGCCGCGGAAGCCGAGCGTGGCCACCGCCTCCAGGTCGTCGAGGCTGGCGATCTTGCTGGTGGCGTGGCGCGAGACCGCGAGCGGCAGATCGTCGGCGGACATGCCGCCGCCGTCGTCGCGCACCCGGATCAGGCGCACCCCACCCTCTTCCAGCTCGATCTCGACCCGCCGCGCGCCGGCGTCGAGCGCGTTCTCGACCAGTTCCTTGACGACGGACGCAGGTCGCTCGACCACCTCGCCGGCGGCGATCTGGTTGACCAGGGTATCGGGGAGCTGCTGGATCGGCATCCGCGCATGATACCGGCGCGGCGCGCGCGGACGGTTCCCGGCAGGAACACGTTGCCGGACGGAAGTGCGCCTAGGGGCCGCCGCCGACGCTGGCCACGCGACCGGCCGCGGCGCGCGCGGCATACAGGGTTCCGGGCGGCGGCTGGCTGGAGAAGTAGGTGTGCACGCCGTCGAGGATCGCGCGCGCGACGGTGGACTGGAACTTCGGATCCACCAGCCGCTTTTCCTCCTCCGGATTGGACAGGAACGCGGTTTCGACCAGCATCGCCGGCATGTCGGAGGTGCGCAGCACGGCGAAGTTGGCGCGCTCGATGTGCGGCTTGTGGTTGTTGCCGATGCGCTTGAGGCCGGCCAGGATGTGGTTGCCCGCGTCTTCGGAGGCCATCATCTGCCCGCTCTGGGTGAGATCGAGCAGCACGTTGGTGAGCACGCTGTCGCTGGACGGCGCGCGCACGCCGCCGATCAGGTCGGCCGCGTTCTCCTTGTCGGCCAGCCAGCGCGCGCGCTGCGACGAGGCCCCGCGCAGCGACAGCACGTACACCGACGAGCCCTTGGCGTTGCGGTTCTCGGCGGCGTCGGCGTGGACCGAGATGAACATGTCGGCGCCGGCCTGGCGCGCGATGCGGGCGCGGTTGTTGAGCGGGATGAACACGTCGCGGTCGCGCACCAGGTGCGCGCGCAGGCCCGGAGTGGCGTTGACCTGGCGCGCCAGCTCGCGGGCGATGGCCAGGGTGATGTCCTTCTCGCGCTTGCCGCTGGGGCCGATGGCGCCGGGGTCCTGGCCGCCGTGACCGGCGTCGATCGCGATCACCAGCGGCCGGCTGCCGGCGCTGATCGTGCGCGCCGCGGCTGGTGCGGGAGCCGTCGCGACCGGCGGTGGCGCGGACGCGGTGGCCGCCGCGGCAGCGACCGGTGCTGAACCCGGGTCCGTCGCCGCACGCGGCGGGGCCGGGGCGC
>JAEWGI010000002.1 GCA_023388355.1 Pseudomonadota bacterium
CGCGCAGGCCACGCCGCTGCAGGTCGGCGGCCTGGGCTGGCCGGCGGCGGGCGCGCTGTTGGCCGGCTTCGGCGGGCGCATGCCCGACGGCCGCAGCAGCCAGGGCGTGCTGATCGGCGCCGCCGCCGGCAGCCCGGTGCGCGCTGTGGCCGACGGCACCGTGGTGTTCGCCGAATGGATGACCGGCTACGGCATGATCCTGATCGTCGACCACGGCGACGGCGCGATGAGCCTGTACGCCCACTGCGACACACTGCTCAAGGAGGCCGGCGCGGCCGTGCGGCGCGGCGACGCGGTCGCCACGGTGGGAAATTCCGGCGGCCAGGGGCGGCCGGCGCTGTATTTCGAGCTGCGTCGCAACGGCAAGCCGGTCAATCCGACCGGCTTCCTGCAGCGGCGCTGAGCGGGGCACTGCGGGCGCGGCTGCGCGTTCCGGCATTGCAGGCATTGCACCGGGACGGGCGCGCGCGCGGCGCGCAAACAGCGACATGGCGATCGGCCCGCCCCCACCCCAGCCCTCCCCCGCAAACGGGGGAGGGAGCAGTCTGGCGGCGATCCGGGGGCGCGCGGGCATGACCTTGCGCCTTAACGGGGCGCGGGTGCGCCCGCATAATCGGGCGAACCCCGCGCCCGGCGCGCGGTCCGATGGCAATCGCTTTCCGGAGTTGCGCATGACGTTCCGCACCCTGCCGCTGCTTGCCGCCCTGCTGGCGCTGGCACCCCTGCCCGCGCTGGCCCGGCAGGCGCAGCCCGCACCGCCGGCGGAACAGGCCGCCGGGCCGGATGCGGCGCCAACCGCGGCCACGGACCGGGCTCCAGCCCCCGACGCACCTGCAGCCGCGACGTCCCACCCGGCCACGCCCGATGCGACCCCGGCCGACCCGGCCACGCCTGAGCCGGTCGCGCCCGCCCCGCCGACGCCCGATCGGCCCGCACCGGATCCGGCCGCGCCTGCTCCGGCCGCAGCGGAACCGCCCGCCGCGACGCCCGCACCGGACGCCCCGACGCCGGCCCGGGACGCGGACGAACCCGTGCAGCCGGCACCCGCCGCGGATCCCGATGCCGGGGACGCCGTGGACCCGGCTGGCGACACGCCCCCCACTTCCGCTCCGGATGCGGCTCCCGCGCCGGCATCCACTCCGGAGACCACGCCGGCGGCGCCTGAAGCGGCCCCCGCGCCCGGCGGGGCCGACCCCGCCGGCGACGCCCCGATCCCCGCCAGCGACGACCCCGACGCCGTCGAAAGCGCCACCACCCGGATCCCGCTCGACGAGATCCGCCGCTACGTCGGCCTGTTCAACGCCATCCGCCACGGCTACGTCGACCCGGTCGACGACCGCGAGCTGATGGACGCGGCCATCCGCGGCCTGCTGCTCGATCTCGACCCGCACAGCGCCTACATGGAAAAGCGCGACGCCGAGGCCTTCGACGAGGGCACCACCGGCGCCTACGACGGCATCGGCGTGGAGGTGCTGCAGCTGCCGGACGGCAAGGTGAAGGTGATCGCGCCGATCGACGACACGCCCGCCGCCAGGGCCGGGATCCGCTCCGGCGACACCATCGTGGCGGTGGACGGCAGGCCGCTGACCCCGGCCGACGCCGAGGGCGACGGCCCGCTGCGCGGCCCGCCGGGCACCCGCGCGGTGCTGACCGTGCTGCGCGAGGGCGAAACCGCGCCGCTCGAGATCCCGGTCCAGCGCGAGACCATCCGCGTGGTCAGCGTGCGCGGCCGGCTGCTCGAACCGGGCTATGGCTACGTGCGCATCAGCCAGTTCCAGGTCGAAACCGGCGAGGACTTCGCGCGCACCGTGCGGGAGCTGCAGGCCGATGCCCCGCTCAAGGGCCTGGTGATCGACCTGCGCAGCAATCCCGGCGGCCTGCTGACCGCCGCGGTGCGGGTGGCCGACGACCTGCTCGACAGCGGTGCCATCGTCAGCACCCGCGGCCGCAACCCGGTCAACGACACCGAGTTCGCGGCCACCCCGGGCGACCTGCTCGACGGCGCCCCGGTGGTGGTGATCATCGACGCCGGCTCGGCCAGCGCCTCGGAGGTGCTGGCCGGCGCCCTGCACGACAACCGCCGCGCGCGCATCGTCGGCAGCCGCAGCTTCGGCAAGGGCTCGGTGCAGACGGTGATGCCGCTGGACAACGGCGACGCGGTCAAGCTCACCACCGCGCGCTACTACACCCCCAGCGGGCGCTCGATCCAGGCCCGCGGCATCGACCCGGACGTGGTGCTCAAGCCCGAGCCGCGGCCGGAGGACGCCGCCCGCGGCAACGGTCCGACCTATACCGAAGCCATGCTGCCGGGCCACCTGCGCGGCGACGAGGAGGAAGAAGGTTCGTCCGCCGGCGACGTGCTCGACGGCGACGGTCCGATCCAGGCCGCGCTGGCGGAGCTGAAGGCCCCCACGCCGCCGGCGAAGGCCCCCGCCGCGGACTCGACTGCGCAACCTGTCCCGAAGCCTGCCCCGAAGCCTGTCCCGGGGCCCGCGGACCCGCCTGCAGCGGAGCCCGCGGCGACACCCGCCGCGGAGCCTGTTGCGACGCCCGCCGACGCGCCCGCCGACGCGCCCGCGGCAGCGCCCGCGGCAGCGCCCGCCGCGGAGCCCGCCGCGCAACCGGCACAGGAACCCGCCGGCTGACCCCCGCTACGCCGGCCCCGCCAGGCGCAGGCCCAGCCACACCGCGGCCAGCCCCAGCAGCACGCTGCCGCCGGCGTAGCCGGTCGCCAGCAGCCACTCGCCGCGGCGCAGCAGCTGCACGGTCTCCAGGCCGAAGGCCGAGAACGTGGTGAAGCCGCCCAGCACGCCGACGAACAGCAGCAGCCGCAGGTCCGGCGCCAGCCAGCCCGGGTGGCGCTCGACCAGCCCCGCCAGCACCCCGGCAACCAGGCAGCCGGCGAGGTTCACGACGAAGGTTCCGAGCGGAAAGGCCTGCGGCGCGGCCGCCGTGGTGACCCAGCCGCCGAGCAGGTAGCGCGCGATGGATCCCGCCGCGCCGCCCAGCCCGACCAGCGCGATCCCCGCCAGGCTCATGCGCGGCTCAGCGCGGCTTGGCCGGCAGCGGGAAGGGCGTGACCACCTTCTCGCCCGACACCGCGTCGCGGATCGCCGACTGGCCCTTCTTCTCCACTTCCTCCACCCGCAGCACCGCCTGCATCGGCAGGTGCAGCGCCCGGGTGTCGCCGAACTCGTCGCGCAGCCGCTCCTCGGTCGGATCGACCACGATCCCGTCGTGGACGTCGAACACCAGCTCGGCAACCTCGATGAAGCCCCACAGACGGCCGCTGTCCACGCGCCGGGCGTAGAGCTCGTAGACCTTGCCGTGGTTGAGGAAGGAGATTCTGTAGAGCGGCTTGGACATGGACGTGCCGGGGGTGGTTGAGTTGGTGGTTGGTGGTTGGTGGAGGGTGTCGGGACGGGTGCGGCGGGCGTGCAGGTATATGGCGGGTGGCCGGGCTGTTTGCAACGGCAGTGGCGGCTGGAGCAAGGGGCGGGCGACGGAACGCACCTTTCCCCGCCCCTCAATACCCCCTCTGCCGGCGCAGGCGACGCGCGATCGCGCCGCGCGAGGCGAACGCGAACATCATGCCGAAGGCGAAGCCGGCGGCGTGCGCGGCCCAGGCCACCGCGCCGAAGGCCGGGCCGATATAGGCGAACACGATCTGCAGCGCGGCCCAGACCCCGATCAGCAGCGAGGCCGGCGCGCGCACGAACTCCAGGAACAGCCCCAGCGGCACCACCACCCCCAGCCGCGCGCGCGGGAACAGCGCCAGGTAGGCGCCGATCAGGGCCGAGACCGCGCCGCTGGCGCCGATGATCAGCCGGTCCGGGGGGCCGATCACCAGCACCGCGAACAGGTTGGCCAGGGCGCCGCCGAGGAAGAACAGGGCCAGGAACCGCCACGGTCCCATCACCCGCTCGGCCGGCAGGCCGAAGATCAGCAGGAACACCAGGTTGCCCAGCAGGTGCGCCCAATCGGCGTGCAGGAACAGGGCGCTGACCAGGCGCAGCCACTGCTGCGGGTCGGCCCACGACTGCCACGGCCCGGCCCCGGGCACGCCGCCGGCCAGCGCGCCCCATTCGAGCATCAGCGTGCGCTGCAGGGCGTCGGGACGCGACAGCGCCCAGACGAACGCCGCCCACAGCAGCGCGGCCAGCAGCGGCGTGGCCCAGCGCAGCGAGGCCCCGGAGCGGTTGGGAACCGACACGAACATGTGCGCCACCTTACCCGCTCCGGCGCGTGCGCAGGCGCGCCCGGAAGCCCGGCGCGTGCCCTTGGACACATTCACCACACGCACCAGTACGGTATAGTGCGCGCCGCGTCGTATGCCGGATCGGCGAGTTCCGGCGGCGGAGCGGGCCGTCAGAGCCCGACCGTACACCGGCGCCGCCCACCCCGCTATCGGAGAGACACCGCAATGCGCACCATTCCCCACGTCACCGTCCTGGCGCTCGGCATTGCCGGTGCGCTTGCCTTCGCCTCCAGCGCCCACGCCGCCGGCTTCCAGCTCAAGGAAAACAGCGTCAAGGGCCAGGGCATGTCCTTCGCCGGCACCGCGGCCAAGACCGGCGATTCCTCGGTGGTGCTCAACAACCCGGCGGTGATGACCCAGTTCGAGGGCAACACCTTCCAGGCCGACGTCACCGCGATCGACCTCAACTACGAGTTCGAAGGCACCGCCACGGACGCCTTCGGCCAGCCGATGACCGGCGGCGACGGCGGCAACGCCGGCGGCGTGACCCCGGTGCCGGCGATGTCCTACATCCGCAAGCTCGACAACGGCGTGGCCCTGGGCGCGATGATCAGCGCGCCGTTCGGCCTCAAGACCGAATACGAGGACAATTGGGTGGGCCGCTACTTCGCCCACACTTCCGACGTGCGGATCGTGGACCTGACCCTGTCGGGCGCGATCGACATCACCGAACGCTTCTCGGTCGGCCTCGGCGCGATCGTCTCGCGCGCCGACGTGACCCTGTCGCGCTCGGTCGACTTCGGCACCCTGCTGTATTCCAACCCGCAGACCCGCCCCCTGCCGTTCGCGCGGCCGCAGGCGGCCGACGGCTTCATCGAGATCCAGGGTGACGACAACGGCCTGGGTTGGGTGGTGGGCGCGCACTGGCGCCCGACCGACGCCCTCTCGTTCGGCGCCAGCTACCGCTCCGAAATCGACTACGAGCTGGCCGGCACCGCCGACTGGACCGTGCCGGGCAACGTCGCCGCCGTGTTCGGCGCCAGCCCGATGACCGCCCCGCTGTTCCAGGACGGCCCCGGCGGCGCCAACCTGACCACCCCGTCGGTGCTGTCGATCGGCGCCCACTGGCAGGTCAACGAGCGCTTCGCCCTGGCCGCGAGCTTCGCCGAGACCGGCTGGTCGTCGCTGCGCGAGGTGCGGATCGAGTTCGAGAACCCCGATCCGGACGCGGTCGAGCCCTTCGAGTGGGACGATTCGACCTTCGTCTCGCTGGGCGCCGAGTACAAGCTCAACGACAGCTGGACCCTGCGTGGCGGCCTCGCCGACGACCAGACCCCGACCAGCCTGGTGCACCGCACCCCGCGCCTGCCCGACGACGACCGCCGCTGGTACTCGATCGGCGCCACCTGGGCGGTCAGCGACGCGCTGGACGTGAACTTCGCCTTCAGCCACCTCAAGCCGGACAACCCGCGCGTGGACGCCACCTCCAGCGGCAGCCGCATCGCCGGTCCGTTCGACGGCAGCGCCAACCTGTACGGCGTCTCGGCGCAGTACCGGTTCTGACCGGCGACCGACGCTGTCCGACACAGGCCCCGCTTCGGCGGGGCCTTTTTTTTGGTTCTTTTTCCAAGCGAGGGGAACGCTGGGCGCAACAGGCAAGTCCGCCCTGAGCTTTGGATCGACGCCCTGCCGCCCTGCTCCTTCCCCCGCCTGCGGGGGAAGGTCGGGATGGGGCGCGCGCGCAGCGCGCCGGGCGTTCAGCCTGCAATCCGCTCCAGCACGAACGTCCACGCCGGCAGCGTGGCCATCGCCAGCACGATCCCGTAGCCCACCAGCGCCGCCGCCAGGCGCGGCGCCATGCGGTGCGAGATCGCCAGCGCGGCGGCGGTCACCATCGTCGGCATCGCCGACTCCAGCACCGCCACCTGCAGCATTCCGCCCTGCAGCCCGAAGCCCAGCGCCAGGGCCAGGGCCAGCGCCGGCAGCAGCACCAGCTTGAGCAGCAGCCCGGTGGCCAGCGGCGCGATCTCGTCGCGCGGCAGGCGCAGCTGGATCGTCAGCCCCACCGCCAGCATCACCAGCATCAGCATCACCCCCGCCAGCTGCTGCAGCGCGGCCGCGATCCAGGCCGGCGGCTGTTCCGGCATCAGGGTCAGGCCGAATACCAGCGCCCAGACCGGCGGAAAGCGCACGATCCGCAGCGCGATCGCGCGCGCCGTTGGCGGGGCGTCGCCGCCGTAGCGCGCCAGCACCACCAGCCCCAGCGTGGACAGCATCACGAAGGTGCCGAACTGGTCGTAGACCACCGCGTAGGGCAGCGCCTGCGCGCCCAGCAGCGCCTCGATCATCGGATAGCCGATGTAGCTGGTGTTGCCCAGCATCGTGCACAGCAGCAGCACCCCCAGCTCGTCGCGCCGGAACCGCAGCCGCGGCGCCAGCAGCCGCAGCAGCAGCCAGCTCGCCCCCGCCAGCAGCCACGGCACCAGCACCAGGCCCAGCAGCGAGGGATCGAAGCGCAGCCGCGGCACATACACCAGGATCGCCGCCGGCAGGCACACGTACAGCACCACCAGGTTCAGCGTTTCCGCGGCGCCGTCGGGCAGCACGCGCAGCCGCGCGAACAGCATGCCCAGCGCCAGCATCGCCAGCATCAGGGCAAAGGCGTCGAAAGCCATCGCGACCGCTATCCGTGGTGGGTAGCGACCATCATAGGCGCCGCCGTCCGGCGTGCCATTGGCCATTGGTGCAGCCTGCCGCCCGCGCCTCCCCTGCCCCAGGCGCCCAGCCGGCGCTGCGCGTCTTCCACCGCGCCGTGGACGATCCGCCGCAGCAGCCCGTCGCGCAACGGTTTGCCGCGTTCGCCGGCCTCGAAGGTTTCGGCGGGTCGCGACGCACGGTCCGGCACGCGGGCCGTGATCGGGTCCGGCCGCCGCAGCCGCGACTGTCGCCGGGGTCGTCATGGTCCAAGCGCGACTCGCGCGCCAGGAAGCGATCGCGCGGACCCTGAAGCGAACGCAGCTTGCCCGCGTCGTTGAATGGTGCAGCCCGTTCGCCGCCTCCCGCGTCAGAGCGCGGTTTCGACATAGGCGTAGATGTAGTTCGAGCCGCCGTCGACATTGCCCAGCAGCCGCGAGCTGGCGAAGATGCCGGAGCGGTGCGAGATGCCCAGGCCCACCCACGTCGACCGCCACCGCTCGCGCCCGAACAGGTCGCCGATGTTCACGTCGATGGTGGGGTCGAGGTAGTTGAGCAGCTTCGACTGGTTGCGCTCGCGCTCCTCCAGGCCCACCCGCTCGGCAAAGGGCACGCGCTGCGCGTAGGACACGCCGAAGCCGAAGCCCAGGCGCGTCTGCAGCCGGTGGCGCCACGGGAAGCCGTAGTAGTAGGCCTTCATGTAGGCGTCGAGCTGCCAGCTGTTGGGCTGGTGCCCGCGCTCGTCGTGGTACAGCACGCCGACGAAGCCGACGAAATCCAGCGGCCAGCCGTTCAGGCCCTCGACGAACGGCCTGCCCGCGTGCAGGCCGACCACCGCCGTCGGCGTGTCGTGGTCGAGCGAGGTGCACTGCAGGGTCATGATCCGCACCATGTGGCAGCCCTCGCCCGAAGCGCGGCCGTAGAACAGCTTCCAGTAGGTGCGCGCGCCGTCGTCGTCCCAGGCCACCTGCTGGCTGCCGAAATCGTAGACAGCGCCGAGCGAGAGCGCGGTCAGCGGCCCGTCGGTGGTGACCGGGCTGTCCTCGATCGCCGAGCTCAGCCAGGTGCTGCTGACGCCACCCAGCACACGCCAGTTGCGCGTGAGCTGGAAGCTCGCGTTGAGCGAGAGCGTCAGATCGATGCCCGAGCCGGCGCGATAGGCCGGTCGGCCTTCAAGCGCTTCGCCCTCGCCCACGCCGAAGTAGTAGTCGTTGAGGTCGCCGCTGCGCCACGCCGCGCCGGCACCCGGCACCCAGGTCCAGCGGCCGCTGCGGTGGACGTAGCTGTAGTCCACTCCGATCTCGGTGCCGTGGGAGATGCCGCCGATGTCGTGCATGGCGGTGGCCGCCCAGGTCGACGCGCCGCGCTGCAGGCGGTAGCGCAGGCCGAGGTCGACGCCGGTGTTGCGCACGCGCATGCCCTCGAGCGACTCGGGCTGGCGGTCCTCCGGATAGCCTTCCAGCCGGCGGCCGACGAACAGTTCGAGGCGCTGCGCCTGATCGCCGTCGTCCCACAGCTTCATGCCGGCGCGGTTGGCGCGCAGGAAGAAGCGCTCGCCTTCGTACAGGTACAGGGGCAGCAGGTCGCGGCGGGTGCCGCCGTCGATGTAGGGCGAGTCCTCCCAGCGGGTGACGAAGCCCAGGCCGGCGCTGCCCGGCGCGTCCAGCAGGAAACCGAAGGGATCGTCATCGGCCGCAACCGGGCCTGCGGCCAGCAGCGCCAGGACAAGGGAGAGCGAACGCATGGTGCGCCAGCGAGTCATCCGTTTCTCCTGCTTGCGGTGGCCACCGGCACCTCCCCGGTCCGCGGTGATGCCTCGCGCCGCCCCGCGCCGCCTGCACGACCCGCTGCCGGCACGTTATGCCTGCACCGCCACCGAATCAAGCGCGCGCCGGCTGTCGTGGGTGCGGGTGCTCTATGTGGCCATGACGCGGGCGCTGCGGCAGCTGGAGATGTCGCACCATGGGGACAGTGCGGTGGTGGAGCAGATCAGGGGCGTGGTCGAGGGTGTTTCGCGCCGGATTGCGGCCTGAGACGAGCAGATCACCTCCACCCCCGCTGTTCTCCCGGGACGTTGTCCCGAAGGTCGGTCTACTCGCTCGCCGCGGTACAGCGCTGGCGCGTCTGGCTCCAGCCGCCTTCGACGCGGTTGGAGACGAAGCCGCCGATGCAGGCCTGGGCAAGGCCGGCCCTGCGGGCTGCCACCGGGCCCGGGTGCGCGGGCAGTCGAGGCGCGGTCGGCCGGGGCGTGGTCGTACGCGCGGGAACTGGCGCAGGTGCAGGCACCGCCGCATCCGGACTGGCCAGCAGCGTATGAAACTGCCGCTCCAGATCCTTCACCGCATGGCGGACCAATGCCACGGTGACCAGCGTCTGCAGGAGGCCATACAGGCACAGGGCCACGAACACCGCGGCGACCATCCGCCAGAACGGCGTGCCGGCTTCTTCCTCGCGCCGGGGAATATGGCGTACGTCCGGGTTGCGGAACCGGACTTCGCTCAGATCAACGGGGTCGTCATGCAACGTAGCGTCCCTCCTTCTCCTGCGCGCCCAGTGCGACCAGCACGTCCAGCAGCCTGGGCAGGCGCCTTCCTACAGAAGCCGCGTGCGGTGAAGCGCGCGACGATGTGGTGAATTGCCCCCGCACCTTCTTTCGGTCAGTTGCACCACTGCCGCTCGCAGGGCTGACCGTCGTTGTTCCCGTCCATCTTCGTGTTCGGACAGTTGCGGAGGAAGTATTCCGCCTCCGCGCACGACGTCATCTGCGAACAGTGGGTGCGGCCGTCGCACCGGAATGTCGCGGTGGCAGCCGGTAAACCCGAGGCCTCGGTAGCGGCTCTGGAAACGCCCCACGGGGGATCGCCTGCGGACGCCCTACCCTGCGCGGCCTGGACCACGGGTGCTTCGGGCCGGTCGGCCGTACGGGTCCGGTACTGGTCGAAACCAACCAGGGCGACGGCACCCAGCCCAACCAGTGCCAGCAAACGTGTGAGCTTCATGCCAGCCTCCGGATCTTCAATGACATCACTGTACGGGGCGCTCGGGTTGGACGGGCGACATGTCGGATGCCGTGGCGCGGATGTGACACGATTTCGTGCCAGGGGCTGGCCCGTCCAGCCGGTTGGCCATCCCTCGCGGGCGACCAGGCCGAACGATGCTGCGTGGATGCGGATCATGCCGAGGCATGCCCACCCACGGTCAGCGCTTCAGGCGATAGCTCACGAAGGCGACCTGGGTGCCGTCGGGCGACCAGCTCGGCACATTGATCGTGCCCTGGCCGCCGAACAGCCGGGTGAGGATGACCGGCGGTGCGCTGCCATCGGCGGGGAGCAGGCGCAGCTGCACGTCCTCGCGGTTGGGCGGGTGGTCCTCGAGCGCGATGTCGTCGCCGAACGAGACGTAGACGATCCATTTCCCGTCGGGCGAGAGGTGCGGAAACCAGTCGCGTCGCGCCGGATCGTGGGTCAGCTGGACGGGATCGCTGCCGTCGGCATTGGCGCGCCACAGCGCCATCGCGCCCGAGCGGGTCGAGTTGAAGTAGAGGTGCTTGCCGTCGGGCGAATACTCCGGCCCGTCGTCCACCCCCGGGCCGGTGACCAGCGGCCACGGCGCGCCGCCCGCGGCATCCACGCCCCAGATGTCGTAGCTGCCGTCGGACACGCCGACCCGGACATAGGCCAGCGTCTGCCCGTCGGGCGACCAGCCGTGCCAGTACGAGCGCGCTTCGGGGTCGTCGACCACGGTGCGCACCGGCGCCAAGCCATCGAGCGCGACGATGTGGATGCGGCTGAGGTTGTCGGGTTCGATCTGGTCGGAGATGACCAGCTGCGTCCCGTCGGGCGAAAGCCCGTGGTCGTTGTTGTTGTCGATGAAGCGTCCGGTGTCGATCTGCACCGGTTCACCGCCCGCCACCGGGATGCGCCAGATCTTTCCGGCGCTGTTGTAGATCAGGCTCGCGCCGTCGCGGCTCCAGTTCGGTGCCTCGATCTTGGCATCGAAATGGCGCACCACGCGGCGGCTCCGGGCCCCGCCGGTTTCGATCACCTCGAGCGTCGCCTCGACCGCGGCGGCGTAGCCGGTGTCGGGGACATAAGCGAGCCGCGGCACCGACAGTTCGACATCGGAGAAGGTCGCGGTTTCGACCACGCTGTTGTTGTGCGCCGACAGCGCGAGGCCGACGAGGTAGGGCGCCTGGAACGGGATGCGGAAGCTGCCGCCGGCGTGCTCCAGCGCTCCCCCTTCGGCCGCGACCGAGAAGTAGACGAAATCGCCCTCGCGCTCTAGCCGCACCCGGTCGGGATGCCAGGTCGCCGAGACGATCTGCCGCGTCGGCCCGTCCTGCACCTCGCGGTACTGCAGCGCAACCATCCCGTCGCCGTGCACCATCACGTCCGCATAGGGCGACCCGGGCGTCAGGTTCTGGCGGATCATCACCCCGGCCTTGCGGTGCGGATCGACTCCCGCGCCCTCGAACGCGATGTCGGCGGCGATGTGGAGGTCGCCCGAGCGCCGGGTCCAGGCGTAGTGGAACGCGTCCGCCTCGCCCCAGATGTTCGCGCCGCTTGCGGTCAGGCGATAGGCGCCATCGGCAAAGGTCGTGGAACCCGGAGTCGACACCTCGCCCACGTCGGCGCTGTCGCCGAACTGCCCGGCCGGCCCGGCGTTCGCCGCCGAGACCGACAAGGCGGCAAGCGCCGCCAGCACGATGGATTTGCGCATGTGCCCCTCCTCCCGCCTGGGACGATAGCGTCAACAAGCGCTGACCGCCAGCCGGCCTTGTCCGCGCGGCAAACCGGGCGCGCAGTAGGCGCCCCCCGGGAAAGAAGCGGTAATCCCCCCATTTTTAGCAGTCGCCAAAAGTGGAGCTATGCGGCAAGGGCCAATTTCTGCATCGGCGTGATGCCGCCGAGCGCCATGTTCGGGCGCTCATGGTTGTAAGTCCATAGCCAGCG
>JAEWGI010000041.1 GCA_023388355.1 Pseudomonadota bacterium
CGCTTCTTGTCTTCCTCGTACTCGCGGTAGTTGCCCTGGAAGAACTCCACGTGGCTGTCGCCCTCGAAGGCGAGGATGTGGGTGGCGATGCGGTCCAGGAACCAGCGGTCATGGCTGATCACGAAGGTGTTGCCGGGGAACTCCAGCAGCGCGTCTTCCAGCGCGCGCAGGGTCTCGATGTCGAGGTCGTTGGACGGCTCGTCGAGCAGCAGCACGTTGCCGCCCTGGAGCAGGGTCTTGGCCATGTGCAGGCGGCCGCGTTCGCCGCCCGAGAGCGAGCCCACGCGCTTCTGCTGGTCCTGGCCCTTGAAGTTGAAGCGGCCGATGTAGGCGCGCGACTGGATCTCGGTGCCGTTGATGTCGAGGATATCGAGGCCGCCGGACACTTCCTCGAACACGGTCTTGTCGCCTTCCAGCGCGTCGCGGCTCTGGTCGACGTAGGCCAGCTGCACCGTCGGCCCCATTTCGATCGAACCCGAGTCCGGCTTCACCTGGCCGGTGATCATCTTGAACAGCGTGGACTTGCCGGCGCCGTTGGGGCCGATGATCCCGACGATCGCGCCGGCCGGCACCAGGAAGCTCAGGTCGTCGATCAGCAGGCGCTCGCCGAAGCGCTTGCTGACGTTCTTGAACTCGATCACCTTGTTGCCCAGGCGCTCGCCCGGCGGGATGAAGATCTCGTTGGTCTCGTTGCGCTTCTGGTAGTCGACCGACTGCAGTTCCTCGATGCGCGCCAGGCGCGCCTTGCCCTTGGAGCGGCCGCCCTTGGCGTTCTGCCGCGCCCACTCCAGCTCCTTCTGGATCGCCTTCTGGCGGGCCTTTTCCTGGTTCTCTTCCTGCTTGAGCCGCTCTTCCTTCTGCTGCAGCCACTCGGTGTAGTTGCCCTTCCACGGGATGCCGCGGCCGCGGTCGAGCTCGAGGATCCACTCGGCGGCGTTGTCGAGGAAGTAGCGATCATGCGTGACCGCCACCACGGTGCCGGTGTAGCGGGCCAGGAACTGCTCCAGCCACTCCACCGACTCGGCGTCGAGGTGGTTGGTGGGTTCGTCGAGCAGCAGCATGTCGGGCTTCTGCAGCAGCAGGCGGCACAGCGCCACGCGGCGCTTCTCGCCGCCGGAGAGCTTGCCGATCTTCGCGTCCCAGGGCGGCAGGCGCAGCGCGTCGGCGGCCACTTCCAGCTGGTTCTCCAGGGTGTGGGCGTCGCCGGCGGCAAGGATCGCCTCCAGCCGCTCCTGCTCCTTGGCCAGGGCGTCGAAGTCGGCGCCTTCCTCGGCGTAGGCCGCATAGACCTCGTCCAGCCGCGCCTGCGCCTGCAGCACCTCGCCCACGCCTTCCTCGACCGCCTCGCGCACGGTCTTCTCGGGATCCAGCTGGGGCTCCTGCTCCAGGTAGCCGACCTTGGTGCCGGGCTGCGGCCGCGCCTCGCCCTCGAAGTCCTGGTCGACGCCGGCCATGATCCGCAGCACGGTCGACTTGCCGGCGCCGTTCAGGCCCAGCAGGCCGATCTTGGCGCCGGGAAAGAAGCTCAGCGAGATGTCCTTGATGATCTGCCGCTTGGGCGGCACCACCTTGGACACGCGGTTCATGGTGTAGATGTACTGCGACGACATGGACAAACTCCGGATTGCGCGCGGCCGTGACCCGCGCGGGAGTGCGCGGACCGGCAAGGGTGGCTCGGGATCGGGCAATTATAGCCCTACGTACGGCGGCGACCCGGCTGAGCCGGGGTTAAACGGGCGTGACGGGACCGGCCCCGTAAACGCCCCAGGGAGGATCGATTCAGGCGCCGCGGCCGATAGTCGGCCTACGCCTTCCGGTTGGGGATGGCGCGGACCTGGAGACGACGCATGAACCTGAAGCTCACCACCTGGGGCACCCTGCTGGCCGTGGCGCTGGCGACCGTGGCGGCGCCCGCCCTGGCCGACAACGACCGCCGCGGCCATCGCGACCATGACCGGCGCGAGTTCCGCCACGACCGTCGCGACTACCGCCAGGCCCGCAGCGACCACCGCCATGAGCGTCGCCACGACCGCCGGGACAACCGCTACGACCGCCGCCACGACCGCCGCGACCATCGCCATCGCGCCCCGGTGCGGGTGGTCCACCGCCCCGTGGTCCGCCATTACCATCCGGCTCCGCGCCATTACGGCCCGCCGCGCTGGGCCCGCGGCGGCTATGTGCACCACTACCAGCGCCCGATCTACGTGGTGAACGACTACTACGGCTACGGCCTGCGCCATCCGCCGCGCGGCCACCGCTGGATGCGCGACGACTACGGCGACTACCTGCTGGTCGCCATCGCCACCGGCCTGATTGTGGATGCGATCCTGCGCTGAGCTGGCCCGCGCGGGGCGGTTTCCCCCGAAAACGACCCGGAAGGCGCGCCACGTGGCGCGCCTTCCGTCGTTCCGGGGGCGGGCCGGCCGCGGAACGGGGCGGGGCGGTACAATCCCTGGGGCCACCCATGCCCCCGGAGAGCAGATGTTCCCGCGCGACGCCCGCATCGAAACCTACGATCCCCAGCTGGCCAAGGCCATCGCCGACGAAGCGCGCCGCCAGGAGGATCACGTCGAGCTGATCGCCAGCGAGAACTACGCCAGCCCGCGGGTGATGGAGGCCCAGGGCAGCCAGCTGACCAACAAGTACGCCGAAGGCTATCCGGGCAAGCGCTACTACGGCGGCTGCGAATACGTCGACGTGGCCGAGCAGCTCGCCATCGACCGGGTGAAGCAGCTGTTCGGCGCCGACTATGCGAACGTCCAGCCGCACTCCGGCTCGCAGGCCAACCAGGCGGTTTACTTCGCCCTGCTGCAGGCGGGCGACACCATCCTCGGCATGTCGCTCGCGCACGGCGGCCACCTGACCCACGGCGCCAAGGTCAACGCCTCGGGCAAGCTGTTCAACGCGGTGCAGTACGGGGTGAACGACCAGGGCCTGATCGATTACGACGAAGTCGAGCGACTCGCGCTGGAGCACAAGCCGAAGATGGTCGTTGCCGGCTTCAGCGCGTACTCGCAGAAGATCGACTGGGCGCGCTTCCGCGCCATTGCCGACAAGGTCGGCGCCTGGCTGTTCGTGGACATGGCGCACGTCGCCGGCCTGGTGGCCGCGGGCGTGTATCCCAATCCGGTGCCGCACGCCCACGTGGTCACCTCGACCACGCACAAGACACTGCGCGGTCCGCGCGGCGGCATCATCGTCGCCAGCGAGCAGGGCGCGGGCGAGGCCTATGCCGAGGTCACCAAGAAGCTGCAGAGCATCGTCTTCCCCGGCATCCAGGGCGGCCCGCTGATGCACGTGATCGCGGCCAAGGCGGTGGCGTTCAAGGAAGCCCTGGAGCCCGAGTTCAAGACCTACCAGGCGCAGGTGGTGAAGAACGCTCAGGCGATGGCGAAGACCATCATCGCCCGCGGCTACAAGATCGTCTCCGGCGGCACCCAGAACCACCTGATGCTGGTCGACATGATCGGCAAGCCGATCACCGGCAAGGCTGCCGAGGAAGCGCTGGGCAGGGCCCACATCACGGTCAACAAAAATGCGGTGCCCAACGACCCGCAGAAGCCCTTCGTCACCTCGGGCCTGCGCATCGGCACGCCGGCGGTGACCACCCGCGGCTACGGCGAGCAGGACTGCATCGACCTGGCCAACTGGATCTGCGACGTGCTCGACGCGCCGCAGGACGAGGCGGTGCTGGCGCGGGTGCGCGAGAGCGTCACCGCGCAGTGCCGCCGCTTCCCGGTGTACGGCTGAGCGTCGCCGCCGCCATCCCGCCGACCGTCGCCGCCTGATGCACTGCCCCTTCTGCCAGCACCAGGACACCAAGGTCATCGACTCGCGCGCGTCCGAGGACGGGGCGACGATCCGGCGCCGGCGCGAGTGCGAGGCCTGCGGCGAGCGGTTCAGCACGCTCGAGACGATCGAGCTCAAGCTGCCGGTGATCATCAAGGGCGACGGCCGGCGCGAGCCGTTCGATGCGCGCAAGCTGCGCGTGAGCATGGACCGGGCGCTGCACAAGCGGCCGGTGTCGGAAGAGCAGATCGAGGCGGCGGTTCGCGCGGTGGTGCACCAGCTGCGCATGACCACCGAGCGCGAGGTGCCGTCGCGCCGGGTCGGCGAGTTCGTGATCGCCGAGCTGCGCAAGCTCGACCACGTCGGCTTCGTGCGCTTCGCCTCGGTGTACCGCTCGTTCGAGGACATCACCGATTTCCGCGAGGAGCTCGACAGGCTCGAACGCGAGCTGCCTGGCGAGGGCCAGCTGCCCCTGCTGCGTGGCGACGTGGTGCCGTTCGACAAGGCCTCGGGCAAGGGCAAGAAGCGCTGATGCGCCGGATGCCGCGGCGATGAGTCCGTTTTCCGCCACCGACCACGCGATGATGGCGCGGGCCCTGCGCCTGGCCGAACTGGGCGCGTACACCACCCGGCCCAACCCGATGGTGGGTTGCGTGGTCGCGCGCGGCGACGAAGTACTGGGCGAAGGCTGGCACAGGCGCCAGGGCGGCGCGCACGCCGAGGTCCTGGCCCTGGAGGCTGCCGGCGCGCAGGCCCGGGGCGCGACCGCCTACGTCACCCTGGAACCCTGCGCGCACACCGGCAGCACCGGGCCCTGTGCCGATGCGCTGATCGCCGCGGGCGTGGCCCGGGTGGTCGCGGCCATGCGCGATCCTTTCCCGCAGGTCGACGGCAGCGGATTCGCGCGCCTGCGCGATGCCGGCATCGAGGTCGGCGTCGGCCTGATGGAGGTGCAGGCGCGCGAGCTCAACATCGGCTTCGTCTCGCGCCTCGTCCGCGGCCGGCCGTGGGTGCGGGTCAAGCTGGCGAGCAGCCTCGACGGCCGCACCGCGATGGCCAGCGGCGATTCGAAGTGGATCACCGGCGAGGCCGCGCGCACCGACGTGATGCACTGGCGCGCGCGCGCCGGTGCGATCCTGACCGGCGCCGGCACGGTGCTGGTCGACGATCCCTCGCTGACGGTGCGCTTCGACCCGCCGCGCGAATTCGTGCCGCCCCTGCGGGTGGTGCTCGATCCCGGCCTGGCCACGGTCGCCCGCGGCAAGGTGCGCGAAGGCGACGCGCCGACCCTGTATCTGCATGCGCCCGACGTCAAGCCGCCGCGCGACCTGACCGCCGACCGGGCCGCGGTGCCGGTCAAGTCCGGCGTGTTCGACCTGGACGCGGTGCTTGCCCTGCTGGCCCGGCGCGGCATCAACGAGGTCCATGTGGAAGCCGGCGCCACCCTGGCCGGCGCGCTGCTCAAGGCCGGGCGGGTGGACGAGCTGCTGCTGTATGTGGCGCCGGTGCTGCTGGGCGATACCGCGCGGCCGCTGTTCGGCGGCCTGGGCTATACCGAGATGGCGCAGCGGTTGCACATGACGGTCATCGACAGCCGCCGCATCGGCGACGACCTGCGCCTGCAGCTGCGGCCGCAGGCGGTGGAGTGAACGCGGTCAAGCACCGGGTCGCCGCCTCGCGCGGGCTCCGCGCCCCGGGAACGCCATGAGCCTGCGCTGGGGCATCCTCGGCTGCGGCGACGTCACCGAGGTCAAGAGCGGGCCGGCGCTGCAGCAGGCCCCGGGTTCCTCGCTGGTGGCGGTGATGCGCCGCGACGCCGCGAAGGCCGAGGACTATGCGCGTCGCCACGGCGTGCCGCGCTGGTACGACGATGCCGATGCGCTGATCGCCGACCCGCAGGTGGACGCGGTCTATGTCGCCACGCCGCCGGCCAGCCACGCGCCGCTGGCGATCCGGGCGATGCGGGCGGGCAAACCGGTCTATGTCGAGAAGCCGATGGCGCTGGACGGACGCGAGTGCGCGGACATGCTCGAGGCCAGCCGCGCGACCGGGATGCCGCTGTTCGTCGCCTACTACCGGCGCGCGCTGCCGCGGTTCCTGAAAGTGCGCCAGCTGCTGGATTCGGGCGCGATCGGCATCCCGCGCCAGGTGCGCGTGCAGCTGCACCGCCCGCTGGACGCGCGCTACGCCGGCGGCGCCGCGCTGCCCTGGCGGGTGCGCCCGGAGCTTGCCGGCGGCGGCCTGTTCGTCGACCTGGGCAGCCACACCCTGGACCTGCTGGATTTCCTGCTTGGCCCACTGCTCGACGTGGCCGGCAGCGCCCGCTCGGCCTCGGGCGCCTATCCGGCCGAGGACACGGTGCAGGCGCGGTTCGCCTTCGCCGGCGGCGTGCGCGGCAGCGGCGACTGGTGCTTCTGCAACGATGCCCGCCGCGACACGGTGGAGATCGAGGGCAGCCGTGGGCGGCTGGAGTTCGCCACTTTCGACGAGGCGCCGGTGCTGCTGGAGGCCGATGCGGACACCCGGTCCTGGAGCATCGACCATCCGCGCCACATCCAGCAGCCGCTGATCGAAACCGTGGTGGCCGCGCTGCGCGGGCAGGGCGAATGCCCCTCCACCGGCACCAGCGCCGCGCGCACCACCGGCGTGATCGATGCGATCCTGGGCGAGTTCCGCAACGCTGCGTCCGCCGCCGCGGCGCCGGCGGACGGGCCGCTGGGCTAGAATGGCGCACCGGCCGCCTGGCGGCCATCAACTGTACGGAAACGTCTTCGGGGCGGGGTGAGATTCCCCACCGGCGGTAGGCGCGACGCGACCCTTCGGGCGCGCATGCGCGAGCCCGCGAGCGCCCGGCCGGCCTGGCCGACCGGGGTCAGCAGATCCGGTTCGATGCCGGAGCCGACGGTTAGAGTCCGGATGAAAGAAGACGCGTCGCGCGGCCCTGCGGGTCGTGCGTTCGCTCGCTCCCGCGGGCGTTTCCCGCATTGCGGGAAACGGACCATGTTCACCGGATTGATCGAAGGCGTCGGCACGCTGGCCTCGCGGCAGCTGCGCGGCGGCGACGCGCGGCTGCGGATCGCGGTCGGCAGCCTGCCGTTCGACGGCGTGGCGATGGGCGAGAGCATCGCCGTCAACGGCGTGTGCCTGACCGTGGTCGGGTTCGACCATGCCCACTTCGAGGCCGACGCCTCCAACGAGACCCTCGCGCTCACCACCCTGGGCGCGCTGGCGCCGGGCACCGCGCTGAACCTGGAGCGCGCGATGCGGCCCACGGACCGGCTTGGCGGGCACCTGGTCAGCGGCCACGTCGACGGCGTCGGCGCGGTGGCCGCGATCGCCCAGGATGCGCGCGCGCAGCGTTGGCGTTTCACCGCCCCGGCCGCGCTGATGAAGTACGTCGCGTCCAAGGGCTCGATTTGCGTCGACGGGGTCAGCCTGACCGTCAACGCGGTGCACGCGGACGGGTTCGAGGTGACGCTGGTGCCGCACACCGTCGCGCACACGGCTTTCGCGAACGCCGCGCAGGGCGATGCGGTGAACCTGGAAGTGGACCTGCTGGCGCGCTACGTCGAGCGGCTGCTGGAGTCGCGCGCCGACGCCGGTCGGAACGGGGAGCGCTGAGATGGCCTTTGCACCGGTGCCCGAACTGCTGGAAGAAGTCCGCCAGGGCCGGATGGTCGTGATCGTCGACGACGAGGACCGCGAGAACGAGGGCGACCTGATCATGGCCGCGGAACTCGTCCGCCCGGCCGACATCAACTTCATGGTCACCCACGCCCGCGGCCTGGTGTGCCTGTCGTTGACCGGCGAGCGCTGCGCCCAGCTCGGGCTGCCGCCGATGGTCCAGTCCAACACCTCGCGCCACCGCACCAACTTCACCGTCAGCATCGAGGCCGCCGAGGGCGTCACCACGGGCATCTCCGCCCATGACCGCGCGCACACCATCCGCACCGCAGTGCGGCCCGGCGCGGGCCCGGCCGACCTCTCGCAGCCCGGCCACATCTTCCCGCTGATGTCCGATCCCGGCGGCGTGCTGGCGCGCAGCGGCCACACCGAGGCCGCGTCCGACCTCGCCCGGCTGGCCGGGCTGTCGCCGGCCGGGGTGCTGGTGGAGGTTCTCAACTCCGACGGCAGCATGGCCCGGCGTCCGGAGCTGGAGGTGTTCGCGCGCGAGCACGGGCTGAAGATCGGCTCGATCGAGGACCTGATCCGGCACCGGCTGGACACCGAGCAGACCGTCGAACGCGTCGACGAACGCGAGATCGACACCGCGCACGGCGCATTCCGCCTGGTCAGCTATCGCGACCGCCTGAGCGACGCGCTGCACCTGGCCCTGGTCCGCGGCACGCCCGACCCGGCGCGCGCCAGCCTGGTGCGGGTGCAGCCGATGAACCTGCTGGCCGACGCGCTGCACTGGCGGCGCGCCGATTTCGGCCCCGCCACCGGCGAGGTGCTGGCGCGACTGGCGGCGGAGGACGCCGGCGCGCTGGTGCTGCTCGACGATCCCCGCGACCCGCAGGCCCTGCTCGAGCGGATCCGCGCCCCGCATGCCGCCTCGCCGGCACCGGGCCGCCGCGGCCGGACGGGCGAATGGCGCCGCAATGGCGCCGGCTCGCAGATCCTGCACGACCTCGGCTTCGGCCGCCTGCGTGTCCTGGGCACCCCGCGCCGGCAGGTGGGACTGGCGGGCTTCGGACTGGAGATCGCGGAGTACGTGGCGACGTAGCGGGACGCACGGCTCTGCTCCTTCCCCCGCTTGCGGGGGAAGGCCGGGATGGGGGCGCGCGTCGCAGGCGCGCGAGCGGTTGGGCGGCGATCTGGCAGGCCCCCACCCCAACCCGCCCGGCCCGGCGCGAAGCGCCGGGCGTTCGGATGATCCGCGCGGCAGTGCCGCGCAGTCGGATCATCCTCACCCCCCGCAAGCGGGGGAGGGGGCAGAAGCAGGGCCGCATCGCCGCATCGCTGCCGCCTTGCTCCTTCCCCCGCTTGCGGGGGAAGGCTGGGATGGGGGCGCGCGCCGCAGGCGCGCGAGCGGTTGCGCGGCGATCTGGCAGGCCCCCACCCCAACCCGTCCGGCCCGGCGCGGCGCGCCGGGCGTTCGGATGATCCGCGCGGCAGTGCCGCGCAGTCGGATCATCCTCACCCGCCGCAAGCGGGGGAGGGAGCAGAAGCAGGGCCGCATCGCCGCATCGCTGCCGCGTTGCTCCATCCCCCGCTCGCGGGGGATGGCCGGGATGGGCGCGCGCGCCGCAGGCGCGCGACGTCGGGTCATCTCTCCGCAGGCGGGAGGAGGGAGCCTGGCCCCTCGCGGTAGAATCGCAGCCCCCTATCCGGAAATTCCCCGGCATGAGCCACTACGAAGGCGACCTGCGCGCCGCCGAAGGCGCGCGTTTCGCGATCATCGCCAGCCGCTGGAACCCGCGCATCACCGATGCGCTGGTCGCCGGCGCGCGCAAGGCCTTTGCCGACCACGGCGTGGGCGAGGAAGTGATCGACGTGGTGCGCGTGCCCGGCGCCTGGGAGCTTCCGCTGGCGGCGCGCCAGCTGGCGGTGCTCGGCGCGCATCGCGCGATCGTGGCGCTGGGCTGCGTCGTGCGCGGCGACACCCGCCACTACGAACAGGTCGCCGACGGCTGCAGCGAGGGCCTGATGCGGGTCGCGCTCGACCACGGCGTGCCGGTGGCCAACGGCGTGCTCGCGGTGGACGCGCACGAGGACGCCGTGCGCCGCGCCGGCGGCAGCCATGGCAACAAGGGCGAGGAGTGTGCGCTGGTGGCGATCGAGATGGCGCACCTGCTGGAGACCCTGCCGTGAGCCGCGGTCCGCGTCGCGACGGCGTCGACCCGGTGGCGCGCACGCGCTCGCGCCGGCGCGCGCTGCAGGCGGTGTACGCGATGCAGCTTTCCGGCGTGAACGCGACGAACGCGATCGCCCAGTTCGCGCACGAGCAGGCGCACGAGGTCGCCGATCTCGAGTACTTCGAAGACCTGGTGCGCGGCGTCGGCACCCACGTGGGCGCACTCGACGCGGCGCTGCAGCCGTTCCTCGACCGCCCGGTGGAGGAGGTCGATCCGATCGAGCGCGCGATGCTGCGCATTGCCGCCTACGAACTGCAGCACCGGCTGGACGTGCCGTTCCGGGTGGTCATCGACGAAGCGCTCAAGACGGTCAAGCGCTTCGGCTCCGAGCATGGCCACACCTACGTCAACGGCGTGCTCGACCACGCCGCCGCGCAGTGGCGTGCCGCCGAAGTCCAGTCCCAGCGCCAGTAGCCGCCTGCCGGAGTGACGTCAGCCGCGCCCGCGCGATCCGGCTTCGCACTCCAACTTCGCGCCACCCCAGCCATGGAATTCGACCTCATCGCCCGCATCCGCGCCCGCGCCGCCGCCCGAGGGGACGTGGTCCTGGGCATCGGCGACGACGCGGCGCTGCTGCAGCCGCCGCCCGGCATGCAGCTGGCGGTGACGATGGACACGCTCAACGTCGGCGTGCATTTCCCCGCCGCCACCGCGCCCGCCGACATCGGCTGGAAGGCGCTGGCGGTGAACCTGTCCGACCTCGCCGCGATGGGCGCGCAGCCGGCCTGGTGCACGCTGTCGCTGTCACTGCCCGGCGCCGATGCCGGCTTTCTCGATGGCTTCCTCGACGGCTTCCTCGAGCTGGCAGCGCTGCACGGCATCGTCCTGGTGGGTGGCGACACCACGCGCGGACCGCTCTCGGTATGCGTCACCGCGCATGGCCTGGTCGAACCCGGGCGCGCGCTGCGCCGCGCCGGAGCCGCACCCGGCGACGACGTCTGGGTGACCGGCACGCCCGGCGATGCCGCCGGCGCGCTGGCCGCGCTGCAGGCCGGCGCCGCGGTCGAC
>JAEWGI010000032.1 GCA_023388355.1 Pseudomonadota bacterium
GGCCACAGCAGACTCCGGCCGCGACCGCGACCGCCCCGCTGGCGGCCGTACTCGAGGGCGCGGGCGCGAACCCCGGCCCCGCGCTTGCGCCGGCCACCGCGTCGTCGGCCGCACCGACGGCCGAGGCCGCGGCATTCGAAACCCTGGTCACCGCAGCCGCGGGCAGCGCGGCCGGGGCCACGCCCGAAGTTCCCGACGGCGCGATCCAGGCGCCGCAGCCGCTGGCCGGCACGCGTCCGCCGCAGGCCGCCCCGGCACTGCCGCCGCTGTCCCTGCCGGCGCAGGCGGGCGAGGGCTTCGACGACGGCTTCGGCACCCGCATCGCCTGGATGGCCGAACAGCGCCTGGGCCATGCCGAGATCCGCCTCAACCCCGACCGCGTCGGCCCGATCGACGTGCGCGTGCAGCTCGACGGCGACCAGGTCCGGGCCGAATTCCACAGCGGCCATGCCGAGGTGAGGCAGGCGATCGAAGCCAGCCTGCCGCGGCTGCGCGAGCTGCTGGGCCAGCACGGCCTGCAGCTGGGCCAGGCCGACGTGGGCGCGGGTCAGCCCGACCGCGACGGCGACACCGCCCGCTCCGGGCGCGGCGGGCGCAGCGGCGCGGCCGGCGAGTCCGATGCGCCCGGCCAGGCGCCCACCCCGGCAACGGTCCGCACGCGCGGCCTGATCGACGCGTACGCCTAAAGCTCCTGCTCCTTCCGCCGCCTGAGGGGGAAGGCCGGGATGGGGGCGCGCGCGAAGCGCGCGGGAAGACCGCGCCACCGCCTGCCCCCACCCCAACCCTCCCCCGCGAAGCGGGGGAGGGAGCTTGCCGGCCGCCGTCAATCCACCGCCGCAGGCCGGCGCCGGCCTGCGTCAAAACCCCGGCAGGGCCGCGGCACGCCGATTGCATCCCCCGGGCATCCACTCCCGGAGCCCGTCCCGTGCCAGCTGCCGCCGCCACCGTCACCGATCAGCCCGCTGCCTCCGCCAAATCTGCCGCTTCCCCGCGCCGGGTGTGGATCTGGGCGCTTGCCGCCGTGCTGGTGCTGGGCGCCGCCGGCGCCGGCGGCTGGTGGTGGTGGCAGGCGCAGCAGCAGGCCGAGACCGAGGAGGCGCCGGCCAGGAACACGCGCCTGCCGGCCCAGTACATCCCGCTCGAGCCCTCCTTCGTGGTCAATCTCGCCGACGCCGACGCCAGCCGCTACCTGCAGGCCGACGTCCAGGTGGTGACCCGCGACCCGGCCACCATGGCCGCGCTCGACGCCCACCTGCCCTCGGTGCGCAACCGCCTGCTGCTGCTGTTCGGCCAGCAGGAAGCCGCCCAGCTGGCGCAGCGCTCGGGCAAGGAGCGCCTGCAGGCGGTGGCGCGCGATGAAGTGCGCGCCCTGCTCCAGGCCGAAGGCGCGGCCGACAAGGTCGAAGCGGTGATCTTCACCAGCCTGGTGACCCAGTGATGAGCGCCGACCTGCTCTCCCAGGACGAGATCGACGCCCTGCTGCACGGCGTCGACAGCGGTGCGGTCGAGACCGAGCCGCCGCCGGCGCCGGGCGAAGCGCGTGCCTACGATTTCGCCAGCCAGGACCGCATCGTCCGCGGCAAGCTGCCGACCCTGGAGATGATCAACGAGCGCTTCGCGCGCAGCTGGCGCGTGGGCCTGTTCAACCTGCTGCGGCGCTCGGCCGACCTGTCGGTGCGCGGCATCGACCTGGTCCGGTTCGGCGAATACATGCATTCGCTGCAGGTGCCGACCAACCTCAACCTGGTGAAGATGAAGCCGCTGCGCGGCACCGCCATCGTCACCTTCGAGCCGCGGCTGGTGTTCACCGTGGTCGACAACTTCTTCGGCGGCAACGGCAAGTACCACATCCGGATCGAGGGCCGCGAGTTCACCGCGACCGAGATGCGGGTGATCCAGCTGCTGCTCAAGCAGACCTTCGCCGACCTGGTCGAGGCCTGGGCGCCGGTGATGCCGGTGGAGTTCGAGTACCTCAACTCCGAGGTCAACCCGCACTTCGCCAACATCATCAGCCCGCGCGACTACATCGTGGTCAGCCGCTTCCACGTCGAGCTCGAAGGCGGCGGCGGCGAGCTGCACGTGGCGCTGCCCTACGCGATGCTCGAACCGATCCGCGAGCAGCTCGACGCCGGCGTGCAGAGCGACCGGATCGAGAAGGACGAAGGCTGGACCCGCGCCATGCGCAGCCAGCTGCAGGACGCCGAGGTCGAACTGAGTTCGGCCATCGCCCATCGCCAGATCAGCCTGCGCGAACTGTCGCGGCTGCGCGTGGGCGACGTGATCCCGATCGAACTGGCACGCGACGTGCAGCTGCAGGTGGAGCAGATGCCGCTGTTCACCGGCGAGTTCGGCGTCCACAACGGCAAGAACGCGATCAAGGTCACCCGGGTGCACGCCGCGCGCACCCTTCCCACCCTCGACATGCTGACGGATACGCCATGACCAGCACCGACGCCGCGGCCCTGGCCGCTTTCGATCCGCTCACCGCCGACGCCGACCAGGCTGGCGCGGACCTCAACCTGGACGTGATTCTCGACGTGCCGGTCTCGCTTTCGCTGGAAGTCGGACGCGCGCGGATCCCGATCCGCAACCTGCTGCAGCTCAACCAGGGCTCGGTGGTGGAACTCGAGCGTGGCGCCGGCGAGCCGCTGGACGTGTACGTCAACGGCACCCTGATCGCGCAGGGCGAGGTGGTGGTGGTCAACGACCGCTTCGGCGTGCGCCTGACCGACGTCGTCAGCCCTTCCGAGCGGATCAAGAGGCTGCGATGAGCAGCGCGATTCCGTCCGTGGTCGCCTCGCTGCCGGTGGCCGGCACGGTCGCGGCCGCAGGCGCCGCGGCCGCCACGCCTGCCGCGACGACCGCACCGGCCGTCGCGCGCACCGCCAGCATCGCGACCGCGACCACCGCCCAGGTGGGCGCGCCCGCGCACGTGCCGGCCTCGCCCGCCGGCGCCGGCAGCCTCGGCGGCGCGGTGTTCGCGCTGGTGCTGGTGGTCGGCCTGATCCTGGCGCTGTCGTGGCTGGCCAGGCGCATGCCCGGACTCGGCGGCGCCGCCGGCATCAGCCATCCCTCGCTTCGCATCGTCGGCGCGCTCGCGCTCGGCCCGCGCGACCGCCTGGTGGTGGTCGAAGTGGGCGAAACCCAGCTGCTGCTCGGCATCGGCGCCGGCGGCACCCGCACCCTGCATACCCTCGACCAGCCGCTGCCGGCGGAAGCGAAGAAGGCCACCCCGGCCTTCGCCCAGCTGCTGGCCCGGCACCTCGGAAAGAAGCCATGAACCTGCTGCGCGCCCTGTCCGGCGCCTTCCACGCCAGCCGCGCCGCGCTCCCGGCGTGGCTGCTCGGCGCCTGCCTGGCGGTGGCCATGCTGCCGACCGGCGCCTTCGCCCAGGCCGCGCCCGACACCGCGCCGGTGGCCGCGCCGTCGGCGCCCGCGCAGCCGCTGCCCTCGGTCGAGGTCGGCAACATCGGCGGCCAGCCGGTCAGCATGCCGCTGCAGGTGCTGGCGCTGATGACCGGCATCACCCTGCTGCCGGCGGCGCTGCTGGGCCTGACCGCGTTCACCCGGATCATCATCGTGCTGGCCCTGCTGCGCCAGGCGCTGGGCACCGGCCAGACCCCGAGCAACCAGGTGCTGCTGGCGCTGGCGCTGTTCCTGACCGCGATGGTGATGATGCCGGTGTTCGACCAGGCCTGGGCCAACGGCATCGCGCCCTACCTGGACGACACGATGGATTTCCGCAGCGCCTGGGCCGCGGCATCGGAACCGTTCCGCGGCTTCATGCTGGCCCAGGTGCGCGAGACCGACCTGATGACCTTCGCCGGGCTGTCGCAGACCGGGCCGTACGCGACCCCGCAGGACGTTCCGTTCGGCGTGCTCGCCGCCTCGTTCCTCACCAGCGAACTCAAGACCGCGTTCGAGATCGCGTTCCTGGTCTACATCCCGTTCGTGATCATCGACCTGGTGGTGGCGAGCGTGCTGATGTCGATGGGCATGATGATGCTCTCGCCGATGCTGGTCTCGGCCCCGTTCAAGATCCTGCTGTTCGTGCTGGTCGACGGCTGGGTGCTGATCGTCGGCTCGCTGGCGGCCAGCTTCAATCCCATCTGAGGCGCGCGACATGACTCCGGAAACCGCACTCGGCGAAATCTCCCGCGGCATGCAGATGGCGCTCACCCTCGGCGGACCCGCGCTGATCGCGGTGCTGGTGGTGGGCGTGGTGGTGGGGGTGATCCAGGCCGCCACCCAGGTCAACGAGCCGACCATCCAGTTCGTGTTCAAGGCCGTGGGCCTGGTGGTGGTGCTGGCCACCACCGGGCACTTCCTGCTCGGGCGCATGGTCGCGTTCACCACCGACCTGTTCCACCGCATTCCGCACCTGATCGGCTGAAGCGTGCGTGGACACCGTCTCGCTCGCGTCGATGGCCGGGGTCGACCTGTTCGCCATGCTCGGCGCGGTGCTGTGGTACGCGCTGCGGGTGGGCGCGGCGCTGCAGGTGCTGCCGGTGGTCGGCGGCCGCGGCATTCCCGGCCGCGCGCGGCTGATCACCACCCTGGCGCTGTCGGCGGCGCTGGCCACGGTGCTGCCGGCGCCGCCGCCGATGGGCGTGGATGCGGCCACCGCGCTGGGCGTGCTGCGCGAGTTCAGCCTGGGCGTGGCGATCGGGATGATGCTGCGCCTGGCTTTCGAGGCCGGGCGCCTGGCCGGGGAACTGGTCAGCCAGGGCATGGGCCTGTCGTTCGCGACCATGGCCGATCCGGTCAGCGGCGCGTCCTCGCCGGTGCTATCGCAGTGGTTCTATCTCGCCTTCGCGCTGCTGTTCTTCATCGTCGACGGCCATCTGGCCCTGATCAACCTGCTCGCCGACAGCTATGGCGGGGTGCCGATCGGCGCGGCGCTGCCCGACGCATACGCGCTGGCGGCGGCGGTGCCGGAATTCTTCGGCGCCTGCCTGCGCGCCGGCGCGCTGCTGGCGCTGCCGGTGATGATGGCGCTGCTGTCGGTGAACATCGCCTTCGGCGTGCTGGCGCGCGCGGCCGCCCAGCTCAACCCGATCGCGATCGGCCTGCCGGTCTCGCTGCTGGTCGGGCTGACCCTGCTGGCCCTGCTGATGCGCCAGCTCGAGTCGCCGGTGCGGCAGCTGTTCGAGCAGGCGTTCGCGGCAGCGCGCGCGCTGACCGGCTGAGGCGGCGATGAGCGAACAGGCGCAAAAGGAGGACCGCACCGAACAGCCAAGCGAAAAACGGCTGCGCGATGCACGCGAGAAGGGCCAGGTGCCGCGTTCACGCGAGCTGGGCAACGTGGCCGTGCTCGGCTGCGCGGTGCTGGCGCTCAAGGCCACCGGCGGCAGCGTCGGCGGGGCCTCGCGCGACTGGATGCGCGAGGCGCTGACCATCGACCCGTCCCTGCTCGGCACCCCCGACCGCCTGTTGCCGCATGCCATCGGCCTGTTCCGCGACCTGATGCTGCCGCTGCTGCCGCTGCTGCTGGTGGCGCTGGCGGCCTGCGCGATCGCGCCGGCAGCGATGGGCGGGCTGCGCTTCGCCAGCAAGGCGCTGGTACCGGACATCGGCCGGCTCAATCCGGGCAAGGGCCTGGCCCGGGTGTACGGCAGCGAAAGCCTGGCCGAACTGCTGCGCTCGCTGCTGCGCGTGGCCCTGATCGGCGGCGTCGGCGGCTGGATGGTGTGGCGCGCGTTCGCGGCCCTGCTGTCGATGCCGCAGGCCTCGCTGGAGGCCTCGGTCGCCGGCGGCGTGGACCTGGCCCTGGGCGCGCTGCTGGCGATGATCGGCTCGCTGCTGCTGCTGGCGGCGATGGACGTGCCCTGGCAGCACTACCAGCACCGCAGCAAGCTGAAGATGACCAAGCAGGAAGTACGCGACGAGGCCAAGCAGCTCGAGGGCAACCCCGAGATCAAGGCGCGGGTGCGCCAGGTGGCGCGGCAGATGTCGCAGCGGCGGATGATGGAGGCGGTGCCGGAGGCCGACGTGGTGGTGGTGAACCCGACCCACTACGCGGTGGCGATGAAATACAAGCCCGGCATGCGCGCGCCCACCGTGGTGGCCAGGGGCGTGGACGAGCTGGCGCTGGCGATCCGCGCGCTGGCCGAGAAACACAAGGTCGCGATCGTCGAGGCGCCGCCGCTGGCACGGGCCTTGTATCGGCAGTCGCAGGTCGACCAGGAAATCCCGGTGAAACTCTACGCCGCCGTCGCGCAGGTGCTGTCCTACGTCTACCAGCTCAAGGCCTGGGTGCCCGGCCGCGGGCCGATGCCGGCCATGGCCGAGGTCGACGTGGGCGCCGACGGCGCGCCCGATCCTGTCGATGGCACGCCGGTCGGCGGCGACGGGAGTCCGGCGCGATGAGTACCGTGCCCGGCCGCGGCGCCGGGATCCTGTCGATCCTGCGCACCGGTGCCGCTGCGCCGCTGGTGGTGCTGGCGCTGCTGGCGATGGTGATCGTGCCGCTGGCGCCGGTCGTGCTCGACGCGCTGTTCACGATCAACATCGCGCTGTCGCTGGTGGTGCTGCTGGCGGTGGTCTACGTGCGGCGGCCGCTGGAGTTCTCGATCTTCCCCAGCGTGCTGCTGATGGTCACCCTGCTGCGGCTGGCGCTCAACGTCGCCTCCACCCGCGTGGTGCTGATGCACGGCCACCAGGGCGAAGCGGCCGCCGGCCACGTGATCGAGTCCTTCGCCCAGTTCGTGGTCGGCGGCAGCTACGCGGTCGGCATCGTGGTGTTCGCGATCCTGACCATCGTCAACTTCATCGTCGTCACCAAGGGCGCCGGGCGCATCTCGGAGGTGTCGGCACGCTTCATCCTCGACGCCCTGCCCGGCAAGCAGATGGCGATCGACGCCGACCTCAACGCCGGCCTGCTGAGCCGCGAGGACGCCAAGGCGCGGCGCCAGGAAGTGCGCGAGGAGGCCGACTTCTACGGCTCGATGGACGGCGCCAGCAAGTTCGTGCGCGGCGACGCCATCGCCGGCATCCTGATCCTGGCGATCAACCTGGTCGGCGGCATCCTGATCGGGCTGCTGTCGCACGACATGTCCTTCGCCGATGCGGCGCAGACCTACGTCACCCTCGCCATCGGCGACGGCCTGGTGGCGCAGCTGCCGGCGCTGCTGATCGCGGTCGCCACCGCCATGCTCGTCACCCGCTCCACCGGCGAGCAGGAGATGGGCGAGACGATGTCGAAGCAGGTCTTCGGCCACCGGCGCGCGCTCACCGTCGCCGCGGTGCTGATGGGCCTGATCGGCATCGTGCCGGGCATGCCGAACCTGCCGTTCCTGCTGCTGGCCGCAATCCTGGGCTGGGCGGCGTGGAAGCTGCGCGCGCCGGCCGATGCCGCGGGCGATCCGGCCGCGGCCGGCGCCGCGGGCGCCGAAGCGGCGCCGGCGGCGACGGCCGAACTGGGCTGGGACGAAGTGCGGCCGGTCGAGCCGCTGGCGCTGGAGGTGGGCTACCGCCTGATCGCGCTGGTCGACCAGGCCCAGGGCGGACAGCTGCTGGCGCGCCTGAAGGGCGTGCGCCGCAAGCTCACCCAGGACCTGGGTTTCCTGATTCCCGCGGTGCACGTGCGCGACAACCTGGAGCTGGCGCCGGGCCAGTACCGGCTGCTGGTGCACGGCGTGCCGGTGGCCACCGGCGACCTGGTGCCCGACCGCGAGCTGGCGCTGGACCCGGGCCGGGTGTTCGGCCCGCTCGACGGCATCCCGGGCAAGGATCCGGCGTTCGGCCTGGACGCAGTGTGGATCGTGCCCGGCCAGCGCGCGCATGCCGAATCGCTGGGCTATACCGTGGTCGACGCGTCCACGGTCGCCGCCACCCACCTGTCGCACGTGGTGCGCGAACGCGCCGCCGACCTGCTCGGCCACGACGAGGTGCAGAACCTGCTCGGCACGCTCGGCCGCAGCGTGCCCAAGCTGGTCGAGGACCTGGTGCCCAAGCTGCTGCCGCTGTCGGTGGTGGTCAAGGTGCTGCAGTCGCTGCTGGCCGACCGGGTGCCGGTGCGGCAGATGCGGCAGATCGTCGAAACCCTGCTCGAACACGGTGCCCACACCCAGGACCCGGCCGCGCTCACCGCGGCGGTGCGGGTGGCCCTGGGCCGCTTCATCGTCCAGGAAATCAACGGCATGGCGCCGGAGCTGCCGGTGTACACGCTGGCGCCGGCGCTGGAGCGGGTGCTGCAGGATTCGGTGGGCGGGCAGGGTGCGGCGCTGGAGCCGGGCCTGGCCGAGCGCCTGCACCAGAACCTGGGCGACTGCGTGAGCCGCCAGGAAGGCCGCGGCGAACCGGCGGTGCTGCTGGTGCCCGGCGGCGTCCGCGCCGCGGTCGCCCGCCTGGTCCGCCACAGCGTGCCCTCGCTGGCGGTGCTGGCCTACGCCGAGGTGCCGGAGGACAAGCGCCTGCGGCTGGTCGGTTCGGTGGGGTGAGGAGGGCCTGTTTGCACGGCACTGCCGTGCAGGCCATCCGAACGCCAGGCGCGCTGCGCGCGGACAGGTCCCGCCACCGCTGGCCCCCACCCCAGCCCTCCCCCGCAAGCGGGGGAGGGAGCCCGACTACCCGCGCTTCTGCTCCCAACTCCTTCCCCCGCTTGCGGGGGAGGGAGCCGGACTGCCCGCGCTTCTGCTCCTCGCTCCTTCCCCCGCTTGCGGGGGAAGGCTGGGATGGGGGCGCGCGCAAAGCGCGCGTGCTGCCGGTGTTGATGGTTGATGGTTGGTAGCCGGTAGTTCGACAGGCGGCGCGCTGCGCGCGGACAGGTCCCGCCACCGCTGGCCCCCACCCCAGCCCTCCCCCGCAAGCGGGGGAGGGAGCCCGACCACCCGCGCTTCTGCTCCCAACTCCTTCCCCCGCTTGCGGGGGAGGGAGCCCGATCACCCACGCTCCTGCTCCTGGCTCCTTCCCCCGCTTGCGGGGGAAGGCTGGGATGGGGGCGCGCGCAAAGCGCGCAAAAACACCCGCGCCAAGCTTCCGACACCCGCCCCGCGGGCGCTCAGGCCCGGCTCTTGCAGGGAGGGTGCAAGCACTCCCAACGCACTCCGAACCGGGCTTTCCGATATGCGAATCAAGCGCTTCACCGCCCCCGACATGCGCACCGCGCTGCGCATGGTCCGCGATGAGCAGGGGCCAGACGCGGTGATCCTGTCCACCCGCCCCGGCGCCAGCGGCACCGGGATCGAGGTGGTGGCCGCGACCGACTACGACGAGGCCCTGGTGGCGCAGGCGCTGCGCGCCGCGGCGCCGGGGATCGAGGAGCTGCCGGCGCGACCGCTGCCGACGCCCGCCCCCGCCGCTGCGCCGGCAAGCCGCCGCGATGTCGCGATCGCCGCCGCAGCGCAGGCGGACGCCGCCACGTCCACCGTGGCGCGCGACAGCCTGATGTCCCGCGCCCGGGCGGTGTTCCGGATCGGCGACGGCCCGACCCTGGCCGAGTTGACCGCCGGCGCCGCGCCCACGGCAGCCGCAACCTCCACGACGCCGGCCCTTGCTGCACGGACCGACGCCGCTCCCGCGCCCGGGCCTGCCCGCGCCACGATCCCGCCGCGCGCGCCGGCCG
>JAEWGI010000075.1 GCA_023388355.1 Pseudomonadota bacterium
ACTGAGAACCGATCAGTGGGGTGCAGTACGTGCTGGAGAAGGCTTACTGATTTCCACCCATCCACAGGCACAGGCCGAAGGCAATCATCTCGATGCCAGTGAAGCCAAGAGCCAGCTAGAAAGCAGCTTAAACAACAGTACTGCCCTAAGTGAAGTGGCCAAAAACCAGCAGACCGATCCTTTAGAAGTTTTAGACAACTTAAAGAACTTCCTGGAACAGATCGAACAGCAGGATGAAAATAAAGCTGCTGCTTTTAAACAGGCCTTAATGATTCTTAGCGCACCAAACTCTATTGCCTTAAGTAGCCAGCAAGATGTACACCTTTCTGCGGATGGTCAGATCAGTCACAGTGCCGGAGAGAGTATTAACCTGAGTACGCAGCAGTCTTTGATTGCCCATGCCAGCCAGAAACTAAGCCTGTTTGCAGCACAAGACGGTGCACGTTTATATGCGGGTAAAGGCAAAGTCGAAATTCAGGCACAGGGTGATGGCGCAGATCTGATTGCCAGAAAATGGGTGCAGATTATTTCGACGGAAGACACGGTCTATATTACCAGTCCAACCGAAATTAACCTGACCGCCGGTGGTTCACAAATCAAGATTAATGGCTCGGGGATTTTTCCGACCACGGGTGGCAAGTTTGAGGTGAAGGCGGGGCAGCATGCCTTTAATACCGGTGCCAATATAGATGCCAGCGTACAGCAATTACCTCGAGCTAAACCATTAAAAGGAACCCTGGAGCTGCTGCGTAGTTATGGAGGTCAAGACTTCTTTGAACAAAATAGCTATAAATTGATTGATGCTTTAGGGCAGGAGTTTAGCGGTAAATTGGATGCGAATGGATTTGCTCAGGTGACGGGTATTGCTCCAGGAGCAGCAAAAATTATCTTTGACAAAGATACCCGGAGTGCCTGGGATCAGGCCAGCCACTTTGAGCGCGATTATACCTGGACAGACAAATTAAGCAGTCAGGTTAAAAGTTTGGCTCAAAATAGCTTGCAGTCTGTGAAACAGAATATGCTGTCACAGCTAAAGACAAACCTGTTATCTCCAGATACGCTGAATGCTGATGGCTTGAAGAATATGGCTAAAACTGCACTGAACCAGACTGGAAGCCAAATGCTGAGTCAAGTCCAAGGGCAAGCAAGCTCAGCTGCACTAGGAGCTGTGGCCAATCAGCTCAATATTAATTTATCGCCTGAGCAATTAAAACATACAGCGCAATTGCCACAGAATGTAATGTCCTTGATGCCAACAGGCTCTAATGGAAATACATCTTCGAGTTTGCCTCAGGATAATGATTGGGTAAGCCAAAAATATTACCAATCTGGAGGGCTGACCTATACCGAAACCACGCGGTATGGAGAATCAAAAAATCTAGTGGCTCCAGTGTTAACCCAGCAGCCAGACTTTTCTCGGGTGGAGCAACCTGCAGTTCCAGTGGCTGCAAAGTCTTCTCCAACCTCGGAAGATTTTATTTCCCAAAAGCACTATCAGGCGGGTGGGCTGAAAATTACCGAAACCTTAAGAAAGAAAACTTAAGTTGCGCCGGTATTTAAAATAAAGAACGTATGGATTAAACATGTCTACATCAACCGATCAGAATAAAAAACAAGAACAGCAAGCTGCTGTCGAATTGGCTGTATTTAATTTAAACAGTGTAACTCATCTGGAAGATCATAAACTGATTGCCCATCAGATCCAGAATTATTTGCAGGTTTGTGGTCAAACCAGCCTGATGCAAATTGAAGGCCAGGCTACAATTAAAACCGTAGCCAATATTTATGCCTTAACTGGTAGCGTATTAGATTTACTGCTTTATGTTATGGCGCCACAAACGGGCGCGGCAGCTGTACAGCGTCATGCATTACTGGCAGCCAATTTAATTGGTTTATTTGCAGAGCCCAAAAATGAAGCACATGCACGGATGGCGCTACGTCCAATGTTTGGACTTATGGCAGAGTGTTTATATCCTGCCAATGCTAAAGTAAAAACAGCCGATTTACGTCGGATGGAGCTGCATCTGAATGCGCGTATTGCAGGTGATCTGGAGCTTTTTTTACAGGAAACTCAGACCAAACTCACTGGCCTGCTCAAAGCAGCGGCCGATTTGGGCAGAAGTATTTTAAACAGTTTGGTCTCCTCTGGAGCTGGGGCGACCACAGCTACGGCATCTGCTGGCGCCTCAGCAGAAAAACGTGATCCTAAATTACAATTTAACAATTGGGCCAGTCCATTAATTGAATTAATCCAGGCACCCGCAGAAGCGGATGTACGACCAAAGTTAAATCCGGAACAGAGTTCATTACAGACCCTTATTCCTGAAGCCATCACTCAATTAAATACCGTTCTGCAAGAACAGGCCAATGCCGGTTTACAATATAGTTTGGCCTGGCTGATTCAGGAAACGCTCAGCGCAATTCAGTCCGCTGAATATCAGGGCAGAGCCAGTGTACCCATCAATCAGACCGGTGAATATGAACGACATACTGAAGGTGATATTTTAGAGTTTGTTTCCTTACAAGCTGATGCGTTAAATGCTCCACCCTGTGATGGAGAAGATTCACAGACTATAAAAAGTATTAGTTACTCAATTGGTGCTGAACGGGTCCAACATGTGGACTTCTATTTACCGAAAATAGGTTTTTCTTTTATACGCCAATATAACTCACAAATGGATGAGTTTGATCACAGCATGATTGGTGCACGTTGGATGATGCCATTTTCCAACATGATTCAACCCACCGCTCAAGGCTATCTATTTATTGACAGTAAAGGGCGAAAGCACCAACTGCCAGCTTCGATTACATTTGAAACTTATGAAGTACCATTTGAAGGAATAACCGTACAACCACTCGAAGATGGTGATTTAATACTAAACTTTGGTGGAGAATGGTCTTTTCAATTTCATCAATTTTCGACTGGTCAGCCTTATCAGTTGATTCAACAATTTAATGAAAACACACAAGAAAAGGTTGTTTTAAGCTACCTTGTTTTCGATGAAATTGCCTATCTGCAAGGCGTTGATTTTCAATTAGAACATGCCCAACATCAATTGAAATTTGCTTTTAATGAGCAAGTTAAAATCATTGCTGTATTTGTTGATGAACAAGTTGAGCCTTTAGCGCGTTATCAATATGATACCCAAGGCAATTTAATTGAAGCTATTGATCAAAATGGTCATGTCCGAAACTATGAATACAACCATTTCCATCAACTTACACGTTATACCGATCGTACAGGGCGTGGGCAAAATATTCGCTATGAATCAACTGAAGCCAAAGCTAAAGCAATTGAAGAATGGGCTGATGATGGTAGTTACCATACCAAACTCAAATGGCATCCTCGCTTACGCCAAGTCGCTGTTTATGACGCTTACGATGTCCCGACCTATTACTATTTTGATCTGAATGGATTTACCTATCGTACACGTTTAGCAGATGGACGTGAATCGTGGTACAGCCGTGATAGTAAAAAACGTATTACCCGTCAAATTGATTTTGAAGGGCGAGAGACCCAACAAGAATACAATGATCAAGATCAACTCATCAAAATCGTACAGCCAAATGGCGGAGTAATCCGTTTTGCCTATGATGAGCAAGGCAATTTGGTCGAAACCAAAGACCCTGAAGGCAATATTTGGAAACGAGAATATGATGCCAAGGGTAATATCAGCAAAGAAATAAATCCTTTGGGGCATATCACCCAATATAAATACAACAATGACAATCAATTGATCGAAGTGATTGATGCCAAAGGCGGCAGCAAAAAAATTCAATACAATGAATTAGGACAAATGACCTCCTATACTGATTGCTCAGGCAAAAGCAGTACTTGGGAATACGATGAAGAGGGTTCGCTAACAGCTGAACAAACTGCAAATGATAAAGTCGTACAGTACCTTTACAGCACTCAAGGTCGAGACAAAGGACAACTCCAAAGTATTGTTTACCCTGATGGATTAAAAGAACATTTTGAACATGATGAAGAAGGGCGTTTACTCAAACATATTGATACTAAAGGTTTAGTGACTGAGTACCAATACAATGCCACAGGATTACTCGAACAACGCATCGATGCTAATCGACATCGCATTGGCTATCAATGGGATAAACAGGGACGCATCAAAAAACTAATCAACCAAAACCAAGCAGAATATTTATTTGATTACAATCAATATGGTTATTTGGTACGTGAACAAGCTTTTGATGGAGAAGAAAAAAACTACAGCTATCATGATGAGAGTGGCAGGTTATCTGAAATCCGACAGCCTAATATCCTGACCCAATTTGATTATTACGCAGATGGACAAATCGCATCGAAAAGCTTTACCCATTTACATACAGGAAAGAAGCAAACAGAACAATTTGATTACAATCTGAACAGTCAACTGAGCCGAGTCAGTAATGAGGTTAGCCAAATTGATTTTTATCGCAATGCCCTTGGGCAATTGGTGAGAGAGCATCAGCACTACAAAATCTCAGGGCTTCGTCCACTTACTGCGGTGTTACGTTATGAATATGACGAACTTGGTAATCTAGTTAAAACAATCCGTCCAGATGGACAGGAACAAGCCAATTTGAGTTACGGCTCAGGACATTTATATGCGATTGCCCTGAATAAACAGGACATGGTTTCATTCCAACGAGATGACTTACATCGAGAAACAACACGCCTATTGGCAAATGGACTCATCCAAACTAAACACTATAATGACGTTGGTTTACTCAGTTCACAACTGATTCAGCCTGAACAAGAAACGCAAGACTATTTACAGTACCAAGCGCATCGACATTATCATTACGACCAAAACTACCTACTAAACCAAGTTGAAGATAGCCGTTTGGGTAAGCTCAACTATCAATACGATCCAATTGGGCGCTTAATCACAACACAAAGCGCACATAAAACCGAGAGTTTTAGCTTTGATCCTGCGGGTAATTTGATCGACCCTGTATCCGCATCTAGTACGGCACAAATTAAAAACAATCTGGTCAGAAGCTATCAAGGAAAACATTACCACTACGACGCACAAGGCAATGTCATAGAGGCTAAACAAGCAGGTAAAACCCTCAAACTGACATGGGACAACCAAAATCGATTGATTCGCAGTGATCGCAATGGTCAAGTCACTGACTACGGTTATGATGTATTTGGGCGCAGACTTTATAAGAAAACGGTAGATGCGCTGACCTTGTTTGGTTGGGATGGCGATTTGATGATTTGGGAATCCCGCAAATCAGAGCAAGATAGTTTTACCAAGCACTATCTGTATGAACCGAATAGCTTTGTTCCACTGTTGCAAGCTGGATATAAAGATTTTATTCAACTGATTGAAACACCTGATTATGCTGAATATCAAAGTAAACCTTATTCGGTTTATAAAGATCCTGTATGGCGCAATGATACCCGTAAAAATCGAGTGGAGTTAGAGCAGATCACTTTTTACCATTGTGATCAAGTCGGTACGCCGCAGACTATGACCAATGCAAGAGGTGAGTGTGTTTGGGAAATTACCCAAGATACTTGGGGCAGCACACTCGACATCAAAACAGTAAATCCAGACAATCCGTTTGAGCAGAGTAATCTCAGATTCCAAGGTCAATATTACGATCAAGAAACAGGATTACACTATAACCGTTATCGCTATTATGAACCCCATAGTGCAAGATATGTGAGTAAAGACCCAATTGGGTTAAATGGAGGAATGAATACTTCTGCTTATGTAAGTGATCCAACTCAGTGGGTTGATCCGTATGGACTATCTCCTGATATTTCAATTCCTGGTATGAAAGGAGATCCAAGATTGAAAGATAGATCAACATTAGTTCAGGCAACTGATAGAGCATTGAATGGAACGAGTGCTAATATTAGTGGTGCACTAGGATTGGGTATAACTCATAGCACTACTTATGCAGGAGGTGGGCGGGCTGTGCATTCTACTGGACGAACGTTAGGTTTAGGTGTTTCGGCTAGTACTACGCGAGATATACTTAATATAGGTAATAAACCCGATGGTAGATATATAGAAGCTTGCGGAGGTGTCGGTGCTAATTGGTTTGGACAAATTTGTGGTGGGTACTCTTGGTCTGGAAAATCATTTTATGCGGTCATAAAAGGTGGAAGTGGAGCAGGAGCTGGTTTAGGGATTACGGATGGATGGCAAAATACATCAGATTATATACCTGAACAACCAGTCTACAGTATTCCACCGGAAAAGATGCCAGTAATTCCGGCTCAACCATTTAATTTTCCAAGGTTCTAATTATATGGAAATACTATTTTATTTAAGATGGATTGCGGTTTTTTTATTCGTATCTAATTTTATTCTAATGATATATTTCTTATATAGGTATTATATTAGTAATGAAATGGCAACTGATATCTGGAATTTTTTTTCAAAGAATAATAGTTTTAACAAAGTAATGAGCGATATTGTTTTTAAGAAAAAAAATAATTATCAAAAAATTACTAAGCTAATAAGATTAACATATTGGCTGGTAGGTTTGTTTCTTTGTTTAAGTATATGGAGTGTCGGTTATTATGAAGCTAATTTTATGTAGTTTTTTATTTTTTTTATCTTTGATTAAATCTACTTTTGCTTGTGAAAAAATTGAATATTCTAATCAAATTAAAAACTCTAATTTTGATCTCAATATTTTAAATTTACAAGGAAATCTAAAAAAGATTGATAAGGTAATAAATGGCTTACCTGATGGATTTTATAAAGAGTATATTTTAGGTGTGAGTTTTTTAGATGGGAAAACAAAGTTGGTTGATTTAAAAGAAGCTGAAAAACATTTGACAAATTCTGCTAAGTATTGTTTCTCACCAGCACATTATTCTCTAGGATATTTATACTATTTAGAAAATAAATTAGAAGATTCTAAGAAATGGCTTCTTTCAGCAAAGAAACTCGGTGATAGTTTAGCAGCATATCAGTTAGGTTTGATTTATATAAAAGAACATAACCCTGAGAAGATGTTAGAGAGTTTAGATTTTTCTGAAAAAACAGATTTTACTCCTGCTATAACAGAGTTGGGAGTACAGTATTATGATGGTAAAATTATAAATAAAGACTTAACAAAAGCATTTAAATATTTTGAAAAAGCGGCCTTAAGAAATGATCCTTTAGCTCAAAATAATGTAGGCTGGATGTATGAAAATGGGGAAGGGGGAGTTAAGGTAAATAAAGAAAAAGCATTGTATTGGTATAGAAAAGCTTATGATAACGGATTTTCTGGAGCATATGAGAATTATAGTAGGCTTTTAGGTGAAAAATAAGTATTTAAGAGATGTTTTTTTGTTTTAAAAAACTAAATTATTGAAGATAATTTTTAAGAGGATATGTAAGTTTTCCTTTTATATTTATAGAAGGCAATAATTATATGTTGGTATTTTTTTTGATTTTAAGGTTTATGTTTTTAATTGGCGAATTCAAACATGAGGTGCGACAGTTTCAAAAGCCTTATGATAATCAACAAGCTGAGCAAACTTCTCTAATGGTGTAAGCCAATCTAACGCTTTTCTAGGACGAGTATTCAGTGACATGGCAACTTGATTTAAATAATGCTGATCTGCCTGATTTAAATCAATCCCTTTAGGTAAATATTGCCTAATTAAACCATTCATATTTTCGCATGTGCCTTTTTGCCATGGTGAATGTGGGTCACAGAAATATACATCTATGCCTAAATCTTCTTCGAGTATTTTATGTTCTGACATCTCACGTCCATGGTCAATTGCACTATAACCGTTACCGATATTACGAGCCATATAGTGCAAGATATGTGAGTAAAGACCCGATTGGGTTAGAGGGGGGAATGAATACTTCTGCTTATGTAAGTGATCCAACCCAATGGGTTGATCCGATGGGGTTAACTGAATGGACTGGTTCAAGTTATCAAGTTAGTGTTCTTGCCGGAACAGGAATTAAATATGATTTAAGATCCCAATGCCTAAATAATGAAAGAGGTGTCGCATCAATAGTTGTTGGTAGTGGCTCATATGGGCGGGGGCACTTTAGGAGCGGCAGGAAGTAGATCAGTAACTTTTCATGACCCATATGATGGTGTTTATAAAGACGCATTGAATGGTGGGTGGGGAGATGTAAGTGCTAGTGTTGTATTATTTAGAGGTATAGGTTTTGGTAAAACTGGTTTAGGTGAAGCATCTAGTGATGGCTTAATGTCGACATATGATAGAGGAGTCGCTGCTAGTGCTGGAGTTTCAAGTGGACATGTTATACCTAGTTTATCTAGCTATAAGGTTGAAGCTTGTTTTACAAATGACCCACGTGGGCCCATTTGTAATGGTCGAAATGGTAGATGTGAAAAAAGTGTACCTAAACCAAAGCCTCGATCATATATCGATCCCAAAACCATTCCTGAGTATGATCCTCGCTCTCATGCACATATTCCGCCAAATAATGTCAACATTAATGACATTTTTAACAAAATGAGTTTTTAAGAGGTTATGTACAAAATGCTGAAAAAGAAATTATTGGTGAGTCTAGCTGTAAGTATATGTATTACTGCTTGTAATGCTTCAAATACATCATCTGATTTAAATATGACATTTGAACAAGCTGAGCAGTTAAGATCACAAGCAGAAGCTGCACCATCAAACTCTGATGAAAAGAAAGAATATTATAAAAGACTCGAACCTATTTATGAAAACTTGGCAAAAGAGGGTAATAGTGATGCTCAACTAATATTGGCAGATATTTATTTTAAAGCGCTGAGTGGAACTTATGATACTAAAAAATCATTTGAGTGGACAAAAAAATCGGCAGATAATGGAAATGTCTCCGCTATGTATAATACTGGTTTTAAGTACTACACTGGAACTGGAGTTCAAAAAAGTATAGAAAATGCAAAAAAATATTATCTTAAAGCTGCTAAGTTGAATGATGTTGATGCAATGGGCTCTATAGGCTCTATTTATATTGAAGAAGGAAATATTGAAGAAGGGTTAAATTATTTAAAAAGTGCAGCCGAAAAAAATGATGCTCTTTCATTATTTGAGTTAGGGTTGATATATTGCGAAGGTGTGGTTGTTAAACAAGACTATAAAATTTGTAATAATTACTGGGAAAAATCTGCATCATTAAATAATGCTGAGGCTGCTTTAAATTTGGGTATTAATTTGATAAATAGTAATGGTATCACTAAAGATGTGGATCGAGCTATTAAGTATTTTGAATTAGCTAGTAAAATGAGTAAAGGACAAGCATCTTATAACTTAGGGGTCATATATTCATCTCCAGATTATAATAAGTTAAATGAAAGTTTATCTCAATTTTACTTTAATAAAGCATATGAGCAAGGCATCTCAAGTGCTAAAGAAAAGATAAAACAGTAAGTATTCAAATAATTTTCTGTAATTTATAAGAGATAGCATAATAATGCTCAAAAATAAAGTTCTGTTTATTTCCGCTATAAGCATTGTTATATGTAGCTTAATTGCTTGTACAAATTTGAATAAACAGGACAAGTTCCCTACGCTCGAGGAAGAGTGTAAATTAGCAGGAAGTAGTAGTAAGCAGTGTGAAATTCTTAATTT
>JAEWGI010000008.1 GCA_023388355.1 Pseudomonadota bacterium
GACGCCGGCCTGCTCCAGGCGCTGGCCGCGGACGGTCTCGAAGTCGCTGCGGCTTCGGCCTGCCCGGACGCCAGCGTGTCCGTCGCCGTGGACAGCTACACCACCGACGGCTCGGGCCGCGGGACCGTGCGCCTGACCGTCGCCGACGGCGACCCCCGGGTGCTTCCGGTGCGGCGCGAAGGCCACGACTGGCTCCGGGACGACAGGCCCTGAGCGCGGCCGGTCACGTTTGCGCAGCGCCTTCGTCTGGATAGGATGGCGCTTGCCCCGCGCCGCCACCGCGAGTCCCCATGACCAGCTGCGCCATCGATGCCCTGATCCACCGCGAGCTGCCGGCCGCCTCCGGCGGCTGCGAGCAGGCCTATACCCGCATCATCGTCGCCAGCCAGAACACGGTGACCGCGGTCGCCCTGGCCATCACCCGCGATCCCACCGCCAGCGAGGACATCGCCCAGGAGGCCTTCCTCTCCGCATGGCACCACCTGCCGCGGCTGAAGAACCCGTCCAGCTTCCTGCCCTGGCTGCGCCAGATCACCCGCAACCTGGCCCACGACCACTTGCGCGGCCGCCGCAACCGCATGCTCGACGGCGAGGTCGCCGACATCGCGATCCAGAACGCCGCCGATCCCGACGGCTGCCCGCTGCAGCAGGCGCTCGACGCCGAGCGCGGCGCGGTGGCCGCGGACCTGATTTCCGAACTGCCCGCCGACAGCCGCGAAGCCCTGCTGCTGTACTACCGCGAGGGCCAGAGCTCGAAGCAGGTGGCGATGCTGCTGGGCCTGTCCGATGCCGCGGTGCGCAAGCGGCTGTCGCGCGCGCGCCAGAGCGTGCACGAAGACCTGCTCGAACGGTTCAGCGAGTTCGCGCGCAGCAGCGCGCCGTCGGCCGCGTTCGCGGTCGGCGTGAGCGCCGCGCTGGGATTCAGCAAGCCGGCCGCGGCGGCCGGACTGGGCATCGCCACCAAGTCGCTGGCCGGCAGCGTGTTCGCGCGCTTCGCGCTGGGTTTCGCCGGCGCGGCGGCGGGCGGGCTGCTGGGCGGGCTGGTCGCGGCCTGGTTCGCGCGCGGCGTCATCCTCGACTACGCCGACACCGCCGCCGAGCGCGAGATGCTGCTGCGCTTCTCGCGCCGCTACATCGTCTTTTCGCTGGCGATGATCGCCGCGATCATCGCCACCCACCTGGTGTTCGGCGACGCTGGCCGGACCTTCATCGCCATCGCCATCGCCCTGCTGGCAATGAACTGGCAGCTGCTGGTGATGCTGCCGCGGCGCATGGCGCCACTGCTGGCGCGCGACGCCCGGCGCGACCCGATCGGCGCCGGGCAGCGCCTGCTGGCATACCGCCTCACCTGGGGCCGCAGCGGGGTGATGATGAGCAACATCATCGTGATCGGCTCGCTGCTGATCGCGCATCTGCATTTCGGAGCAGGCGGCTGAGGCGGGCGGGCCTCGATCCCGGGAGCTCCGTTCGCGGCTGAAGCCGCTCACGCAGACGTTGAAGCGCACTGGGGCGCGCGACGGGTGCGACGGGCGGCGATGCGACCTGAAGCGCCCGCCTCCCGACCTCCCCCCGCTGCGCGGAGGGAGGAGCAGGGCCGGGGTGGACGGGTTGGGGCAGGGGCGGACCGGTCGCCGCGCCACTTGCGCGCGCCTGCGGCGCGCCCCCCATCCCGGCCTTCCCCCGCACGCGGGGGAAGGAGCAGGGCGTCTCCCCTTCCCCACACGCGGGGGAAGGTGCAGGACGTCTCCGCTTCCCCGCCGCGCGGGGGAAGGTGCAGGGCGTCTCCAGCTCCAGGCGGACCTGCCCCGCTGCGTTCAGCGTTCCACTCACCTGGAAGGCGAACCACGAAAAAGGCCCGCGTCGATCGACGCGGGCCTCGAGTCACGGCGCAGGCATGTCAGCGCCGCTTCGGCATCAGTTCCTCGCGGCTGAGGAAGCCGTCGCGGTTGTCGTCCATCCAGGCGAAGCGGCTCGACAGGCGCGGCATCTTCTCCTCCACTTCGACCCGGCTGAGCCTGCCGTCCCCGTTGAGGTCGGCGGCGGCGTAGCGCTCGTCGAAGCGCTGGCGCATTTGCGCCTCGCGCTGCGGACGCTGGCTCTCGCGCCAAGTGCGGATCTCGCTGCGCACCAGGTAGCCGTCACGATTGCCGTCGATCGCGTCGAAGTGCTCGAGCAGCGAGCCGCCGCGCTTGCCACGCGCCTGCCCACCGGCCTCGACTTCGGCCCGGCCCAGGCGGCCGTCGCCGTCGGTGTCCAGGCGCGCGTGGTCGTGATGGCCCATCATGCCGCGATGGCCCTTGCCGCCGCGGCGGCCGTGCCGGTGCTGCGGACGCTCGCTGGCGTCGAGGGCGCCGTCGCCGTTGCGGTCGAGCCGGTCGAAGTGCTCGGCCAGGCGCCTGGATGTCGCCGCCTCCGCGCGATCGATCACGCCGTCGCCGTTGGCGTCGAGCGTGGCCTTCGCGGTGCGCTGCGGGGAAGTTGCCGGCTCGGCGGCGCTGGCGCCGGCGGCGGCCATCAGGGCGATCGCAAGCGCGGTGAACAGGGTCCTGTGCTTCATCTGGATTCCTCGGGGACTGCGGCTCAAGCGCCGCCGTGCCCCGGTGAACGCGCCCGCCGCGACTTGCGTTGACCGGCGCCCGGCGTGGTTCAGCTGGCGGACACCCGGCGGTTCGCGCCAGCTGCGACTGCGGCGCAGTATGCTGGCCGGGCAATGGGCGAGAACGACCACCTGCGGCTGTTCCACACCGGCAACCACGCCTGCGGCTACTGGCCCGGGCGGGTGGCGCGCGACCTGGTGTTCGATCCGCACGACGATCGCCTGGCCGGATTCTATCCGCAGGCGCTGCAGTGGGGGTTCCGCCGCTCCGGCGACATCGTCTATCGCCCGCACTGCGTGGGCTGCCGCGCCTGCATGGCGGTGCGCATCCCGGTGCAGGACTTCCATCCCGATCGCAGCCAGCGCCGCTGCCTGCGGCGCAACGCCTCGATCGACGTCCGCGTGCTGCCCGCCGAACGCAGCCCCGAGCGGCTCGCGCTGTACCAGCGCTACCTGTCCGCGCGCCATCCCGGCGGCGGCATGGACGGACACGGCGCGCACGAGTTCGACCAGTTCCTGGTCGGCAGCTGGGCCAACACGCGCTTCCTTGAGCTGCGCGAGGACGGCCGCCTGCTGGCAGTGGCGGTGACCGATATCGACGCGCAGGCGATGTCGGCCGTCTACACCTTCTTCGATCCCGACCAGGCCGCGCGCGGCCTGGGCACGCTGTCGATCCTGCGCCAGATCGAATGGGCCGCGCGCGAGGGCCGTGGCCACCTCTATCTGGGCTACTGGATCGCGGGCCACGACAAGATGGACTACAAGCGCCGGTTCCGCCCGCTGGAAGGCTTCGACGGCCGCCGCTGGCGTGCGTTCGACGAGATCGACCCGGGATGAACCGCCGCACCTGCGCGCCTTGCGCGCTCGCCCTCCTCGCCGCGCTTGCGTTGGTCGCCTGCATGCGGGTCGACGCCAACCGCCCGCCGCCCCAGCCCGGATCCCGGATGCCTGAACCCGAAACCGCCCCGCTCCGCGTCGCCAGCTACAACGTCTCGCTCCAGGACGAAGACGCAGGCGGCCTGATCCGGCGGCTGGAGCTGGACAGCACCCAGGCCCGGCGCATCGCCGCGGTGCTGCAGAAGCTGCGGCCGGACATCGTGCTGCTCAACGAGTTCGACCACGATGCCGAAGGCCGCGCCGCGGACCTGTTCCAGCAGCGCTACCTGGAGCGGCCGCAGCCTGGCGGCGGCGAGGCGCTGCACTATCCCTACCGCTACCTGGCGCCGGTCAACACCGGCGTGCCCAGCGGCCTGGACCTCGACGGCAGCGGCGGCATCGGCGGTCCGGGCCGCGAGCGCGGCAACGATGCCTGGGGCTACGGCCTGCACCCGGGCCAGTACGGAATGCTGCTGCTGTCGCGATATCCGATCGACGCCGCGCAGGCGCGCAGCTTCCAGCTGCTGAAGTGGAGCGCGATGCCCGGCGCGCGGCGACCGGTCGATCCCGCGACCGGGCAGCCGTTCCACAGCGACGCGGTCTGGCGCCAGCTGCGGCTGTCGTCGAAATCGCACTGGGACGTGCCGGTGCGCACGCCGCTGGGCGCGGTCCACGTGCTGGCCTCCCACCCGACCCCGCCGGTGTTCGATGGGCCGGAACGGCGCAACCTGCTGCGCAACCGCGACGAGATCCGGTTCTGGAGCGAATACCTGTCGCCCGAAACCGGCCAGGCTGCGTGGCTGTGCGACGACACCGGCCGCTGCGGCGGCCTGGATCCGGACGCGCGCTTCGTGATCCTCGGCGACCTCAACAACGATCCGGTCGACGGCGACGGCGACCATGCGGCGATCGTGGAGCTGATCGAGCATCCGCGCGTCCTGCGGCACCCGACGCCGCGCAGCGACGGCGCCGTGCTGGCCGCGGGAATCGACGGCGGCAGCAACGCCGCGCACCGCGGTTCGCACGCGCACGACACCGGCCGCTTCGGATCGCGCGTCGGCAACCTGCGGCTGGACTACGCGCTGCCCTCGACGGGTTTCCGGCTCGCGGGATCGGGCGTGTTCTGGCCCGCGCCTGGACATCCGGACGAAGCCCTCACCGCCGCCAGCGACCACCATCCGGTGTGGGTGGACCTGGCTCCCTGACACAGGCCATTGCGCAGGCGCGGCTTCAGCCGCGACCGGCCAACCCGGCATCCACGAACACCGGAAGCTCCAGCGCGGCTGAAGCCGCGCCTACGTGGCCGGTTCGGCCGGCTGCGGCGCGTGCGGGCGGAAGCCGAAGCGGCCGGCCTCCTGGCTGGAGACGATCATGCGCACCATGGCCGTGGGGATCAGCAGGTCCAGGGTGACCTCCCGGCCTTCGGCGGTGCGCCCGGCCATCGTCATCTCGACGAACGCGCCGGCGGTATCGATTTCCTGGCACACCAGGTGCACGCCGCCGCTGTCGCTGTCCTGCAGGTAGGGCTTGATCGGATCGCCGAGCGCTTCGAGCGCCTGCGGATGGAAGAAAACCGCGTAGCCGCTGTTGCCTTTCATGCCTGTTCCCTGTGCCGCGTCCGCACGCCGGACGGAATCATTCCAGTCCGATGGTAATCGCCGCGGTCGCATCGCGCGCGATCGCGCGGGCGGCGTCGATCGATTCGGCCCGCGCGAGAGTCACGCCCACGCGACGCTGGCCATCCACGCGCGGCTTGCCGAACAGGCGCAGCGCGCTGTCGGGCGCGCGCAGCGCCGCCTCGAGATTGCCGAACACCGGCACGCCGTGGCCCTGCGCCAGCATCGCGCTCGAGGCCGACGGCCCGCGCTGCGGTACGAAGCCGCCATCGTCCGCACCCACCGGCAGGCCGAGGATCGCGCGCGCGTGCAGGGCGAACTGGCTGAGCTCCTGCGACACCAGCGTGACCAGGCCGGTGTCGTGCGGCCGCGGCGAAACCTCGCTGAACCAGACCTCGTCGCCCTTCACGAACAGCTCCACGCCGAACACGCCCCACCCGCCGAGATCGTCGGTGACCGCGCGCGCCACCTGCATCGAACGCTCCAGCGCGCGCGGCGACATCGGCTGCGGCTGCCAGCTTTCGCGATAGTCGCCCTCGCGCTGCAGATGGCCGATCGGCGCGCAGAACGAAGTGCCGCCGGCATGGCGCACGGTGAGCAGGGTGATCTCGTAGTCGAACTCGACGAAGCCCTCGACGATGCAGCGGCCCGCGCCCGTGCGCCCGCCGGTCTGCGCATACGCCCAGGCCGGGCCGATGTCGGCATCGCTGTGCAGCGTGCTCTGGCCCTTGCCCGAGGACGACATCACCGGCTTGACCACGCAGGGCAGGCCGATCGCCGCCACCGCCTCGCGGTACCCGGCTTCGGTGTCGACGAAGCGATACGGTGAGGTCGGCACGCCCAGGGTTTCGGCGGCCAGGCGGCGGATGCCCTCGCGGTCCATGGTCAGCCAGGCCGCGCGCGCGGTGGGCACCACCCGCTGGCCGCGGTCGCGCTCCAGGGCGACCAGGGTCGGGGTGTGGATGGCCTCGATCTCGGGCACCACGAGGTGCGGCCGCTCGCGCTCGATCAGGGCCGCGAGCGCGGCCGCATCGAGCATGTCGAGCACGTGGCTGCGGTGCGCGACCTGCATCGCCGGGGCGTCGGCATAGCGGTCGGCGGCGACCACCTCGACCCCGAGCCGCTGCAGTTCGATCGCCACTTCCTTGCCCAGTTCGCCCGATCCCAGCAGCAGCACGCGGGTGGCCGAGGGCGAGAGCGGGGTGCCGAGCGAAATGGGCATGGGCGGGTCCGGAAACAGGGTGGCCATTCTAGCCAGCGCCCGGGGCGCGGCCGGATCGGTGGGCGCAAGCCTCTTGACAAACTGATATCACATTGATATCAATTCATCTCGACACGCGCCCCAGTCCCACCCGACCCCGCACCCGAGCCCGGAGAACCCCATGAAAGAGAACCCGATCCGTTCCCTGCCCGGCATCCCGGTGGTGCTGGTCCTGCTGGCCGCCATCGGCGCGGCCGGCTGGCTGATGCTGCAGCAGCAGCCGGTTGCCGCGCTGGCCATCGCCCTGGTCGCCGCGTTCCTGATGTTCGGCGCCTACAAGGTCGAGCCCAACCAGGCCGCGGTGCTGAGCCTGTTCGGCAAGTACGTGGGCACGGTCAAGGAGAGCGGCCTGCGCTGGAACAATCCCTTCTACAGCAAGCGCAAGGTGTCGCTGCGGGTGCGCAACTTCGAGAGCGGCAAGCTCAAGGTCAACGAGCTGGACGGTTCGCCGATCGAGATCGCGGCGGTGATCGTGTGGCGCGTGGTCGACTCGGCCGAGGCGGTGTTCAACGTCGACGACTACGAGAGCTTCGTCCACATCCAGTCCGAGGCGGCGCTGCGCGCGATGGCTACCAGCTATCCCTACGACCAGCACGAGGAAGGCGACATTTCGCTGCGCAGCCATCCGGTGGAGATTTCCGACCGGCTCCAGGAGCAGCTCGACGAGCGCCTGGCCTCGGCCGGCGTCGAGGTGCTGGAGGCGCGCATCAGCCACCTGGCCTATGCGCCCGAGATCGCCCAGGCGATGCTGCAGCGCCAGCAGGCCAACGCGGTGATCGCCGCGCGCACCCGCATCGTTGCCGGTGCGGTGGGCATGGTGGAAATGGCGCTGGCCGAGCTGGAGAAGAACGGCACGGTGAAGCTGGACGAGGAGCGGCGCGCGGCCATGGTCAGCAACCTGCTGGTGGTGCTGTGCGGCGACCGCAGCACCCAGCCGATCGTCAACACCGGCTCGCTGTACTGAGTCTTGCGCCATGCAATCGCATCACATCGCCGCCCTGGTCTTCGCCCTGCTCTCGCTGCCCGCCTTCGTCAGTGCAGGCTGGCTGCGCGACGGCCGGCTGCCGGTGGCGCGTGGCGCGCGCGGCATGACCGAAGGCCGCCGACGCGCGCTCGACGACCGCCTTGCGCGGCTGATGCGGATGGTGGCGCTGGCGATGCTGGCCATGGCCGGCGGACTGGCGCTGTGGGGCGCCGACCAGACCCGGGTGCTGGCGCTGGCGGCGGTGCTGGCGATCGCGGTCAACGGCCTGGCGGTGGCGATGCTGGTGACGGTACTGCGCGCACGCCGCGGCAGCGGGTCGGAGGTCGGCGACTGATGGCGGAGAAGAAGGCCTATCCGCTGCGGATCGGCGTCGAGGTGCTGGCAGCGACGCAGAAGTGGGCGGACGACGAACTGCGCAGCCTCAACGCGCAGATCGAATACATGCTGCGCGACGCGCTGCGCAAGGCCGGGCGGCTGCCCGCGGCGCCGCCGGCGGCCCCGCGCGACGACCAGGACAGCGAATGAGCCCGGGGCGGTTGCGATCGCCGCGCGCCGCGGCCGGCCAGCGCGCCACCGGACCGGAGGGTCCGCGGCACGGCACCCGCGCAATGTCACATCGGGCCGGCGTCGGCGTCCTGGACAGGTCCTCGCGTCGCGACGCCCGCAACGATCCCGGCCCCGGCCGGCACGTCAACCCACGTCCAAGGAGACCGTTGCATGAGCAGACGCTGGCAGTACAAGGTGGTCGAGTTGAAGCCGGGATTCACGGGCCTGAAGGCGGCCGTGATGGAGGAAGCCCTGGCCCAGCTCGGCCTGCAGGGTTGGGAGCTTGTCTCGGCAACGCCGTATGGGATGAGCGTGCGCCTGTTTCTGAAAAAGGAGTACTGACATGACGCTCTACCGTCGCATTGCATTCGCCCTGTGCCTGGCGCTGGCTTCCGCCATGCCGGCCCTGGCCCAGCAGACCGCAGCCGACCCGGACGCCGACGCCATCGCCCTGGCCGGTTCGGTGCTCGACCGCATGGAGGCCGGCGACTTCGAAGCCGTCGCCGCCGACTTCAACGCGCAGATGCGGGCCGGACTCGACCCGGCCCGGCTGGCCGAGGTGCAGCGCCAGATCGAGCAGACCGGTCCGGTGGTCGAGCGCGCCGAGCCGCGCGTGGTGCACCACGACGGCTACACCGTGGTGGTGTTCCGGATCCGGCGCGAGCAGGCAGCGATCGATGCGACGATCGCGGTCGACGGCGACGGCCTGGTCGGCGGCCTGCACTTCGTGCCGGCGACGGGCGGCCCGCAGTAGCCGCCATGGCGCCGCATCGTCGCGACGGCAGGCCATGAAGGCGGCCGCACCACGCGGCAGCCACGGTGCGGCCGGCCGGCCACGGGGCCGGGGCGTGAGCGGCGAAGCGCAGGAGGTTCCGCTCGCCCCGCTTGCGCAGCGGGCATGGGTGTTCCTGGTCGCACTGGCCGCGGCGCTGGTGCTGGCCGGGCTGCTGCTGCCGGCCGGGCGCATGGTGCCGGCACCCGCCTGGCCCCTGATTCCTTTCGGCATCGCGCTGCTGCTGGTCGCACCCGCGCTGGCGCTGCGTCGGCGACGGCTCACCATCGAGGGCGACGCGCTGGTGGTGGCCGCGACCTTCTTCACCCGACGGGTGCCGGTGCACGCGATCGAACTCGACCGCGCACGCATCGTCGACCTGGCCGAACACCGCGAACTGGGCAACCTGCCGACCGGGCACGGAAACATGGACCTGCCCGGTTTCCGCGCCGGCCATTACCTGCTGCGCAGCCGCCAGCGCGCGTTCTGCCTGATCACCGCGCGCGAGCGCGTGCTGGTGCTGCCGCTGCGCGACGGCAGGCTGCTGATGATCAGCCCGCACCAGCCGCGCGACCTGCTGGCACGGCTGGAGCGCATCGCCAGCGCAGGCGCACGCGGCTAAGCTGCGCGCATGCGCATCCACTCCCGCTTCCTGCTCAATACCGCCTGCATCGAACTGTGGCCGGCGTGGCTGCTGCGCGCGCGCGCCAGCGACGACGCCCGGATCCTGTCGCGCGCCCGGCGCGTGCTGCGGCGCAAGCGCGATGGCCGCTACCTGGCCGCGGCCCTGGACGAGGGCCTGATGCCGCTGCTGCCGCGCCTGGCGCGCGAACCGGGGATCGACGAGGCGCTGGATCTGCTCGACAGCGAGCCGCGCCTGCGTGGCGCGATCGAGCCGTCCACGCTGCCGATGCACGGGCTGGTCGAGCGGCTCGATGCGCTGGGCCTGGAAGCCGGCGCGTACGCGGCGCGCACCGGCCTTGCGCTGGTGGCCGAACCGCTGGCGCTGGCGCTGGCCGGCTTCGACCGCTATCGCCGCCCGCTGTGGCTGCAGGCCGACGCGGCGCGCGCATGGCAGCGCATGCACGAGGCCGCGGCGCGCGACGGGACGGTGCTGGAGGCGATCTCCGGCTACCGCAGCCACGACTACCAGCTCGGCATTTTCGAGCGCAAGCTGGCGCGCGGGCTGGCGGTCGCCGACATCCTCAGCGTGAACGCCGCACCGGGTTTCAGCGAGCACCATTGCGGCGACGCGCTGGACATCGGAACGCCGGGCGAACCGCCGGCGGAGGAATCGTTCGAAGCGACCGGGGCGTTCGACTGGCTGACGCGGCGTGCGGGGGATCATGGCTTCGCGATGAGCTACCCGCGCGGCAATTCGCACGGCATCGTGTACGAGCCCTGGCATTGGCGGTTCGTGCGGCCGGGCGAGCTGCGCGGAACGTGATTTCCGGTCGCGGCTGAGCCACTCCCGCAGACGACACCGCGCTTTTGCCCGAACCGCTTCAGCCGCGATGGCGCCGCCGCCGCCCCGATGCCGGCATCACCCCGCGCCGGTCGCGCCCCATCCCACGCCCGCCGCCGGGCCCGCGGGGGTTCTCCGGAACCGGAATCGGTCGGGGGGGGCGACGCCGCGCGCGTGCCGGGGTACGGGCCTCAGTCCCGCAGCGCCGAGGCCGCGTAGAGCAGCCAGCCCAGCAGCACCATCGCGCCGCCGAACGGCGCCGCGGACGAGGATCCGCCGGCCATCGCCTTCCACGCCAGCGAGCCGGCGAACAGCACGCTGCCGGCCAGCAGCAGCACCAGCGCTGCGCGCGCCAGTCGCGACAGCGGGCCGCGCGCCAGTGCCGCCAGCGCGACCCCGTGGCCGAAGGCAAGCACGGCCGCCGTCTGCACCATCGCCCGCGCGGGCTCGGCCGCGCCATGCGCGGCCCAGGCGCCCAGCGCCACCGCCGCGGAGGCCAGCAGCGCACCCGTCGCGCGCAGCCAGCGTCCCGCTCCCGTGGCGGTACCGCTCATGGCCGCGCAGGCCGAAACGCCGCGCGCCGCATCCGGGGGATGCGGCGCGCGGACAACCAGGACTTCGAAGCGGCCAGGCCTATTCCTTCAGCTCCCAGAACACCTCGAACTGGCCTTCCGCGGTAAAGGCCGCGTCTATGCCGTTCACGTAGTACTCGAACGGGCGCCCGGTGACCTCGTAGCCGTGGGTCATCGCCCAGGCGCGGACCGCATTGCGCACGTTCTCCAGCTCGGCCATGAAGCCCGTGTACTCGCCACGCACGGCCCGGGTCGCTTCGACCCGGATGTACTCGACCGGCGAGCCCTCGGGGATCTCGATCTCCAGCTTGCCCTCGTCCACCGCCGGCGCCCGGGCCACGGCCGGGGTGTCGTCGTCGCCGTCCTCGGCGGCATCGTCGCCGGAGGCGTCGTCCTCGCCCTTGCGGCGGACCGGCATGACCACGTCGAAGGTGTAGTTCTCGCGCCCGAGCTCGGTCGAGACGATGCGCAGCGGACCGGCCGCCACGAGGTCGTTGGCGTCCATGGCGCGCTTGATCCACTCCATGTTGGCGTTCATCGAGCGCTTGATGGCTTCGTTGTTGCGCTCCACCGCGCCGGCCGACACCGACAGCAGGTTCTCGGCCGGGCGATCGACCACGCCGAGGTTGACCAGGCTCACGCCGTCGGCGCGATAGTCGACGTTGGGCACCGCCGCCAGCATGCTGGAGAGCTTGGCCAGGCCCAGCTTCATGTCCTCGCCCACGTGGCCACGGACGTACAGGCCGGCGTAGCGGCCCAGCAGGTTCCAGCCGTAGTCGACGGTGTAGGTCTGGGTGATCTCGATGTTGCGCCCGCCGCGGCCGGTCGGCTTGAGCACGAACGTCATCTGCTTGTTGTCGCCGCGATCCGGGGTATCGAGCTTGTAGACCACGCGCGAATCGGGCTCGCTCTCGGCGATCTCCCAGCTGCCCTCGCCCAGCGAACGCTCCTTCGACTCGTACGCGATGCGCGTGCCGACGCCCGCTTCGGGACCGGAGCGCTCGAAGCGGATGGCCGGGTCGCGCAGCGCGAGCGGGTTCCACTCGTCGAACCTGTGCACGCTGTTGATCGTGTCGAAAACGATCGCCTGGCGCCGGTTGGTCTCGACCTTTTCGGTGATCGTGCGGCTCGAAGGCAGGAACAGGGCCACGAGCACGAACAGCACGGCGACGATCGCCATTGAAATCAGGATCTCGAGCAAACGGGTCATTCAGGGTTCTCCGGGACCATTTCCCGCCTTCGCGGGCGCAAGTCGCCAATCCTATCAAGAACCCCGCGCGCACGGCGAGCCGTGCGAGCCATGAATTGCTGTCGGGACGGCCGGCGGTCAGGTTGCCGACGCAACCGTTCGGGACGGGCGGACCGGGGAACCGGCGCGCAGGGCGGCCGGCCCGGGATCGACCCGGAGCCGGGGGCGGCCGGTCCAGTCCGCCGCTCAGACCAGCTGCAGTTCGAACGCCTTGAGCACCGCCCGGGTGCGGTCGCGCACGCCGAGCTTGGACAGGATGTTCGAGACGTGGTTCTTGATCGTGCCCTCGGCCACGCCCAGCGAGTTGGCGATCTCCTTGTTGGAGAAGCCGCCGGCCATCAGCCGCAGGATCTCGGTCTCGCGGTCGGTCAGGGGGTCGGGCCGGTCGAGGCTGACGAACTCGTTGCGCATGTGCTCCAGGCCCGAGAGCAGGCGCTGGGTGACCGCCGGCTGCACCAGCGAGCCGCCGCCGGCCACGGTCCGGATCGCCCCGACCAGTTGCTCCAGCGACACGTCCTTGAGCAGGTAGCCGCGGGCCCCGGCCTTCATCCCGGCCAGCACCAGCTGGTCGTCGTCGAAGGTGGTCAGGATGATGGTGGGCGGCAGCTCGCCGTTGCGCGAGAGCGCCTGCAGCGCCTCCAGCCCGGACATCACCGGCATCCGCATGTCCATCAGCACGACGTCGGGGCGGACCTGCGGGATCAGCTCCACCGCCTGCCTGCCGTCGCCGGCCTCGGCGATCACCTCGATGCCCCCGTCCAGCGCGAGCAGCGAACGGATGCCCTGCCTCACCAGGGTCTGGTCGTCGACCAGGCAGACTCGGATCATGGAACCTCCAGCGGATGGTGTCGGAGCACGCCGGCGGCGGCCGGGGCGGGATGCGGGGGCGGCGCGGGGCCGGCATCGCCCGGGCCCAGGGTGACCACGCCGCCATCCATGGGCAGGCACAGGCGCACGCGGAACCCGCTGCCGGGCGCGGTTTCGACCTCCAGCCTGCCGCCGTGCGCGGCCAGGCGCTCGCGCATGCCGCGCAGACCGTTGCCGGCGGTCGCGACGTCGGCGCCGCGGCCGTCGTCGCGCGCCTCCAGCACCACCGCGTCGCCGTCGAAGCGGTAGCGCAGGCGCAGCAGGCTGGCTTCGGCATGGCGCACGGCGTTGGTGATGATCTCCTGGGTGCAGCGCAGCAGCACGTGGGCGCGCTCGGGATCGTCGAGCAGGAAGGTGGTGGGCATGTCCATGTCGATGCGCAGGCCGGGCACGTTGTCGGCCAGCGGCAGCAGGGTCGCGCGCATGTCGATCGCGTCGTCGTCGCGCAGCCGGCTGACCGCCTCGCGTACGTCGCTCAGCAGCAGCTTGGCCAGGGTGTGGGCCTGGGTGACGTGCACCTGCGCCTGGCCTTCCACCAGGTGGTTGGCCACCTCGAGGTTCAGGCTCAGGGCGGTCAGGTGATGTCCGAGCAGGTCGTGCAGTTCGCGCGAGATGCGGGTGCGTTCGTTGACCCGTACGCTTTCCGCCAGCAGGGCCCGGGTCGCGCGCAGCTCCGCGTTCAGCCGCCGTTGCTCGTCGCGCGCCAGCACCTGCTGGCGGGCGACGTAGCCGGTGACGAACACGAAGCAGGTGAAGCCGGCATACAGCACCGACTGCATCACCGCCTCGAACCACATGAAACCCAGCGCCCGGGTGTAGACCGGGATCACCACCAGCTCGCTCAGCACCAGCACGCCGATGCTGGCCGGCAGCGGCAGCAGCCACGGCAGCACGCAGGCGGCGACCATCAGCAGCAGGACGCCCAGGCCGCTGTTGCTGTAGTAGCTCAGGGCCACGGCGCTGCCGATCATCAGCGCCAGCAGCACGTAGTCGAGCGGATTGACCCGGCGCGAGTCGAGCGCGCGGCTGAGCCAGGCGAAGCTGCCGCCGAAGCTCGCCCACGCGATCCAGGCCGGCCAGCCTGCGCCGATGGTGGCCACGTCGCCCTCTTCCATCGGCCGCGAGATCAGCCACAGCGGCAGCACGATCACCGCCCATGTGAACAGGCCGGCGTAGCGCAGCAGGCGGGTGTGGTCGAGGCGCGACGGCATGCCGCCATGGTAGGCGCTTTCCGGACGCCGGCGAGTCCCTCGCAAGTCATGCCCGGGCCGCCGTGCGCGGTCGCGGCGGGGCGGGGGCCGTGCGATAATCCGCGACGGTGCCGCAGCGGCCGCTGCACGGCGTTTCCGCCGTCCATCGGTTGGCGGTGCCGGTGGGCGTGCCGGCGCCGGGAGGCACGGGCCGCGCATCGGGGTCGCCGCCCGGTGAAGCGGCACGCCGGGCGGCTGGATGCGGCCCGCAGGTGGCGCTTCCGGCGCGCCAGGGCCTCCGACGCACGCGCCGCCCGCGCACCCGCAGTCTTCTGGAGTCAGGAATGTCGATCGTCATCCGCGACGTGCGCGAGCACGAGCTGGATTCAATCCTCGCCCTCAACAACGCCGCTGGCCAGACGATCCTGCCGCTGGACGCTGCCCGCGTCCGCAGGTTCTACGACACCGCCGAGTATTTCCGCATCGCCGAGCGCGACGGCACCCTCACCGGCTTCCTGGTGGGCATGGGGTCCGACGCCGACCACGACAGCAGCAATTTCCACTGGTTCCGCACCCACTGCGACCGGTTCTTCTACATCGACCGGATCGTGGTCAGCAGCCGCCGCCGCGGCGGCGGCGTGGGCCGCGCCTTCTACGCCGACGCCCAGAGCCACGCCGAGCTGCGCTACCCGCTACTGACCTGCGAGGTGTTCCTGGAGCACGATGCCGATCCGGTGCGCCTGTTCCACGGCAGCTTCGGCTTCCACGAGATCGGCCAGCACGTGATGCCCGAAAGCGGCATCCGCGCCTCGATGATGGCCAAGGAGATGTGCAGCTACGACTGGGTTCGCGCCACCTACGGCAACGAGCTGCCCGAGCTGCCCTGGGTGTCGCGCCCCCGCCCCGTCGCCGCGATGGCGGCCGACGCATGAGCGCGGCGATGGATTACGAACAGGCCGGCGAACTCAAGATCGGCCAGGTCGGGATCGCCAACCTGCGGGTGCGTACCCTGGACGTCGGCCGGCTGGCGGCGGAAATGCGCGAGCGGGTGGCGCGGGCGCCGAAGCTGTTCGCGCGCGCGGCGGTGATCCTGGATTTCGGCGGCCTGGCGGCCACGCCCGACGCGGCCACCGCGCGGGCGCTGATCGACGCCCTGCGCGAGGCCGGGGTGCTGCCGGTGGCGCTGGCCTGGGGCAGCAGCGGGAACGAGGCGCTGGCCGCGGAGATCGGCCTTCCGCTGCTGGCCAAGTTCCGGGCCCGCTACGAGCCTGTCGCAGGAAACGATGAGACCGACGCCACGCCCGACCGGTCGCCGCCCGCCGCCCCCGCCCGCGCGGCCGTGCAGTCCCCTGCCCCCGCCCAGCCGGCGCCGGCGCGGGCCGACGCCGCTCCCGGCCTGGTCCAGGCCGCGCCGGTGCGCTCTGGACAGCAGGTCTACGCCGAGAACCGCGACCTCACCGTGCTGTCCCAGGTCGGGGCCGGCGCCGAGGTGATCGCCGACGGCTCGATCCACATCTACGGTCCGCTGCGCGGGCGCGCGCTGGCCGGCGCGCAGGGCAACGCGAAGGCGCGCATCTTCTGCCGCGCCTTCCACGCCGAACTGGTCGCCGTGGCCGGCCACTACAAAGTGCTGGAAGATATCCCGAAGGAGCTGCACGGAAAGGCGGTGCAGGTCTGGCTCGACAACGACGAACTCAAGATCGCCGCACTCGATTGACGGCGACACACACAGGAGACGTGTTTTGGCAGAAATCATCGTGGTCACCTCGGGCAAGGGAGGCGTCGGCAAGACCACCAGCAGCGCCAGCCTGGCCAACGGCCTGGCCCGCCGCGGCAAGAAGGTCGCCGTCATCGATTTCGACGTTGGCCTGCGCAACCTCGACCTGATCATGGGCTGCGAGCGCCGGGTGGTGTACGACTTCGTCAACGTCGTCCAGGGCGAGGCTTCGCTCCGACAGGCGATGATCAAGGACAAGCGCTTCGAGAACCTCTACGTGCTGGCCGCGTCGCAGACCCGCGACAAGGACGCACTCACCAGGGAAGGCGTGGAGAAGGTGCTGAAGGACCTGACCGACGACGGCTTCGAGTTCATCATCTGCGACTCCCCCGCCGGCATCGAGAAGGGCGCGTTCCTGGCGATGTACTTTGCCGACCAGGCGATCGTGGTGGTCAACCCGGAAGTGTCCTCGGTGCGCGACTCCGACCGCATCCTCGGCCTGCTCTCGTCCAAGACGCGCAAGGCCGAGGCCGGCGAACGCGTGCAGGAACACCTGCTGCTCACCCGCTACAACCCCGACCGGGTGGAAAAGGGCGAGATGCTGTCGATCACCGACGTCGAGGAGGTGCTGGGCATCAAGACCCTGGGCGTGATACCCGAATCGAACGACGTGCTCGATGCGTCCAACAAGGGCGAGCCGGTGATCCTGGCGGGCGAATCCATCGCCGGCCAGGCCTATGACGACGCCGTCGCACGGCTGCTCGGCGAAGACCGGCCGATGCGCTTCACCCAGGCCGGGAAGAAGGGCTTCTTCAGCAAGCTCTTCGGGAGCTGAGCCATGGGACTGTTCGATTTCCTCAAGCCCAAGCAGAACACCGCCGCGATCGCCAAGGACCGGTTGCGCATCATCGTCGCCCAGGAGCGCACCAGCCGCGGCGCGCCGGACTACCTGCCACTGCTGCAGCGCGAGCTGCTCGAGGTGATCCGCAAGTACGTGAGCGTGGACGTGGACGCGGTCAAGGTCGACCTGGTGAAGGACGGCGAGCACGACGTGCTCGACATCTCGGTGGCCCTGCCCGAAGACCGGCCCGCGACCGCCTGACCCATGCGCCCGCCGCCGCTTGCGGGGGCGGGGAGGCCCGCCTGCACGGCACCGCCGTGCGGGCCTGACGGACGCCAGACGCGCCGCGCGGGCCGGGCGCGGGTTCGCGTCCCGTCGCGACGCCGCATGACGCCAGCCCCACGATGACTGCCCAGAACCCGCCTGCACCGCACCCGGTCCTGCTGTTGCGCGACATCGTCTTCGCCGACGCGGCCGCGCTGCTGCAGCGCTACGGCCTGCAGCTGCAGCGCGTCGACGACGGCGCGTCGATCCCCGGCAGCTACTGGGGCGAATCCGAAGCCGGCATCATCGGCGGCCGCGTCTACGCCCGCGGCGACACGCCCGTGCACTCGCTGCTGCACGAGGCCTGCCACCTGATCGTGCTGCCTGCGCAGCGGCGTGCGGCCGTGCACACCGACGCCACCGATTCGATCGAGGAGGAGGACGCGGTGTGCCTGCTGCAGGCCCTGCTCGGCGAGGCGCTGCCCGGGGTCGGCCGCGAGCGCGTGTTCGCCGACATGGACGCCTGGGGCTACACCTTCCGCCTCGGCAGCGCGCGCGCCTACTTCGAACGCGACGCGGACGCGGCCTGGAGCTGGCTGCAGGCGCGCGGCCTGGTCGACGCGCGGCGCCAGCTGGCGCTGCCGGCCGCCTGAGCGCCCGCGCCAGGCCCTGCCGCATCGCACTTGCGGAGCCCAGGCACGCGCTCTAGCCTGCGCGCAACGCTCAGTGCGACAACCTGGAAACGCCGTGATCCGTCGAAACGTCCTGCCCGTCCTGGCCATCTGCGCCAGCCTCGCCCTGTCGGCCTGCACGCGCGAGCCCACGCCGGCCGACACGGCCGCGCCGGGTTCGGCGCAGGCGCCCGCGGACGAAACCGCTGACCAGTTCATCGCGAGGGTCAACGCCGAGCTCAAGGCGATGTATCCGGAGCTGACCGCCGCGCAGTGGCTGTCGAGCACCTACATCACCGACGACAGCCAGCTGCTGGCGGCCAAGGGCAACGAGAAGTTCCTGGGCTCGCTCAACGCGTGGATCGAACAGTCCCGGCGCTTCGAGGGCCAGCAGATGTCCCCCGACACCGCGCGCGCCATCACCCTGCTCAAGCTCGCCACCGCGATGCCCGCGCCGAAGGACCCGGCCCGGCTGGCCGAACTGACCCGCATCGCCACCCGCATGGAAGGCATGTACGGCAGCGGCACCTACTGCACCGACCCCGCCGATACGGGCAGCTGCCGCCAGCTCGGCGAGCTCGAGGAAGTGCTGCGCAAGAGCCGCGATTACGACGAGCAGCTCGAGGCCTGGCAGGGCTGGCACACCATCGCCCGGCCGATGCGCGAGGACTACACCCGCTTCGTCGAACTGGTGAACGAAGGCTCGCGCGAACTCGGCTACGCCGACGCCGGCGAGATGTGGCGCTCGGGCTACGACATGTCGCCGGTCGAGCTGGCGGCGGAAACCGACCGGCTCTGGGGCCAGGTCAAGCCGCTGTACGAACAGCTGCACTGCTTCGCGCGCGCCCGGCTGGATGCGCAATACCCCGGGCGCGGCTCGGTCGACGGCATGCTCCCGGCGCACCTGACCGGCAACATGTGGCAGCAGGACTGGGGCAACCTGTGGGACGTGCTGGCGCCCTACAGCGAACAGCAGGCCGGCGCCGGGCTGGATGTCACCGGGGCGCTGGAACGGCGCTACCAGGCCGACCTCAACGCGCGCCTGTCGAAGGAGGACGCGCTGATCGACTCCGAGCGCCGGATGGAGGTGGTGCGCGCCGCGCGGCTCGAGGACGCCCGGCGGATGACCCGCCAGGCCGAGGAGTTCTACACCTCGCTGGGCATGCCGCGGCTGCCCGACGGCTACTGGGAGAAGACCCAGTTCATCAAGCCGCGCGACCGCGACGTGGTCTGCCACGCCAGCGCCTGGGACATGAACATGGGCGGCGAGGACGGCAAGTCGCCGGACGTGCGCACCAAGATGTGCATCAAGCCCAACGAAGAGGACTTCTTCACCATCTACCACGAGCTCGGCCACGTGTATTACTACCTGGCCTACAACCAGCTGCCGCCGCTGTTCCAGGCCGGCGCCCACGACGGCTTCCACGAAGCCATCGGCGACACCATCGAGCTGGCGATGACGCCCGGCTACCTGCATTCGATCGGCCTGGTCGGCGAACCCACGCCCAGCCGCGAGGCGCTGATCAACTCGCAGATGCGTACCGCGCTGGCGAAGGTGGCGTTCATGCCGTTCGGGCTGATGATCGACCGCTGGCGCTGGGGCGTGTTCGACGGCTCGATCACGCCGGACAACTACAATGCGGCCTGGTGGGAGCTGAAGGCGAAGTACCAGGGCGTGGCGCCCGTCGCCGCGCGCGGCGAGGAGTTCTTCGATCCGGGCGCGAAGTACCACGTGCCTGGCAACACGCCCTACACGCGCTACTTCCTGTCGCACGTGCTGCAGTTCCAGTTCTACAAGGCGCTGTGCGACGCGGCCGGCCACCAGGGGCCGCTGTACGAATGCAGCTTCGCCGGCAACAAGGCCGCGGGCGAGAAGTTCTGGGCGATGCTGTCGCGCGGCGCCAGCCAGCCCTGGCAGCAGACGATGCGCGAACTCACCGGCGGCGAGCAGATGGACGCCTCGGCGGTGCTGGAATACTTCTCGCCGCTGCAGGAGTGGCTCAAGCAGCAGAACGAGGGCCGGAGCTGCGGCTGGCAGGCGCCGGCGGCGGCCGGGGAAGCGACGCCGGAGCCGCCGCCCGCCGACAACGGCTGACGCGCCGCGGGCCGGACGGCTGCACAGGCCGGCCCGGCCCGCCTATGATGCGCGGAACCGGAACGGGGATCGGGATCCGCAATGTCCAGAATCATGCTCGTGCTGTGCCTGTCCATCGCCGCGTCCGCGGCGGCTGCCGCCGACGCGCCGCGCGTGGCCGGCGAACGCAGCCGCGCCGCGCCGCCGCCCAAGGTGCTGTGGCGCCACGCCCCCGCCGACGAGGCGATGGTGTCGCGCATCCGCTGGCCGGAGCTGGCGGTGGCGCGCCTGGCCGCGCTCGACAGCGCCAACCGGAACCGGAATGCCGACCGGCGCAGGCCCCTGCAGATCGGGGTCGGCCGCGTGGCGACCCTGGAAAAGGCCGGCGGCGCCGGCATCGGCCTGCGGTGGCGCGCGGTGCCAGGCGGCCAGTCGGCCACGTTCGCCATCACCTCGCCGGTGGCGATGGGCCTGCGGGTGGGGCTGGCGCTGCAGGGGCTGCCGGCGAATGCGGAACTGCGCATCCGCGGATCGGAGCTGCCGCTGGGCGATATCGTCCTGGTCCGGGCGGCGGAAGCCGCGCGTTCGACCGGGCCTGACGGCCTGTACTGGACGCCTGCGACCGATGGCGAAACCCAGACCGTCGAGCTCTTCGTGCCGGCTGGCGCGGACATCGCCCCGCTGCGGGTATCCGCCCCAGAGCTGAACCACCTCGTCACCAACAGCCGCCGCAATTTCAAGATCATCGAGAAGATCGGCGAATCGGGCAGCTGCAACATCGACACCGCCTGCCGCGTGGGCGCGCTTGGCCAGAACTTCGTGCTGGCCAAGGACGCGGTCGCGCACATGATGTTCAACCTCTACAGCACGGGCGGGTCGTCGCTCGGCAGCTACATCTGCACCGGCACCCTGCTCAACGACACCGACCCGGCCACCCAGGTGCCGCTGTTCTTCAGCGCGGACCATTGCTTCGCGGGCGACAGCGGCACGATCCCGGCCCAGGACCGGGCGCAGGTCGCGGCCAGCCTGGTGACGTACTGGAACTATGAAGCCAGCGCCTGCGGAAGCCTGGTCCCGACCTCCCGGACCACGTTGACCGGCGGCGCGGACGTGCTGTTCCACGACGAGTACACCGATGCGATGCTGCTGCGCCTGCGCAGCCCCGCGCCGTCGATCGCCGCGTTCGCGGGATGGGATGCGGGCGGCCTGGCGGCGAACGCCGACGTGGTCGCCATCCACCATCCGTCCGGCGATGCGAAGAAGGTCTCGTTTGGCCGGAATGTTCCCGCCGACAGCGATGCCTCCAGCCACGCCGTGGGCTGGACGACCGGCACGACCGAACCCGGCAGCAGCGGCTCGGGCCTGTTCGTGCTCGGGACCGATGGCCACTACAGGCTGCACGGAGGCCTGCACGGCGGCTACGCAGCGTGCCCGAACGCGGGAAACCTCGACAACGAGGACAACCGCGACTGGTATTCGCGCCTGGACGTGGTCTTCCCGGAGGTCCGTCAGTTCCTGGCGCCCGAGGCCCCTGCGGGGCCACGTCGCAGGAACGGCTCCCAGCCGCTCGCGCCCCGGTAGGAACCCCGGTAGGAACACGGCGCGGCTACAGCTGTCCGGTGGGCTCCAGGGCCGCCGGTGCCGCCGGGCTGGCCGGCGGCGTTCCGCCGCGGCGCCGCTCCCAGGCCCAGAACCCCCAGCCCGCGAACACGAACGCCGCCGCAAGCAAGGCGAGCAGCATCGGGTCGTGGCTCACCAGCGGCGACAGCACGCCGGCCAGCAGCGCGTTGAGCACCAGTCCGGTGAAGGCCTGCAGCGACGAGGCCGAGCCGCGCTGGCGCGGGTACATGTCGAGGATGGCCAGGGTGACGATCGGGAACACCAGCGCGATGCCGAAGGCGTTGAGCACCATCGGCAGCACCGCCCAGGGCACGGCGGGCTGCGCCACCAGCGCGCTGTAGGCGATGTTGCCCAGCACCGCCACGCCGCTGCAGGCAAAGCCGATCGAGACCAGGCGCGCACCGCCGATGCGTCCGGCCGAGCGCCCGGACACGAACGCGCCCAGCATCATTCCGCCGATCATCGGGATGAAGAACCAGCCGAAGCTGCGCTCGTCCAGGCGCAGCAGGTCGAGCACGAAGGCCGGCGCCGAGGCGATGTACAGGAACAGCGCGGCGAAGTTGAACGCGCCGGCCGCGGCCAGCCGCTGGAAGCGCGGATTGAGCGCGATCCAGACGTAGTCGCGCAGCAGCTGGCGCGGCGCCGGTGCCAGACGCGCATCGCGCGGGAGCGTCTCGGGCAGCCAGCGCCAGGTGGCCAGCCACAGCAGCACCGAAAACCCGACCAGGAACCAGAAGATCAGCGGCCAGCGCCCCCAGCCCAGCAGCCAGCCGCCGATGATCGGGGCGATCGCGGGCGCGGCGCCGAAGATCATCGACACCTGGCTCATCAGCCGCTGTGCGTCGTCGCCGTGCAGCACATCGCGGATCACCGCCCGGCCCACGATCAGGCCCACGCCCGCCGACAGTCCCTGCAGCGCGCGGAACGCCAGCAGGGTGGCCAGGTCCGGGGCCAGCGCACAGCCCACCGAAGCCAGCGTGAACACCGCCAGCCCCGCCAGGATCACGCGCCGGCGGCCGAGGATGTCCGACAGCGGGCCGTGCACCAGGCTCATCAGCGCGTACGCCGCCAGGTACACGCTGATGGTCTGCTGCATCGCCAGCTTGTCGGCGCCAAGGTCGGCGCCCATCGCCGGGAACGCCGGGAAGATGGTGTCGATCGAGAACGGGCCGAACATCGCCAGCCCGGCCAGCAGCAGCGCCAGTCGCCGCAGCCGGGGAGGACGCGCGCTCATTGCTGCGGCGACTGCACGGCCGGCGACAATTCGGCGGGATCCCGTGCGCCGTCGCCCCCGGCCCTGTCCGGAGCCGGAACCGGAGCCGCATCCGTGTCTGCCGCGGCGCTTGCGGGCAGCAGGCGGATCGCGCCCACGCCATCGATCGGCAGCACCTCGGCACGACGCTCGTCCGGGTTCCAGACCAGCACGAACGCGCTGCTGGTGCCCAGCATCCTCCATTCGCCCGGCATGTTCCGGTCCGCGCCCAGCAGCCTGACCGCGACCGCGTGGCCGCCGCCATCGTGGATGCGCTGGGCCCTGGCATCGCCGAGCACGTACAGCCCCAGGGCCATCGCCCACAGCGCGGTCACCGTCGCCATCGTTTCCGGATGCAGCCCCATGTACATCCACCAGTCCGCGCGCCGGGGCAGCAGCACCCGCCCCCACCAGCGCCGTTCCAGGCCCGCCACCCGTTCGGGATGGCGCTGGCGCCAGCGCTCCGGCCAGAGCGTCAGCCACGAGGCGAACAGCGTCCATGCCAGCAACGCCAGGTATTCGGGCCTGCGCAGGCCGGCCACGAAATAGTCGCTGCTCTGCATGAATTCCAGGATCGGAATGTCGAAACGCCGGTAGAACCAGTAGCTGTCCCACAGCCCGTAGGCGGAGATGAACAGGTAGCTGCAGGTCACCAGCAGCAGCGGCTCGCGACGGAAGACTCCCCAGAGCCGACGGACGGTGGAGACGTCACCGGGCGTCGCGACGGCCGCTGCGGGCGCCGCCACGCCGGGCGCGGGGGATGGGGTGGACGGGGTCATGGCGGCATCAGGCGGCGGGGTGTTCAGGTTAACAACTCCAGGCCGCCCGGACCGCCCCGGCGTGGCTATAATTCCGCGGCACTGGTGGGAGAAGCACGGGTCCCGCGCCCGCGCTGCCGAAGGCGCAAACGCCCGTAATCGCTCAGGCCCGATACCACCGGACGCGGCAAACACTCTGGAGAGACCGACCGGCACCGCCGGAACCGGCGCCGAAGGGGCACGAAGCACGCGATCCTCGTCAGCACGCTTCCAAACTCTCAGGCAAAAGGACAGAGGGGCACCCCGCAGTGGATCGCCTGCGCCGTTGTCACGCGCAAGCCGGAGCTTCCATGAGGCTTTCGCTTGCCCCGGCACCCGGTACGGCATCCCGCAGCCCCCGACCTCCGGTGCCCACGCCATGTCCAAGCCCAGCCTGCGCGAACTCGAACACCACGACGCCTTCGTCGAACGCCACATCGGCCCCAACGACGCCGAGATCGCGCACATGCTCGATGCCATCGGCCACGACTCGCTGGAGTCGATGACCGCCGCCATCGTCCCGGCCAGCATCAAGCCCACCGGCAGCCTGGACCAGGCGTCCAGCCCCGGCCTGGCCCTGCCCGGCTCGCTCACCGAGATCGAGGCGCTGGCGCGCATCCGAGCGATCGCTAGCCGCAACGACGTGTTCCGCAGCTTCATCGGCCAGGGCTACTACGGCACCCACACGCCGAAGGTGATCGTGCGCAACATCCTCGAGAACCCGGCCTGGTACACCGCCTACACGCCCTACCAGGCGGAGATCTCGCAAGGCCGCATGGAAGCGCTGATCAACTTCCAGCAGGTGTGCGCCGACCTGACCGGCATGGACATCGCCAACGCCTCGCTGCTCGACGAGGCCAGCGCCGCGGCCGAGGCGATGACCCTGGCGAAACGTTCAGCGAAGTCGAAGTCCAACCTGTTCTTCGTCGCCGACCACGTCCACCCGCAGACGCTGGAAGTGGTGCGCACCCGCGCCGACGGCCTCGGCATCGAGCTGGTGGTGGGACCGGCGGCCGATGCCGCGGGCGTCGACAGTTTCGGCGTGCTGCTGCAGTACCCCGACACCTTCGGCCGCATCGACGACCACGCCGCGCTGGCCGAGGCCGTGCACGCGCGTGGCGCGCTGCTCGCCGTCGCCACCGACCTGCTCGCGCTCACCCTGCTCCGGGCGCCTGGCGAATGGGGCGCCGACATCGTCATCGGCAACACCCAGCGCTTCGGCGTGCCGTTCGGCTTCGGCGGCCCGCACGCGGCGTTCATGGCCTGCCGCGACGCATTCAAGCGCTCCATGCCCGGGCGCCTGATCGGCGTGTCGGTCGACGCCGAGGGCCAGCCCGCCTACCGCCTGACCCTGCAGACGCGCGAACAGCACATCCGCCGGGAGAGGGCCACGTCGAACATCTGCACCGCGCAGGTCCTGCTGGCGGTGATGGCCTCGATGTATGCCGTCTACCACGGCCCCGAGGGCCTGCTGCGCATCGCGCGCCGCGTGCACCGCCAGGCGGCAATCCTGGCCGCGGCCCTGCGCGCGGCCGGCCTGCAGGTGGGCGACGCCTGCTTCGACACCCTGCACGTGACCGGCGTGGACGCCGAGCAGGTGCACCTGTACGCCAGCCACCAGCGCATCAACCTGCGCAAGATCGACGCGACCAGCGTCGGCATCAGCCTGGACGAAACCGTCACCCGCGCCGACCTCGCCGCGCTGGCGAAGATCTTCGGCGCCGACCTCGACGACGCCACCATCGACGCGCTCGACGCCGCCACGCCCGACGCGCTGCCGCCGGCACTGCTGCGCGAATCGGCCTTCCTCCAGCACCCGGTGTTCAACACCCACCACAGCGAGCACGAACTGCTGCGCTACATGCGCGGCCTGGCCGACAAGGACCTGGCCATGGACCGGACCATGATCCCGCTCGGTTCGTGCACGATGAAGCTCAACGCCACGGCCGAGATGATCCCGATCACCTGGCCGGAGTTCGCCGACATCCACCCGCTGGCGCCGGCGTCGCAGACCCGCGGCTACCAGGAGCTGGTCGATTCGCTGGAAGCGATGCTGGTGGAGATCACCGGCTACGACGCGGTCAGCTTCCAGCCCAACTCCGGCGCGCAGGGCGAATATGCCGGCCTGCTCGCGATCCGCGCGTACCACGCCTCGCGCGGCGAAGGCCATCGCGACATCTGCCTGATCCCCGAATCCGCGCACGGCACCAACCCGGCCTCGGCGCAGATGTGCGGCATGAAGGTCGTGGTGACGCGTTGCGACGCCAACGGCAACGTCGACGTCGAGGACATCCGCCGCGCGGCGGAGAAGCATTCGGCCAACCTCGCCGCGATCATGATGACCTACCCGTCCACCCACGGCGTGTTTGAGGAGGACGTGGTCGAGATCTGCGGGATCGTCCACCGCCATGGCGGCCAGGTGTATACCGACGGCGCCAACATGAACGCGCTGGTGGGCCTGGCCCGGCCCGGCAGGTGGGGCTCCGACGTGAGCCACCTCAACCTGCACAAGACCTTCTGCATTCCGCATGGCGGCGGCGGCCCGGGCGTCGGCCCGTGCGCGGTCAAGGCGCACCTGGCGCCGTTCCTGCCGCGCGCGTATTCCCTTCCCCCGCTCGCGGGGGAAGGTGTCCGAAGGACCGATGGGGGCGAGGCGCGCACCGGCGGCATGGTGTCCGCGGCCACCCACGGCAGCGCTTCGATCCTGCCGATCAGCTGGATGTACATCGCGATGATGGGCGCGGCCGGCCTGCGCCGCGCCACCCAGGTCGCGCTGCTCGGCGCCAACTACGTGTCCCGGCGCCTGGCGCCGCACTACCGCACGCTCTACAGCGGCCGCAACGGCCTGGTCGCGCACGAATGCATCCTCGACCTGCGGCCGCTCGAGAAAGCCACCGGCATCACCGCCGAGGACGTGGCCAAGCGCCTGATCGACTTCGGCTTCCACGCGCCAACGCTGAGCTTCCCGGTCGCCGGCACCCTGATGGTGGAGCCGACCGAAAGCGAGTCGCTGCACGAGCTTGACCGCTTCATCGACGCGATGATCCAGATCCGCGACGAGATCCGCGCGGTCGAGGACGGCCGCCTGGACCGCGAGGACAATCCGCTGCGCAACGCGCCGCACACCGCCACCATGGCCGCGGCCGCCGAGTGGAGCCACGCCTATCCGCGCGAACTGGCGGTATTCCCGCTGCCAGGGCTGCGCCGGCACAAGTACTGGCCGCCGGTGGCGCGGGTGGACAACGTGCACGGCGACAAGAACGTGTTCTGCGCCTGCATCCCGGTGGATGCCTGGAAGGAGCCGGCCGACGCCTGAGGCGTCGGCGCGGCCGCGCCTCAGGCGGCCTTGCGCAGCAGCCCGATCACCTGCTCCAGCGGTGCCGGGCGGCCGATGTGGTAGCCCTGCACCTGGTCGCAGCTGTTGCCGCGCAGCCACTGCAGCTCCTCCGCCGTCTCCACGCCCTCGGCAATGGTGCCCAGGCCCAGGCCGTGGGCGAGCGAGATCAGCGAGCGGCAGATCGAGGCGTTGCGTGCGTCCACGTGCACTTCGCGCACGAATTCGCGGTCGATCTTGATGTAGTCCAGCGGCAGGTTGCGCAGGTAGGCCATGCTGGAGAAGCCGGTGCCGAAATCGTCGATCGAGATGCCGACCCCGGCGACCCGCAGCTCCAGCATGCGCATGCGCGCAACCTGAGGCTTGCGCATGAACACGCTTTCGGTCAGCTCCACGTGCAGCGCGCCGCGCGGGATGCCATGGCGCTGCTGCAGCGCGCGGATCGCGGCCGGCACGTTGTCGGCCAGCAGTTGCACCGGCGAGACGTTGACTGCGATCGCGACATCACCCAGCCCGCATTCGCCCAGCCGCACATGGCTGCGCGCGGCCTGTTCCAGGGTCCAGCGCCCGATCGGCACGATCAGGCCCGAGGCCTCGGCCAGCGGAATGAACACGTCCGGCGGCACGAACCCGCCTTCCTTCTGGCGCCAGCGCAGCAGCGCTTCGAGCGCCACGATCCGGCCGTCGGACAGTCGCTGGATGGGCTGGAAGTGCAGCTCGAACTCGTCCCTGTCCAGCGCCTCCCGGATCCGCCGCGCAAGCACCACGCGCTCCGCCGACTGCACCGCCATGATCCGGTCGTAGGCCATGGTGGGCACCTGTTCCTGCCAGGCCTGGATCGCGGCCAGGGCCGCATGGCCGACCACCTGTTCGGCGCCTTCCCCGGGTTCGGGGCCTTCGGCGATGCCGATCGAGGCCTCGATCGGATGCGCGCCGCCCTCGAGCTCGACCGGGGTGTCGATCATGGCTTCCAGCGCCGCCAGCAGCGCCGGCTGCCGGCTGTGGTCCAGGGCGACCACGACGAACGACTGTCCCGGCCAGTAGCCGGCCATGCCGTACTCGCCGCCGATGCGTTCGATGCGCGCGGCAACCTCGCACAGCAGCGCCTCGCTGATGCGCTGGCCCAGGGTCGGCGCCAGTCGCTCCATCTCGCGCAGGCGCACGAAGGCCACCACGTAGCGCGGCGCGCGGTCCGCGATCCCGAGCGCGTCGAGATCGCCGATGAGCGCGGCCACGGTGCGCAGGCCGGTGGTGGGATCGTGCGTGGCGCGCCAGGCCAGCTCGCGCTCGTAGGCCACGCGGTCGCTGATGTCCTCGGCCAGCACCAGCCGCGCCGGGCGGCCGTTGAACTCGATGCCGCTGCTGAATACCCGTGCCTTGAACTGGCTGCCGTCGCGGCGCTGGTGGGTCCAGACGCCGTCGTTGTCCGCATCCCGCGACCGCTTGCGCATCGACTCGAGTACCTCGGCGTCGTCGGCGGACGGCCGGATGTCGAGGATGGTCATGGACATGAAGTCGTCCACGCTGTAGCCATAGGCCTCCACCGCTGCCTCGTTGACCGCGAGGAAGCGCAGCGATTCTGCGTCGAACACCCAGAACGGCAGCGGGTTGCGCTCGAACAGGGCGCGAAACTGGGCCTCGGCGCGGGCCACGCGCGCGCGCGCCTGGTGGCGGTCGGTGACGTCGACCAACGTTCCGGTGAAGCGCGTCAGGCCGCGCGCGTCGTCGCCGGCCAGGCCGCCGCGGGCGGTGATCCAGCGCACGCGCTGGTCGGGCAGCACCACGCGGTACTCGGACAGGAACGGCTCCCCGGATTGACGCGAACGCATGAACTCGGCTTTCACGCGCTCGCGATCCTCCTCATGGATGCGGTCGAAGACCCTCGCCATCGGCGCCACCGATTCAACCGGCTCCATGCCATACATCGATGCCGTATGCGCGGACACGCGGATCTGTCCGCCGTCGGCCTCGATCCGCCAGACGCCGGTGTTCGCGGCACGTTGCGCCTGGTCGAGCCAGTCGGCCTGGGCTTCCAGCTCGTCGACCAGGACCGCGTGCTTCTGCTCGGCCAGGCGCAACCGGTGCACCAGGTAGGCCAGGCCGATCCAGTACAGCAGCGACAGCACGACGGCGATTCCCAGCAGCCGGTACCAGCCGGCCAGCACCTCGTCGAGGCTGATTCCGGCGGCGACCACGAGGCCGAATCCACTGCCGGCACTGAAGCCGCGCGCGCGCTCGATCCCATCGAGCTGGCTGACGCTGCGCGTCATCGCCCGGATGGCGCCATCGAGCAGCGCCTGCGGCAGCTGGAGCCGATGGCCGACGGTGGGAATGTCGCCGACCGGCGGCGCGCGCATCAGCACCACCCCCTGCGAATCGAGCAGGGTGACGTGGCCGCCGTTGCCCGTATCCAGGTCGCGGATCATGCGCGTGAACTCGCTGGTGCGCAGACGCGCCAGCAGCCAGCGCGACTCGTCGTGGCGGATCGCCAGGCGAAGCCACCAGCCGCCCTCGCCGTCGGCCTGCAGCGGGCCGACCACCAGTCCATCGCGACTCCCGGAGCGTTCCAGCCATTGCGGCATCTGCGGATCGCCCAGGCCGCCCGCCAGCGCATTGCCCTGCGCATCCACCAGCACGATCGAGTGCAGTTCGGGCTGGCGCGAAGCAACGCCGGCGATGGACGCCTCCAGCAGCGCCTCGCGCTGCGCCGGCGCCTGCGCGGCCCAGGTGGCGGCATCGGCGGCGATGCCCGCCAGCGCGCGTTCGAGATTGCGGAAGGCGAAATAGACCAGCCGGTCGACGCCGGTGGCCAGGGCCATGCTTTGCCGGTGCGCGGCGTCGATCCGCGCCTGGCGGTCCTGCTGCAGCAGTGTCGCAAAGCCCGCCATCAGCAGCACGCCCACGACGATGCCGACGCGCCGTACCGTCGCGGCAGACCCCTTCCCCCTGGCTTGCGGATCATCTGCCATCACGGTCCTGTCCATGACCACACCGTGGCACGATGCCAAGCACTGGTCGACAGCGCAAGGCGTTCGCGGCGTGGATGGCCGATGTGCGCGGCACCGCGGGCATTGCGGTACCCGGACCGGACGGGCAGGCGCGTGCCGCGCAGGCGCATCGGGTGCAGGCCATCGGACAGCGGCAGGGTTGTCCCTCCATGTACTGGTGAACGGCAGCGACAGGCCTTCGCTTGAGCGCGGCGCGGAAGCCGGCGCGTCGCGGAAGGTTTGCGCCGCAGCGACCCGCGCACCATGCAGGAACCGTGCCGCGCGCACAACCGTGGCGACGATGGCGGTCGTCCGAAGCGATGTCCGCCGGACATGCCGCGCCGGTCGGGCGATGCGGCGGCGTTCACCCCCGGATGGCCGCGTCCGGAAAGGGTCCGTTTGCACGGCACTGCCGCGCGGACCATCCGAACGCCCGGCGCGCTGCGCCGGGCCGGGTCGGGTGGGGGCAAACCGGTTGCCGCGCCATTTCACGCGCGCCTGCGGCGCGCGCCCCCATCCCGGCCTTCCCCCGCACGCGGGGGAAGGAGCTTTGACCTGGGCGACGGACAGGGCCTTGAGCAACCTTCCTCCGCACGCGGGGGGAAGTAGTTTTGACCTGGCGACGGACGGGGCCTCGAGCGACCCTCCCCGCACGCCGGGGAAGGAGCAGGGCGGCGCTTCAGGGCCTCGGGCCTGCGCGGAATACCACGCTGATCCGCGGCCCGGCCTGGCGCGTCTTGGGAATCCCGTGCTCGTGGGTGGTCTGCATCGCGTGGCTCATCGCCAGCAGGCTGCCGGGCATCAGGTCGATGGCGATGCGGTCGGCGTGGTCACGCACGGAGCGGATCAGCATGCGCCGCGGCGCGCCCAGCGAGAACACCACCACCGGATGTCCGTCGCCCAACAGATGCAGCTTGTCGCCGTGCATGGCCACGCTGTCGTTGCCGTCGCGGTAGAAGTTCATGCCGATCGAGGTGAACGGCGCCGGCGCGTGCCGCCGCACGCAGGCCAGGATCCGCGCCAGCGGCAGGTTCACGGGCAGCTCGTCGACGGGGTACGAGGCGAGCAGGCGCGGCACGTCGACCATGCGGTCGTACATGGGGCGACGCAGGTGGCGCCATCCCGCATCCGCCACGAGGCTGTCGAACCAGCGCTGCGCGGTGTCCGGGTCGACCACGCCGGGCCAGTAGCGCGCGCCGCCCTGCGCATCGTCCACCAGTTGCAGCATCGAAGGCGCGAACAGGTCGCCGGCAAGCGAGGCGGTGCGCAGCATGGCCATCAGCGGAAATCCCGCGAACTGGTCTGCACCTGGCCCAGCAGCGCGGTCATGTCCAGCAGGTCGCGCGCGATCAGGTGGCGCACGCCGTCGACCTGTTCCCAGCGCCCGCGCACGCCCAGCAGCCGCGCGCCCAGCAGGGCCTTGCGCCGGCGCAGCGCGAGATGCGGCCAGACCACCACGTTGACCATGCCGTGCTCGTCCTCGAGGGTGACGAAGACCGTGCCCTTGGCGGTGCCCGGGCGCTGGCGCTGGGTGACGATGCCGGCGGCGAAGGCGCCGCGCCCGTGCGGCAGTTCCAGCAGCTGGCGCGAATCGAGCACGCGCTGCGCGCGCAGGCGCCCGCGGATCAGCGACAGCGGATGCGCACCGAGCGTCAGTCCGGTACTGCGATAGTCCGCAACCGCCTCCTCGCCGGGCGAAGGTGCGGGCAGCACGATTCCGTGCTCGTCCGGACTGCCCGGCAGCAGCGGACGCCGACGCTCGATGCCCGCCACAGCCCAGCGCGCGGCATGGCGATGCCCGGCCAGCGTCGCCAGCGCATCCGCCTCGGCCAGCGCGGTGCGCGCCTTCCCGTCAAGGCCGGCGCGCAGGCACAGGTCGCGCACGTCGGAGAACGGGCGCTGCGCCCGCGCGGCCACGATCGCCTCGGCCATCGCCCGGGACATGCCCTTGACCTGGCGGAAACCGAGCCGGATCGCCGCCTGCCCTGCATCGCCGACGCCGCGCGCATGGCCGCCTTCAAGCGTGCAGTCCCACCCGCTGCAGGCCACGTCGACCGGCAGCACCTCCACGCTGGCGCGTCCGCTGCGGCTGCGGCGCGCGTCCTGCACGATCTCGCTGGGCGAATAGAAACCCATCGGCTGCGAGTTGAGCAGCGCGCAGGCGAACGCCGCCGGCTCATGGCGCTTGAGCCAGCTGCTGATGTAGACCAGCTTGGCGAACGAGGCGGCGTGGCTCTGCGGGAAACCGTAGGAGCCGAAGCCCTTGATCTGCTCGAAGATCTGGTCGATGAATCCGGGCGCATAGCCCTTGGCATCCATCAGCTGACGGATGCGCAGGCGATGTGGCTCCATGTCGCCGCCGCGCCGCCAGGCGGCCATGGAGCGGCGCAGATTGTCCGCTTCGCTCGGGGAATAGCCGGCGTGGATCACCAGTTCCATCACCTGCTCCTGGAACAGCGGGATGCCCAGGGTCGGTCCCAGGATCGCCTTGACGCCTTCGGACGGGTAGGTCACCGGCTCCCTGCCCTGCCGGCGGCGCAGGTAGGGATGCACCATGTCGCCCTGGATCGGGCCCGGCCGCACGATCGCCACCTCCACCACCAGGTCGTAGTACTTGTCCGGTTTCAGTCGCGGAAGCATGCTCATCTGCGCGCGCGATTCGATCTGGAACACGCCCACGGTGTCGGCGGCCTGGATCATCTCGAAGGTGGGCCCGTCGTCGGTGGGCAGCCGCGCGATGTCCACCACGTGGCCGCGATGGCGCTCCACCAGTTCGAGCGCCTTGCGGATGCAGGTGAGCATGCCCAGCGCCAGGCAATCGACCTTGAGCAGCTTCATCGTCTCCAGGTCGTCCTTGTCCCACTGGATGATGCTGCGCTCGGGCATCGATGCGTTTTCCACCGGCACCACGGTGGACAGCGGCGCATCGCAGATCACGAAGCCACCGACATGCTGGGAGAGATGGCGCGGATGGTCGCGCAGCTGCCCGGTCACCATCAGCACGCGCGCGATCAGCGGGTTGTCCGGATCGAAACCGGCTTCGCGCAGGCGCTGCTCCATCGGCGTATCGCCATTGCCCCAGCCGAAGCATTCGGCCAGCAGCACGATCTGGTCTGGCGGCAGGCCGAAGGCCTTGGCCACGTCGCGCACCGCGCTCTTGCCGCGATAGCGGATCACGGTCGCGGCCAGCGCCGCGCGATGGCGGCCGTACTTTGCGTAGACGTACTGCAGCACTTCCTCGCGCCGCTCGTGCTCGAAATCGACGTCGATGTCGGGCGGTTCGTTGCGCTCCTCCGACAGGAAGCGCGCCATCAGCAGGCGGCTTTCGGCCGGGTTCACCACGGTGATGCCGAGCGCGAAGCACACCGCCGAGTTGGCCGAGGAGCCGCGACCCTGGCAGAGGATGTTCCTGGATTTCGCAAAGCGGACGATGTCCTCGACGGTGAGGAAGAAGGCTTCGTAGTGGAGCTTTTCGATCAGGGCGAGTTCGTCCCCGATCTGGCTTTCCACATCCGCAGGTGTGCCGTCCGGCCAGCGCTCGCGCATGCCGCGGTACGTGAGTTCGCGCAGCCAGGTGGCGGGAGTGTGGCCTTCGGGCACCAGCTCGACCGGATAGGCGTAGCGCAAGTCGCTGCCGAGATCGAAGCTGCAGCGGCGCGCCAGCGCCACGGCGTTGCCCAACAGCGCCGCGCCGCCCTCGACTGCGCCATGGATATTGTCCAGCGCCCGGCGCGTGCGCAGGTGGCGCTCGCCGTTGCGGAACAGGTGCGCGCCACATTCGGCAAGCGGCAGGTTGTGGCGGATCGCGGTCATGGTGTCCTGCAGCGCGCGGCGACGGCGCACGTCCATGTGCACGTCGCCGGCGGCAACGGGCGTCATCCCCAGCATCCGGGCGAGGTCGAGCAGCTGCGCAAGCCGCGCCACGTCGTCCTGCTCCCGATGCAGCTCCACCGCAAGAAAGGCGCGCCCGGCGAACACCCGGCGCAGCCAGTCGCCCTGCTCCGGATCGACCTCGCGCGCCGGGATCCACAGCGCGAACAGGCCGCACAGCGAAGCATCCACACCTGCCAGCCCGCGCTCGACGTCCTGGCGCGTGAGCCGGTAGCCCTTGCCTTCGACCGCGCGCCGCGCCCGGGTGATCAGTTCGCACAGCCGAGTGTAGCCGGCCGCCGTTTCCACCAGCAGCACGCACTTGAGCCCGCACTCGAGGATGAACTCGCTGCCGACGATGAGCCTCAGGCCGGTCGCGCGCGAGGCCTCCAGTCCGCGCACGATGCCGGCCAGCGAACATTCGTCGGTGATCGCCAGCGCTTCGTAGCCGACCTGGGCCGCGCGCGCGAACAGTTCCCCGGCGCTGGCCGCCCCGCGCAGGAAGGAAAAATCCGACAGGCAGTGCAGCTCGGCGTAGGCCGGCAGGCCGTCTTCCACTGGCGCATCGTCATTGGCGGCGCTGGAGAGTCCACGCAACCGCCGCGCGGTTTCCCAGGCCCGCGGCGGCCGGCCGCCGGGGGTGTCGCGGTCGATGCCGTCGTGGTCAGTCATGGTGCAGGAGCTCCGGCCTGCCACCACCCAACCCTCCCCCGCAAGCGGAGGAGGGAGCAGAAACACACGCCGCCCACCTTTCGCCCCTTCCCCCACTTGCGGGGGAAGATTGGGATGGGGGCGCGCCACAGGCGCGGGAAACGCCTCCCCTGTCTTCGACAGCACGGAGCACCCGCGCACTCACGCAAACCACCCCTGCAGCATCCAGCCGCCCCGCTCGCCCGGCGGCGCAAAGGCCCAGGCGCGCTGGCCCTGCGAGGTTTCGATGACGTAGTAATCGCGACGCGCGTCCTCGCCGTCCCACCAGCCGCTTTCCAGGCGTTCTGGGCCGGAGACGATGCGCGGCTGCGGATCGCGCAGCGGGATCGGACGCGGCAGCAGCCAGCACGGCCGCGGCGGACGCACGGGCGCCGGGTCGATGCGGCCTACACCGTCTTCCACCCGCCGCCACGCGCGCTCGGGCCGCGGATCGCCGGAGGGCGCCACGCCGTACACCGCCCCGTCACCGAGGCGCGCGCGCAGCCGCTCGCGCAGCTGCGGCCAGGGCAGCTGCTGCTGGCTGCGGGTATCGAACAGATCGCGCGAGGCCGGCGCGAACGGCGGCAGTTCGCGCGCGAGCAGGCGCAGCGCGACCACCGGCCTGTCGATCCGCACCCGCTCCAGCCGGCTGCGCGTCACCTCGAACAGCATCGCCGCATCGCGCTCCGCCGACAGCAGCCCGACCTCGACATCGCTGTGCCCGCCCTCGTGCTCGAGCCGCAGCACGAAGCGCTGCACGCCGCCGTCGCGCATCGACAGGAAGGTGCACAGGTCGCCCACCAGACGCCGCAGCGGAAACAACAGGGCCATGTGGCTTTCGACTTCGAAGCCCAGCTCGATGCGCACGTCGAAATGGTCCGGCGGGACGTAGCAGTCGAGCGGGTCGTCGGCCTCGCCGTAGAGGCGATCAAGGTGTTCGAGCAGCGGCAGGCCGAAGCGGCGCCGCAGCGAATCACGCGGCAGGGTGCGCAGCATGCGCAGGTCGCGCACGCCCATGCGCTGCAGGCGTTCGCCGCTGTCGCCGGGGAAGCGCGCGCGCCGCACCGGCACGCGGTCGAGCGTGGTCGCCATCGCGTCGCCGTGGGTCAGCGCCAGGCCATCGCGCAGGCTGGCGAACACGTGCGCCGCGCGCGGCGTGGGCGCCAGCGCGATGCGGTGGCTGAAACCAAGCGCGGAAAGCTCGTCGCGCAGGCGACGTTCGATCCGCGGCCATGGCCCGAGCAGGCGGAAGCTGCCGCGCACCTCCAGCACGATGCAGCCCGGCCACTGCGCGCTGACCAGCGAACTGTGCCGGTAGGCCCAGGCGGCAAGGAAACGCTGCCAGCGTGCTTCGGCCTGCAGGTCGTGCTCGACCAGGGCGAAGTCGCGCAGCAGCGCATGCGCGGCGGTCAGGCGCATGCCGGGACGCAGTCCGGCCTCGGCGGCGGACGCGTTCACCGCATGCAGGCTGCGCAGCTGCGCAGGCCCGGTCACCAGCGCCAGCGGCGCCTGCGGATCAGGCAGACGACGGAGGACGCCATCCAGCGCCAGTTGCGGCAGCAGTACGCAGGCCCAGAGCATCGGCGTCAGTCGCGCGCAAGCGGCAAGGACGCCTGGACGGGCGACAGGGAAGCCTGGACGGGATGGAGCTCGCGCCGCGGACCGGGAGCCGGGGCTGGCTGTTCCTTCCCCCGCTCGCGGGGGAAGGTGCCGAAGGCGGATGGGGGCGCGCCGCCGGCGCGGGGGGCTGCGGCGCGACCGGCTTGCCCCCACCCCAACCCTCCCCCGCCCGCGGGGGAGGGAGCAGAGTCGAGGGCGGCCCGCGCGAGGCTGCGGACCCCTCCCCGGCTCGCGGGGGAGGGGGCAGGTGGCGCGGGAGCCGGGGCTGACTGTCCCTTCCCCCGCTCGCGGGGGAAGGTGCCGAAGGCGGATGGGGGCGCGCCGCAGGCGCGGGCGGCTGCATCGCGACCGGCTTTCCCCCACCCCGACCCTCCCCCGCCCGCGGGGGAGGGAGCAAGGCCTGATGCCGGGGAGGGAGAAAGGCCTGATGCGGGGGAAGGAGTGCCGAGGGTGCCGGCCAGCGATGTTTCCGGCACGAACGGCATCGCCGGCAGCGGCCCGCCACGACACTTGCGCACCCGCCAGGCGATGCCGCGCGCATCGCGCACCGCTTCCAGGCGCAGCGCGGCCGGCGAGGGGTTGGCGAGATGGCGACGATCGCGCAGCGCGAAGCCCAGGCACTGGCCGCTGTCGGCGGCCACCTGCAGGCGCCGCAGCGAGCGCGCGTCGGCCTGCTGCGGCCAGCCGACCACCGCGGCGCAGGCGCCGCTGCGCAGGCACTGTTCGAACGCCCACAGCGCATCGCGCGGGGAGGCATCGACAATGCACAGCTGCGCCAGGTCCACTCCGGCCGCCTGCCAGGCCGGCGCATACGGCAGGTACGGCGGCGCGATCACCGCCACCCGCTCGCCTGCCCGCGTGCAGCGCGCCAGCGTGGGCAGCAGCAGCGACAGCTCGCCCACGCCATCGGCCGGCAGCAGCAGCTCGGTCAGCGCGCGCCGCGGCCAGCCGCCCTGCGGGAGCAGCGCGTCGAGCGCGGCGTGTCCGGTGGACTCGCCGTCGGCGGCGATCGCCGCGCTGCGGCCGGCATGCCACAGCGTGCGCGCGGCCAGCAGGCTGTCGAGGCTGGTCACGGCCGCCATCGCCTAGCCCCTGCGCACCAGGCCGCAGTACACGCCTTCGATGGCGAAATCCTGGCCGGCGCGCACCTCGATCGGCTGGTGTTCGGGATTGCGCGGCAGCAGGCGGATGCGGGCGCGACCGCGCTCAAGCCGCTTGATGGTGATCTCGCCGTCGATCCGCGCCACCACCACCTGGCCGTTGCGCGCCTCGCCGGTGCGGCGCACCGCCACCAGGTCGCCATCGAAGATGCCGTCATCGCGCATCGAATCGCCCTTCACCCTGAGCAGGTAGTCGGGCTTTTCGGCAAACAGGGCGCGGTCGAGCAGCAGCAGCTCGTCGCTGCCGATGTCGGCGCCGATCGGCTGGCCCGCGGCGACCTGGCCCAGCACCGGCAACGCCAGCTGGTCGGGGCGTCCGGGCAGGCGCAGGCCGCGCTTGCGCCCGGGCTGGAGCTCCAGCAGGCCGTCGGCGACCAGCGCCTGCACGTGCTTCTGCGCGGCGTTGCGCGAGGCGAAGCCGAAGGCGTGGGCGATCTCGGCCAGGCTGGGGGCCCGGCCCGCGGCCAGTTCCTGGCGCAGGAAGGCCAGCACGGCGGCGCGCTGCGGCGGAAGGGTGTCGGCGGGACTCATGGTGTACATTTGTACACCTTTCCGGCGCAGGACGCGAGACTGGACTTGGTCGCTTTCTTCAGCTCTTGCAGGCCAGCCGCCGGCGACGCAATATAACGTTCGTTATAACATCGCGAGGCCCACGATGAAGCTCAGGATCACCACCATCGGCAATTCCGCCGGCGTCATCCTGCCCAAGGAACTGCTGACCCGCCTGCGCCTGGAAAAGGGCGATGCCCTGTACGCGCTGGAAACACCCGACGGCATCCGACTGACAGTCTTCGACCCGGAGCTGGCGGCGCAGATGGAAGTGGCCGAGCAGGTCATGCGCAAGCGCCGCACGCTGCTCAACAAGCTGGCGCAATAGTCGTGATCGTCTGGATCAACCAGACCCTGGCCCTGGCCATCCACGATCGCCAGCTGGCAGAGCATGGCGGAGGTGGCGGCGTGCGCGATGAAGCGCTGCTCGATTCGGCCCTCGCCCGCCCCCAACCGCTTTATGCATACGGCGACCCTGCGCCCGATCTTGCCGCCCTGGCGGTCAGCCTCGCCTTCGGCCTTGCGCGCAACCACCCCTTCGTCGACGGCAACAAGCGCACCGCTGCGGTGGCCTGCGAAGTGTTCATCATGCTCAACGACAGCGTGCTGGAAGCCGACGACCACGAGCTGTATCCGCAGTACCTGGCACTGGCCGATGGTTCCCTGGACGAATCCGCCTTCGCCGACTGGATGCGCCCGCGCATCGTCCCCAAGCGTCGCGGCCGCGTGCAGGAAGCGGCTGCCGGGACCTGAAAGCGCCGTTGCGCTGCAGCCTTCGCTGCCTCTGCCGTGCCGGCAAGCGGCTGATGAAGGAGTCGGCGGCCGTTCGGCTCAGCCGTCCAGCGCCTGGACCAGCGGCGCCAGATCCTCCCGCGACAGCGGACGCACCACCCGCGCCTGTTCCTCGCCGCCGCGCAGCAGCACCAGCGTGGGCCACAGCTTGACCCCGAACGCGCGCCCCAGCGGCCGGCCCCTGCCGTCCTCGATCTTGAGATGGGTCACGCCATCGCGCCCGGCGAGCATCGCCTGCAGCGCGGACTGCGCGGCGCGGCAATGGCCGCACCAGGGCGCACCGAACTCCAGCAGCACGAAGCCGGGCATGGCGTCGACTTCGTCGCGCGCAGGCTCCAGCGCTTCATGGTCCTCGCGATAGCTCACCGCGCGGCCTGCAGCGCCCGCTCGATCTGTTCCAGCGGTGCATTGGTCAGGGTCCTGGCCACCTCGCCCACCATGCGGGACTGGACTTCCTTGTGCAGTAGACCGCGGATGCGACCAAGCGTGGTCGGATCGGCCACCAGCACCAGGGCTTCGTACCGATGCTTGAGCGCGCCTTCGTTGAGCGCATGCGCCAGCTGCTTGGCGAAGGTGGCCTCATCGATCTGCCGGCCGGTGGACTCGTTGGGCATGCTGCCCGCGGGTCCGTCATCGTTCATGTTCATCAGTTCGCGCAGTTCCACCTGGTGCAGCGACAGCGCGCGTTCGTCGCCGCGATTGCGGAACACCCGCGCACCGGCGCCATCGGCAACCACCACCAGGGCCTCGGCGGGAATCGGGATCATGCGCATCTCCGTGGTATCGGGAGCTCCTACCTTCCCCGAGCGCGGATCAAGGGCGCGTGACCCGATGCCGGGGCGGGCGAGTCGCGCGCGCGGAGGCCGCCACCTTTTCCTCGCGGCCTTCTTCGCGGCAGTCCCCGCAGGCGACGCCTTCTTCGCGGCCGGCAGGCGCACGCTCGCGGCGCCGTCGCCGCCGTCGACCGCGGCGAACCGCTCCGGGTCGCTCACATGGTCGAGGTTCCCGCCGCTGTTTCAGCGGCCGCGCATGTCGCCCTCGCCCTGCGAGGTGTTGACGTACATCTCCTGGAGCTCCGGCATGCCGGGCACTTTCCGGGCGGGAAGTTGGCCCCGATTGTGTACGGCGCCTTCCCGAACGACTTCAGGTGCGCCATCCCGCGCGTCAGGCGCGTGAGCGGGATTGGGCTTGAGACGCGGAAGGCCTCAGGCCTGCGGTCGCGATTCCGGCTTGGGCTCGGTCACCTCGCGCCCGGCCTGCGCGCGGCCGGCCACTTCAGCGGCCGCATCGGGCGCGAGGCGACGCATCTGCCAGACCGAGGCCATCGAAATCAGGCCCACGGTGAGGAAGGCGAAGGTGAAGTTGATCGCCGCATCCTCTTCGCGCCCGATGATCGTGCCGGCCAGGTTGAGCGCGAAGCCGCCGATGGTCACGCCCAGCGCCAGCGCAAGCTGCTGCGCCATCGCCGCCAGGCTGCTGGCCTGGCTCATCCGCGCCTGGTCGATGTCGGCATAGGCCAGCGCGTTGAGGCTGGTGAACTGCAGCGAGCGCAGGAAGCCGCTGGTCAGCAGCACGCCCACCATCAGCGCATACGGCGTGTCGGCGCGGAACAGGCCGAAGCCGCACAGCATCAGCGAGGCCGCCAGCCCGTTCCACACCAGCACCGGCCGGAAGCCGATTCGGCGCAGGATGGCCGGCGCCACCGTCTTCATCACCATCGCGCCGGCGGTGGAGGTGAAGGTGACCAGGCCCGATTCCAGCGGATCGAGCCCGAACGAAAGCTGCAGCATCAGCGGCAGCAGGAACGGCGTGGCGCCGATACCGATCCGGAACAGCGAGCCGCCCAGCACCGCGACGCGATAGGTGGGCACGCGCAGCAGGTCCATCCGCAGCAGCGGGTGCGGGTGGCGGCGCGCGTGAAGCAGATAGACCGCCAGCAGCGCCGTGCCGGCCAGCATGCAGGCGGCAAGCACGATGCCGGGCACCAGTCCGCTGCCGATCGCCGACAGCGCGAACATCGCCAGCGAAAGCCCGCCGGCCGAGAGCAGGAATCCGCGCAGGTCCAGTGGCCCCACCGCCTGGCGCAGTTCGGGGATGTGGCGCCACGCCAGCCAGATGCCGAGCACGCCCATCGGCAGGTTGATCAGGAAGATGAAGCGCCAGTGGGTGTAGGTGGTGATCGCGCCGCCCACCACCGGCCCCAGCATCGGCCCCAGCATCGCCGGCACCGTGAGCCAGCTCAGCGCGCGCACCAGCTCCGATTTCTCCACGCTGCGCAACAGCACCAGCCGCCCCACCGGCACCATCATCGCCCCGCCCATGCCCTGCACGAAGCGGCCCGCGACCAGCTGGCCCAGGCCGCTGCTTGCCGCGCAGCCAAGCGAGCCGAGCAGGAACACCGCGATCGCGGCCATGAACACGCGCCGCGCGCCGTAGCGGTCGGCCACCCAGCCGCTGACCGGGATGAACACCGCCAGCGCCAGCATGTAGGTGGTCAGCGCCAGCTTCAGCGTCACCGGCTCCACGCCAAGATCGGCGGCGATCTGCGGCAGCGAGGTCGAGATCGCCGTCGAGTCCATGTTCTCGATGAACAGGGCGGTGGCGATGATCAGGGGCAGCAGGCGTTGTGGGGGCAAGGGCGGCGGGGCCGGATCCGGGACGCATATTGTCGGCGTTTCCCGCGCGACGGGGCGTGATCGGTCGCCGCGGCGGGTGCAGAACTTGCACCACCCTCCCCCAGCCGCGAGGATGGGGCATCGCGTTCACCCCAGCCAGGAGCCCCGATGCACGCATCCACCGGCCAACGCGCCGGATTCCAGCCCCATCCCGCCCCGGCCACGGCCCCCGCCCCGCCCTGCTCCGGCATCCTCGCCGACGAGCACACCGGCCTGCAGCACGTGAGGGTCGGTCGCCATCCGCATTTCGGCGGCCAGCTGTTCCTCGACGACGACCTGCAGATCTCCGAATCCGACACCGCCTATGGCGTGGCCATGACCAGCCCGCTGCTGGAGCTGCGCCCGTCCGCGCGCGTGGCGATCCTCGGCGGCGGCGACGGCGGAGTGCTGTGCGAACTGCTGCGCACCTTCGAACCGCTCGACTCCCTGCCCTCCGAACTGACCATGGTCGAGATCGACCCGCGCGTGGTCGAACTCTCGCGCCGGCACCTTCCGGCCTTGTGCGGCGACGCCTTCGACAGCCCGCACGCGAACGTGGTGGTGGGCGACGCGTTCGCATGGATCGCGCAGGCGCGCGACCTCGACGCGGTGATCTACGACCTGACCATGGACCCGGTGCGCGAGGGCCAGAGCCGCGCCGGATTCATCGCCGGCATCGTCGCCCACATGGCGCGCGCCCTGCGCCCCGGCGGCGTGCTGAGCATGCAGTGCTGCGGCCACGGCCTGCGCGACGCCGAAGACCGCGCCACCCGCCGCGAACTGCTGCCGCTGATCCGCGACGCGGTCGATGCGCACTTCCAGGACCGCTGCGAGCAGAGCGTCCTGGTGCCGTCATACCGCGACCTGTGGACCTTCCTCAGCGCGCGAAAGCCGGGCTGAGCTCGCGCTCCAGCCGCCGGTAGTACGGCAGCAGCGCCAGCGCGCGCGCCACCACGAACACCACGAACGCCGCCCACAGGCCGTGGTTGCCCCACAGGGCCGCGGCTGGCCAGGCGCACAGCACGAATACCGCCAGCGACGCCAGCGCGGCATTGCGCATCTCGCGCGTGCGGGTGGCGCCGATGAAGATGCCGTCGAGTTGGAACGCGGCCACCGACAGCAGCACGTACAGGCCGGTCCACGGCAGGAACGCGCGCGCGGCGACGGTCACCTCCGGCAGCGAGGTGAGCAGCGCCACCAGCGCCCCGCCCAGCAGCCAGATCGCCAGCGCCAGCAGCGCCGCGGTGGCCAGCGCCAGCTCGCTCGACAGCCGCACCACCCGCCGCAGCCGCGCCCCGTCGCGCGCGCCCACCGCGCCGCCCACCAGCGCCTCGGCCACGAACGCATAGCCGTCGAGGAAGAACGCGCTGAACGACACCAGCTGCAGCAGCAGGTGGTTCGCCGCCAGGGTCACGTCGCCCAGGCGCGCACCCTGGCTGGCGAACCAGCCGAAGCCGGACAGCAGGCACAGCGTGCGCAGCATGATGTCGCCGTTGGCCGCCATCATCCGGCGCAGGCGAGCGCCGTCGCGCAGGCGCGCCAGCGACAGGAACGGCGCGTCGTCGCGGTGGCGCGCGCGCAGCATCCGCCACAGCACCAGCGCCGCCACGATGCAGGTGGTCCATTCGGCGATCGCCGTGCCCAGGCCGATCCCGCGCGCGCCCATGTCGAGCACGCCGGCGAAGTACACGTCGAGCGCGGCGTTGAGTCCGTTGAGCAGCAGCTGCACCAGCAGCAGGGCGCGGCTGCGGCCCAGCCCGATCAGCGCGCCGCTGAAGGCGTACAGCGCCAGCGCCGCGGGCGCGCCCCAGATGCGCGCCTGGAAATAGGCCGTGCCCTGCCCGGCGACTTCCGCGCTCGAATCCATCAGCGCGAACCACGCCGCCGCCAGCGGCCACTGCAGCAGCATCAGCGCCAGACCAAGGGCCGCGCCCAGCAGCAGCGCCCGCGCCAGCGTGGCTCGCACCTCGGTCTCGTCGCCGGCGCCGTCGGCCTGCGCGATGAAGCCGGTGGTGGCCATGCGCAGGAAGCCGAAGCTCCAGTAGATGAAATTGAACAGCAGCGCGCCCAGCGCCAGCGCACCAAGGCCCGCGGCGCTGCCGTAGTGGCCGATGACCGCGGTGTCGACCAGCCCGAGCAGCGGGACGGAGGCGTTGGCGAGGATGATCGGCCAGGCCTGGCGGGCGATGGTGGTGCGGGTGAGGGTGGGTTGGTGCATCGGGTTGGTGGTTGGGGGTTGGTGGTTGGTGACGAGCTGCAATTCCAGTCGTCATCCTCGCGAACGCGCACTGCTGTCCGGAGAGAATTTCCAGTTTCGACGAAGGTTTGAGCCTTGTTCTGTCATTTCGACCGAAGGGAGAAACCTGGCCTTTGGCACGGAGGAAAAGCGGATTGACCAGCCTCCAGCTGTTGTGAAGCGCTTCTCCCTTCGGTCGAAATGACAGTTTTTTAGACCGGCGATCAAGTCCCATTCCCTGTTCGTCCCGCCGTCTCCTCCCGTATCACGACTCGATCGTGAAATGTCCCTCGCATTCTCCGGACAGCAGTGCGCGTTCGCGGGAACCACGACGCCGCCCCTCCTTCCGCTACAGCTGCTCCACCCCCATCGCCCGCACCAGCACCTCGTCCTGGCGGAAGCGGCGCTCCAGCTGGCTGCGGTAGTCGCTCCACCAGCCGTGGTCGACGTGGGCGGTCATCACTTCCAGCAGCACCAGCTCATCGCGCTGCAGCTTGCCGCGGTCGTCCTCCCAGGCGCCCGATGCGGGCGAGCGGACGAAGGCGGTGACGCCGCCGAAGACTTCGGTGAGTTCGGCGCGCACGCCGTCGAACAGGGACCGGGGAAACGCCGCGCCGGCCTGGTCGTACAGCGGCAGGAAGATCTGGACGAGATGCATGGACGTGGTACGGGAGTGGGCCCGGCAGCAGCATCGCACGCCCCGCGTACGCGGGAAGTCGCGAACCATATCGGCCGCAATAGACGGGCCGTTCACCCGCCTGCGTCCATAAGAGCGCATGGCCAGATGCTCCCCCACCGCCGCCTGCGCGCTCGCCGCCCTGCTCGCGCTGTCGGCATGCGACGGCTATCCACGCGATGCCGACGACATGACCGCAAAAGCCGCCGAACGCGGCATGCGCGTGGGCGCCAGCCATGATCCGCCGTGGCTGCTGGTGGGCGCCGACGGCACCGTCGGCGGACCCGAGGCGGCACTCGTGCAGCGCTTTGCCGACGCACACGGCTACACGCTCACCTGGACGCCGGGCGGCCACGACGCACTGATGCGCGACCTGGCGCGCGCGCGCCTGCACGCCGTCGCCGGGGGCCACCATCCCGACTCGCCGTGGCGGCCGGACGTGGCCTGGTCGCAGCCGCTCGCGCTGCGCGCCGGGCAGGACGACGGCCCGATGCCCGAACGCCGCATCGCCCTGCCTCCCGGCCAGCCGGCCTGGCACCTGGCCTTCGACCGCCATCTCGCTGCGAGCGAGCCGCGGCAATGACGCCCGCTGGCGCCCGCCCGCCCGCGCGCGAGCTGCCCGGACCGCAGCGCGATGCCCTGCGCAATGCCGAACGCCTGTGCTGGTGGACGCTGCTGTGGATGTCGCTGGTGTCGGCGCTGATGTACCTGGCCATGGGCGGCTCGCAGGCGATGAAGACCGCATTGATCGAGGATCTGCTGAGCCTGGTGCCGTCGGTCGCGTTCCTGGTCGCCAGCCGCTTCCGGCGCCGGGGCGTGGACGCCGAGTACATCACCGGCCGCGAACGCGCCTTCGACGTCAACTTCCTGATCTCGGCCGTGGCGCTCACCGGCGTCGGCCTCGCGCTGGTGTACGACAGCCTGCACACCCTGCTCACCGCAACGCGACCGGTGGTGGGCACGGTGGTGGTGGCCGGGCACGTGCTGTGGCAGGGGTGGATCATGATGGCGGTGCTGGCGCTGTCGGCGATCCCTCCGGTGATCCTCGGCCACCGCAAGCTCGCACTCGCGCGCAAGCTGCAGCTCAAGCCGCTGCATACCGACGCCGACGTGGGCAAGGCCGACTGGATGACCGCCGCCGCCGGCATCGTCGGCGTGGCCGGCATCGGCTTCGGCCTGTGGTGGGCCGACGCCGCGGCCGCGCTGGCGATTGCCGGCAGCATCCTGCACGACGGCGCGCGCAACCTGCGTGGCGCGGTGCGCGACCTGCACGACGCACGGCCGCAGGAGCTCGACCGCAGCGATCCCGACCCGCTTCCCGACCGGTTGTGCAGCGAGATCGCCGCCCTGCCCTGGATCGATGGCTGCGCCGTACGCCTGCACGAGGAAGGCCTGCACGTGTCGGGCATCATCCTGCTGCACAACCCCACGCTGACCGCCGCCCAGGTGGAGGAAGTGCGCGCGATCGCGCAGGCGATCGACTGGCGCCTGGACCAGATCGACGTATCGGTCGCGCTTCCCGCGGAACGTTGAGTCGCCCGCCTGCGCGCACCTGCGCACATGACAGCGGCCCCGCCCCTGCCTACAGTGGGCACGCGTTTCCCGTCATGCACATGCCATGCCCCGCCGCCTGGGGATTCCCCGTACCTACTGGGCCGATCGCAGCATCCTGGCCGCGCTGATCGCGACCACGGCGTGGCTGTCGCTCACCCTGGCGCGCGGTCCCGGCGAACTGGCGGCGATCTGGGTGGGCAACGGCATCCTCGTCGGCTGGCTGCTGTCGCGGCGCACTGCCACCTGGCCGGGCTACCTGCTCACCGCGTTCCTGGCCGAGATGCCGGCGCGCATCCTTGCCGGCGACGCGCCCCTGTATGCCCTGGCGATCGCCGGCTGCAACCTGGTCGAGGTGCTGCTGGTGGCCGCACCGGTGCGCCGCCTGGTGCCCGACATCCGCGATCCGCGCAGCTGGATGCGGCTGGGCGGAATCGCCACCGTCGCCACCCTTGTCGCCTGCGCGGTGGCCGGGCTGCTGGCCGCGGGCGTGGCCCATGTCCTGCACGACCAGGCGTTCGCACCCGCGCTGGCGCGCTGGTACGCCACGCACGTGGTGGGCATGGTGGTGGTGGCCACCACGACCCTGGTCGCGCACCGCAACGGGCTGGGGCTGTTCGTCGCGCGCGGCAGACGCTGGAGCCTGGCCGCCACGCTGGCGCTGCTGGTGGCGGTGGCGGTCGGCGTGTTCCTCACCCCGCATTCCGCGCTGTTCCTGACCTACCCGCCGCTGCTGCTGGTCGCGGTGCGGCACCGGTTCGTCGGCGTGGCCCTGGGCACGATCGCGATCGCGCTGGTCGCCGCCATCGCCACCACGCTCGGCTACGGCCCGCTGGTGCAGGAGAATCTCGACGACAACGGCCGCATCGCCCTGCTGCAGCTCTACATCGCCGGTGCCTGCCTGATGACCATTCCCATGTGCCTGGCCCTGGCCGAACGCGACCGCTTCGCCGCCAGCATGCGCGACAGCGAACGCCGCTACCGCATGCTCGCCGACCACTCGCACGACGCCATCGCACGCGTGAATGCCGACGGCAGGCGCATCTACGTATCGCCCTCGGCCACCGAGATGCTGGGCTGGTCGTCGGACGAACTGCTGGGCACCCGCTGGGACCTGGTGCATCCCGAGGACGGCGAGCGCCTGCGCCAGTCGATGGCCGAAGTCCTGGCCACCGGCCAGCCGCGCACCGACATCTACCGGCTGCGCCACAGGGACGGCCACTATCTATGGATGGAGGCCGTCTCACGCTGCATCCCGGCCGACGACGGCAGCGACCGTGACGACGTGATCATCGCCGCCCGCAACATCGACCGCCGCGTCGCCGCCGAGCAGGCGCTCGCCGAAAGCCGGCGGGAGCTGGAACGGCAGTCGCGCCTGGACGCGCTGACCGACCTGGCCAACCGCCGCCACTTCGAGGAGCGCCTGGCCCTTGCGCTCAAGCGCCTGCACCGCCACCGGGTCCCGATCGCCCTGCTGTACCTGGACATCGACCGCTTCAAGGGCATCAACGACAGCCACGGCCACGCCGCCGGCGACATCGTGCTGCAGGCGTTCGCGTCACGCCTGGCCGGCAGCGTGCGCGAAACCGACCTGGTCGCCCGCCTGGGCGGCGACGAGTTCGTGATCCTGCTCGAAGAGGTCTCCCCGGAGGGTGCCGAAACCGTCGCCCGCAAGGTCATCGACGCCATGGCCCACCCCGTCGAAGCGGGCGACGTGCAGATCACCGTCAGCACCAGCATCGGGATCGCCTGCGCCGACCGCGCCACGGAGGCCGGCCCCCTGATGGCAAAGGCCGACGCGGCCCTCTATGTGGCGAAGAATGCCGGCAGGAACCGCTATCACCTTGCGCCCAAGGATTGACGCAAGCCCCACCAACCTCGAACTACCAACCATCAACCATCAAGCCCGGCTACCAGACCAGATCATCCGGCACCTTGAACTGCGCGTAGTAGTCATCGTCCTCCCCCGAGGCCGACTCCGCCGCTCCAGCCGCGCCGTGATCGACCACGATCATCCCCGCATCCCGCGCCCGCACCTGCTCCGCCGCCGCACGCGGCAGCAGCATGAATCCCTGGCCGCCATCGACAATCACCAGCGTCCCGTCCGCCAGCCTGCCGCGCAGCTCCTCGCTGACCGGCAGCGTGCGGATCGCGCCACTGGCGGTGAAGCGGTAATCGATCTCGCCGCCGTGCGGCACCCGCTTGTCGGCGATGATCTGGCGCGCCTGCGCGCGCAGCTCACGGGCGCGCGCCTGCTCGCGGCGTTCTGCTTCCAGCGCGCGGTCGCGTTCGGCCTTCTCCTCGCGCGCCCGCTGTGCCTCGAGCTCGACCTCGTTCGGCCCCGACGCGGCCCTGGCATGCCGCGCCAGATGCTGCTCGCGCGCCACCGCCGAAACCTTGGACTTCTTGACCAGTCCGGCCTTGAGCAGCTGTTCCTGCAGGGGATTGCCTTTGGCCATGTCGGCGGTGCCTTGACGGGGGTTCCACATGATAGCCGCCGTGCGGTGGCCATCGCGCCGCCGCCACCGGACGCCGGGCGGGTTGCCGCGGTGTCTACGCCGCAGGCCTCGTACGGATTCGCATCTAGGTTGTCATCCCGAGCCGCAGGCGAGGGATCTGCGCAAAGGCAGATCTCTCCCTCCGGTCGAGATGACAGTTGTGCTATGCGCCTGAATGCGGATCCGTATCAGTCGCGCAGGCGCAGCGTCGGATGCTCGTCCAGCGTCCCGTCCTCCAGGATCACCACGTGGCGGCTGTCGTCCTTGTCGAACAGCACCGGGATCGGCGCCTGGAACAGCGGCCGGCGCACGAAGGCCAGGCGCCAGCGGAAGATCTCCATCGCCTCGAGCGTGACCAGCTGCGCCGGCGTCAGGCCGGCGCGCAGCCCGGTCTGGTCCGGGGCCGAGAACCTGCGGCGCTCGGGCGTGCGCTTCTGCGTAGTGGACGCGTCTTCCGACCAGGGGCCGGCAACGACGGACGACTGGGGCGGTTTGGATGTCACTGAACAGGAACTCCCTGCGACCCAAGGGTCGGATTTCGAGCTGTCGCTGCCGTTAACGGCAGGATTGCGCGCAACAGCAGGGCTAATCCTCACAATGCCCGGAGAGAGTTCACGTGAATTCGCTGAACGGGCGACGATTCCGTTCATGTTTTGCGTTTCGACCGGAGGGAGGCTAGTGCCCTGCTCCTTCCCCCGCTCGCGGGGGAAGGCTGGGATGGGGGCGCGCGCCGCAGGCGCGCGTGAAGTGGCGCGGCGACCGGCTTGCCCCCACCCCAACCCTCCCCCGCGAGCGGGGGAGGGAGCAGAGCCGCCCCGTTGTCACGAACGAACGTTGTTGAAAGCCCCAGGGATAACAGAAATTGGTCAGACTCTTCCAAGCGCGCAGCGACCGCTGCCACGCGATCGCGTCGGCCCGATCGACGGCCTCAGTTGCGCAGTCGCAGCGTGGGATGTTCGTCGAGGGTGCCGTCTTCCAGGATCACCACGTGGCGGCTGTCGTCCTTGTCGAACAGCACCGGGATCGGCGCCTGGAACAGCGGTCGACGCACGAACGCCAGGCGCCACTTGAAGATCTCCAGCGCGTCGAGCGTGACCAGCTGCGCGGGCGTGAGCCCGGCGCGCAGCGCACACGGATCGGGCGCAGCCGGCTTGCGGCGTTAGCGTTCGGGCGTGCGCGTGGCGGGCGCAGGCCTGGGTGGCCAGGGCCCGGCAACGACGGTGGACTGGAGTGAATGGCTGGACATGACGGTGCCTCCGGTCGGCCACGGGCCGACCCCGCGCGGGCACCCGGGATTGGAATGCCTTGCCGCGCACCGACGTCATGCAAAGCGCGTGCCGATCCGGCAGCAGCGCCTGAACGGGGGCGACAGCGCGTTCATGTCGGGAGGCGGCCACCTGCGCGATTGCGGCGACGGAACGTCCGTGCCGCCAAGCAGCCGAACGGCGACCCGATCGGAAGTCCCCATCGGGATGCACGCTGCGGCCCGGCCGCCGCCACCGCAGCGCCCGACGCACGGACAGGTCCTGGCGGCCTTCACTCAGCCCGATCGAGACGGAAGCTTCGCCTGGGCGTGGAAATGCACCAGCAGTCCGGAGAGGCTGCGAAGGTCCTGCGCGTTGTGGTCGCCCACACGGCGCAGCTTGTCGGCGCTGCCACCGCGCAGGTAGTCCAACCAGGCCGCGGGTGCCTCCGATCCGGGCAGGTCGTCCTCGCGCACCACGCCGAGCAGCTGCCGCTCGGCGGTGGCCAGGCGGCAGTTCTCCCAGATGCCGCGGTAGTGCCTGCGCACCGGATGCAGCAGGTCGATATGGTCGCGGCCGAGCACGGGATCGGCCAGCCGCGCCAGGGTGTAACGCGTGCTCAGCAGCGGGCGGTCGTAGCACTTGCCGTTGTAGGACAACAGCACGGTGTGCGGTTCCAGCCAGCGGCTGAATTCCTGCAGCATCGCCTGCTCGGCGCCCATCGTGGTCATCAGCAGCTGGCGGATGCGCAGGCCGCCATCGCGCCAGTCGCCGGCGCCGATCATGAAGGCGCGCGTGCCTGTGCCGCCGGCAAGACCCGTGGTCTCGGTGTCGAAGGCGAGGATGCGGTGGGTGTCGATCCCGTCGAGGTCGGGCGCCTTCAGCTTGAGCGCGGTCAGGTCGAGGCGCTCGGGCAGGCGTTCGAACGGCACCCGTTTTTCGATGTAGCGCAGGCCGGGCGCGATCTCGTCGCCCTCCAGGCTGCGGTCGAAGCTGCGCACCGGCGCGAGCGCGCGCGGGCGCAGGCCGAGCAGCTTGCGCAGCTGCGCCACCTGCGCCTCGGTGGACTTCGCGCGGGGCGCGGTGGGCGGCGTTGTCTGTTCGCCGATCGTTGTTCCGCGCAGCGAAGCCGGCTGCGCCTGCTTCCCGCCGGTTGTTGTGTCGCCCGGTGCAAAGGGCGCGACCACAGGACGCGCCGCTGCACCCGCCTGCTGCCGCAACCCCGCCAGGCGTTTGGCCAGCACGCTCAAGCCGCCTCTCCCAGCAGCTCCAGCACCTGCATGCCCGCCGCCTTGACCGACTTGCCCGCCACTTCGCTGCTGGCCAGGATCGGTCCCACGCATGCGGGGCAGCCATGCGCGCACGGGCACGCGCGGATCAGGTCCAGCGCCTGCCGGCGCAGATCCTCGCGGCGCTCGAACAGCGGCAGCGACAGCCCCACCCCGCCCGGGTAGTTGTCGTAGAGGAACAGCGTGGGCGTGAAGCCGCGCGCGACTTCCACTATCGCCTCGCCGCTCTCGCCCGAGCGGATCTGCCCGCGCCCGGACAGGTCGGCGGTGGCGAACCACGCCCCGTCGCCACTGCCCACCGCCTTCTGCAGGTCGCGCCCCTCGGCCATCACGCAGACCATCGCGACCAGGTGCAGGGCATACGCCGCAGACAAAAACCCATCGAGCGCATCCTGGCGGCTGTCGAAACCGGCATCGAGCACCCGCTGCGGCAGCTGCCACCAGCACGCGGTGGTGTGCAGCTCCTGGTCGGGCAGGGTCACCGGCCCGTAGCCGATGTTCTCGTGGGTGTGGAAGCGGATCTTCTTGTAGCCCGACACCCGCCGCAGCACGTGCACCTCGCCATGGTGGGCGCTGCCCTGCCCGGCCGGCGCGCCGTCGGCTTCGTCCAGGACTTTGAGCTTGGTGTAGTCGATGGCGTCGGTGTAGTAGTCCACGTTGGTCTGCTGCACGTAGGCCTTGCGCCCTTCCCAGTCCAGGCGTTCGACCTGGTAGGGCTCGGACTGCACCATGTGGATCGCGCCCTCGTACAGCGTGAGCGCCGCGGCCGAATAGTCGACCTCGGCGATGATGGTCTGGCGGCCGTTGGTGCGGTCGACCACCACGAAGTTGCCGTCGGCCACCGAGCGCAGGTTCACCGCCTGCGCCGGATAGCTGTCGGCGATCCACTCCCAGCGCCCGCCCTCCTGGTGCAGCACGCCGCTTTCCACCAGCACGTCCAGCCACGGACCCGGATCCACCGGCCCGAAGGCATCGCCTGCCAGGAACGGCAGCTCGAAGGCCGCGCAGCGGATGTGGTCCATCAGGATCAGCGGCTGGTCGGGCTCGATACGCGCCTGCTCGGGCGTGGCGCTGGCGAAGAACTCCGGATGGCGCACCACGTACTGGTCCAGCGGCAGGCTGCTGGCCACCAGCACGCCGATCGACGGCTGCTGGCGCCGGCCCGCGCGCCCGAAGCGCTGCCAGGTCTGCGCGATGGAGCCCGGATAGCCGTTGAGCACCACCACATCCAGGCTGCCGATGTCCACGCCCAGCTCGAGCGCGGAAGTGCTGACGATGCCGTCGATCTTCCCCGAGCGCATCTCGCGCTCCACCTCGCGCCGCTCGGTGGGCAGGTAGCCACCGCGGTAGGCGCGGATGCGGCGCGGCTTGCGCGGGTCGTGGTCGAACACTTCCTTGAGGTACTTGGTGAGCACCTCGACCATCAGCCGCGACTGGCAGAACACCATCGTTTTCAGGCCCGACTTGATCGCCATGCGCGCGATGCGGTTGGCCTGCGAGCGGGCCGAAGCGCGGATCCCCAGGTCCGGGTTCACCACCGGCGGGTTCCACAGCAGGATGTGCTTGTCGCCGGTGGGCGCGCCGCTCTCGGTGATCGCCTCCACCGCATCCTCGATCAGCGCGCTGGCGTGCTGCGCGGCATTGCCGATCGTCGCCGAGCACAGCACGAATTGCGGCTGCACCCCGTAGAACGCGCACACCCGCTTGAGCCGCCGGATCACGTTGGCCACGTGGGAGCCGAACACGCCGCGGTAGGTGTGCACCTCGTCGATTACGACAAAGCGCAGGTTCTCGAAGAACTGCGCCCACTTGGTGTGGTGCGGCAGGATCGCCTGGTGGAGCATGTCGGGGTTGCTGACCACGATGTCGCCATTGAGGCGGATCGCCTGGCGCGCGTCCCCGGGCGTGTCGCCATCGAAAGTTGCCGCGCGCAGCCCCAGCTGGCCCGCGGCATTGAGTTCCAGCAGCTCGGCCACCTGGTCCTGCGCCAGCGCCTTGGTCGGGAACAGGTACAGCGCCTTGGCGCCCTGCTCCAGCGCCGCGCTGACCACCGGCAGCGTGTAGCACAGCGACTTGCCCGACGCCGTGGGCGTGGCCACCACCACATGCCGCCCCGCCCGCGCCGCCTCCCAGGCTTGCGCCTGGTGCGAATACAGCGAACGGATGCCGCGCGCCTGCAGCGCGTCGGCCAGCGCCGGCGGCAGGTCACGCGGCAGCGGCCGCAGATCGGCCGCCTGGCCCTCGATGGTGAACTGGCCGGTGACCCGGTCGGCATAGCGATCGGCCAGGCGACGCGCCAGCTGCCCGCCGGACGGAACGGGCGCCGGCAGCGGCCTGGCGTGGAGGATGGCGTTCATGGGGCCTGCCGTGGTGGGGGCGGGCCAGTGTTGTGGGGGGCTGTCTCACAGGGTGAGTCTGCGCCCGGCGGATCGGACAGGTGTGCCGGGCTGCCGTCCGTCAGGCTGGCTTGATGCCCATGGGCGCGTTCGCGCTTTGCTCGCGAGACGCTGCCTCAAATGCGGTGCAGACACTCCTATGGGGATGCAGACGCACCACCTCCTCCGGGCCGGGAGCGAAGCAACTCATACAGTTTCCCCGGCCCCAGCAGAATGTCCTTGAGGCCCTGCTGTACTCGATTCGAAGCCAGCGCCTGGCTGCTCAGCGTGTTGTGTACGTCCAGCGCGTCGATGATGGCGTTGACGAGGGCCTGGTTGAGATCTGGTGAGTTGGCGAACTGCTCTTTCGAGTTGTCGGCGGCCTGTTTGGCAAGTGTTTCGTTCTGCAGCAGCTTGCCCTTGAGCGCGCCATCGACGTACTGCAGCTGGTCCTCGTCACGGATCTGCCCCTCGAACAGTCCGTTCACCCGTTCGATGATCTCGGCCAGATAAGCCTGTTCCTTCTCCTGGATCCTGCCGCTGCCCACGGCGTCCATCGGTGGAAGCGCGTAGTTGCCACTACCGGCCAGGGCGAGCGTCTGCTTGCCGGCGCTGCGCAGGGTGTGGTGGGTCAGCACCACCTTGGACAGGTCCACGGTGTCGCGCTCGCGCCCGAACTCCAGCAGCGGCAACAGGCGGCGATAGAAAAGGAAGCGCTTCTCGATATCGGTATTGCCGTAGTCGAACATCTGCGACAGGAAGGCATACAGCCTGTTGAACGCGCCCATGTCGCCCTTGAACAGCACAAGCGCGTCCAGGGTGTCCTTCGCTTCGGCTGCAGCCTGCGATTGCCCGGCGGCCTCCGCCGCCGCGAGCGCCTGCGCCGCCGCCTTGTAACGCTTCAGCAATCGATCGGCCACCGGCTGGATCGCGGCGACCAGCTGCGACTGTTTCGCTTGCGGGTCCAGCTCCACCTTCGCGACGCGCTCGACCTCGTAGTCATCGTAATGGCCGGCCGCATCCAGCTTGGCACGCAGGTCCAGGACCAGGTTCGGATCCGTCGTCGCCTCCAGTTCCGCCGTCTCGTAGTAGGTACGGAACGCCTGCAGGATGTCGTCGGTGTGGTTCTGGAAGTCCAGGACGTAGGTCGTGTCCTTGCCGGGGTGCGCCCGGTTGAGGCGCGACAGGGTCTGCACCGCCTGGATGCCGCCCAGCTTCTTGTCCACGTACATGCCGCACAGCAGCGGCTGGTCGAAGCCGGTCTGGAACTTGTTGGCCACCAGCAGCAGGTGATACTCCGGGCGGGCGAATGCCTCGCGGATGTCGCGGCCCTTCAGGCCCGGATTGAGCAACGCACTGCCCTCGGTCACCGGCTCGGGAAAGCTGTCCGGGTCGTCCACCTCGCCGGAGAACGCCACCAGCACGCCCAGTGGATAGCCCTGCCCCTCGATGTACGTACGGATCGCCTTCTGCCAGCGCACGGCCTCGCGCCGGGACGCGACCACCACCATCGCCTTGGCGCGCCCTTCCAGGAGCGGCTGCACGTTCTCGCGGTAGTGCTCCACCACGATCTGCACCTTGGCGGCGATGTTGTAGGGGTGCAGCCTCACCCACTGCATGATCCCCTTCATCGCGGTGCTGCGCTCGACCTCGGCGTTGTCGAACTCCTGCCCGTTATGCGCCAGCCGGAAGGCCAGGCTGTACGGCGTGTAGTTCTGCAGCACATCGAGGATGAAGCCCTCCTCGATCGCCTGCCGCATCGAGTAGACGTGGAACGGCTGAGGCAGTCCGTCCGGACCAGGACGGCCGAACAACTCCAGGGTCTTGGCCTTGGGCGTGGCCGTGAATGCGACATAGGTCAGGCCGGACTGGGCGCTGCGCGCCTCCATCTGCGCAGCCAGCAACGTTTCGGTGTCGATCTCGCCGCCGTCCTGCAGCTCTTCCCATTCCTTCGCGCTTAGCAACTCTTTGAGCCTGGCCGCCGCCTGACCGGTCTGCGAGCTGTGCGCCTCGTCGGCGATCACTGCAAAGCGCTTGCCTTCGGTCGCGGCCAGTTCCTGCACGGCCTTCAACGCGAACGGGAAGGTCTGGATGGTGCAGACGATGATCTTCTTGCCCGCCTTGAGTGCGGCGCCCAGCTGGGCGCTCTTGCTGCCCTGTTCGCCGGTGATGGTCTCCACTACGCCGGTGGTGCGCTCGAAGTCGAAGATCGCTTCCTGCAGCTGCGCGTCCAGCACCGTGCGGTCGGACACCACCAGCACGCTGTCGAACAGCTTGGCATTGCCGGCATCGTGCAGGTCGGCCAGGAAATGCGCCGACCAGGCAATCGAGTTGGTCTTGCCGGATCCGGCCGAGTGCTGGATGAGGTAGCGCTGGCCTGGTCCATTGGCACGCACGTCGGCCACCAGCTTCCGCGTTGCATCCAGCTGGTGGTAGCGGGGAAACATGACCGTGGTCAGCTGCTTCTTGCCGTCGCGCTTGCCGATCAGGTAGCGGCCCAGGATCTCCAGCCAGCTGTCGCGCGACCACACCTCCTCCCAAAGGTAGCGTGTTGCCGCCCCTTGCGAATCGGGCGCATTGCCCGCACCGCCGGCATTGCCGCGGTTGAATGGCAGGAAGAACGTGTCGGTACCGGCCAGGCGCGTGGTCATCATCACCTCGGCCTGGCTCACCGCGAAATGCACCAGCGCTCCGCCGGGGAAGGCCAACAGCGGCTCGGCCAGCCCGGCCTTGGGATGCGGATCCCGGTCGAACCGGTACTGGTCCACCGCATCGCCCACCGACTGCGTGAAGTCGGACTTGAGTTCCGCCGTCGCCACGGCGATGCCGTTGACGAACAGCACCAGGTCGATGCAGTCATTGGGCCGGTTCGGTGAATGCTTGACCTGGCGCACGACGCGCAACCGGTTGGCCGCATAGTGCTGCTCGATCACCGGGTTCAATGCCAGCGCGGGTCGGAACTGCACCAGCGACAGCGGGCGCTTGAGCCCCACCATCTCCACACCACGGCGCAGCACCTCCAGCGTGCCGCGCTCATCCATGTTCTTGCGCACGCGCTGCGCCAGCACGGCCTGCACCTGGGCGCCGTGGGCCTTGGCCAACGCTTCCCAGCTGTCCGGCTGGGTGCCTTGCAGCCACGCCACCAGGTCGGGCAGGTACAGCGCATGCTGGCGGTCGTAATGCGCCGCATCGCCTTCCGCATACAGCCAGCCGTTGGCGGCCAGGCGTTCACAGATCTCGCGCTCGAAGTGGTGTTCCTGGTGCAGGTTCATGCATCCCCCATCGCGTCGGGGCGGTTGGCGCGCAGCCATGTTTCTGTATGCGTCAACAGCTTTACCGCCTGCGCCATTGCTTCAGCCAGCGTGGTTTCCGACACCGGGTCGCCCTCGTAGTCGCTCAGGTTGCGCTTCCGGCGCAATGCGTCGAGCACGATGATGTCGTCCCACTCCACGCCCATGGTGTGGCCCAGGCACTGGATTGCGGTCTGGTGATGGCCCGGCTGGCTCGTGGAGGTGCGGTAGCCCTTTGCCCACAGCCCGAGCATCGCGCACTGCATCACGCACTTGTATGCCGCATCGAAACGGTTGTCGGTGCTGATGCTGTCCACGCGCGCATCGGCCAGGTTGCGGCGGGCCGCCTCCAGCAGCTTCCGTATCGCCGCAGGATCAGCCGTGTGCGCCTGCAGCTGGCGGATCGCCAGCAGGTTCTCCAATGTCATCCCTGTCCCCCATCACCATCAGCACGGGGCCTTCAAGCAGTTGCCTCGCGAACGGATCTCCCGCCGCCAGCTTCCGCCTGAACTCCGTGCCCGAGTACACCACAGGATTGATCTCCCGACCCAGCTCTCCCTGCGCCGGATGGATGGCACGGACCACATCCGCGAACCCCGCATCCCCGACCACGAACAGATCCACATCGCTCCCCGCCACTTCCGCACCCCGGGCAACGGAGCCGAAAATCCAGGCAGCCTCGATGACAGGCGCCAGGGGCGCCAGCGCCTCTCGCAACACCGGTACGGCACCATGTGTCTTGCGGAACATCGCTGTCAGCTCGCCGTAGAGCGCGCATGTCCGGTCCGCCTGGTAACGCACCTGGTTGCCCTGCTCACTTCGGACCACCAGCCCCGCGCCCACCAGCTTGTCCAACTCCCTGCCAAGGGTGCCGGCATGGCTGCCGGTCAGCCGCGCAAGCTCGCGCAGATGAAAGCTGGCCTCCGGCTGCAGCAGCAGCACGGCCAGCACCGCTTGGCGGGTCTGGCCGAACAGGAGGTTCATGAGGGCTGACGTGTTGCTCATTAGGCAACGATTGTTGCCTTTTTGGCGCCGATGCCGCAAGTGGTCCAAGGGGACGACGCCCCCATCCCCTCTTTGACCGATGGGTCAGCTTTCCGCATAGCTGCGGTCGATCAGCGGCTTGGCCTTCTCCAGGTCCGCAGGGCTTCGCAACGTCAGTTCAAGGTCACCGGTACCCCATGTGCCGATGTTGCGCGTATCACGGCTGAAGCCCTCTTCCAGAGCCACGGTGTCCGGATCCAGCTTCAGCATCAACAGCAGCTTGTCCCGGTAGGGAATCACGCAGGCGAAATTCTTGAGTCTGCGGAAGGCGACGTACAGCTTGAGGTGCTTCTCCTGCACGTCGTCGCCCAGCGCCGTCAGGTAGCCAGCCAACGAATCATAGAGCTGGCGGATCACCGGCTGGGCCTGCGCCAGCTGTTCTTCCGCGGTCTTGTCCTTGCCACCTACGCGGGGCCTGCCGGGCGGCGCTACGGCTTCCGCCTTGCTGACGGTAGCGTCGCTGACGCTGACCGCATTCACCAGCTCGAACAGCAACAGGTCCTCGCCGAAAAGCTTGTAGCGGATCAGCTCGACATTGCGCGGGATCTGCTGGACCGCATGCTGGTCATAACGGGTGAAGTCGGCGGCGATGCACAGCAGGCGCGTGCCCGCCCAGTCGATGGCTTCGGCCACGTCCTTGCCCAGCTTCTCCATCACCAGCCAGCGGAACTCCGCCTGGTGGTCAAGCAGCCAGTCCAGGTAGAACAGGCCCTGGTTGATGACGTTCTCGTTGCTGTGGCGCTTGTACTCGACGATAACGGGGCAGTTGTTCTCGTCGATTCCCAGCGAGTCGATGCGCCCCTTGTGGGTCTTGCCGGTCGCGTACTCGCTCGCGAGAAAGCGCACGCCGAGGAAGGCCGGCATCTGCGCCTCGATCAACGACTGCAACTGCCTTTCAACTGCAGCTGCGCGGCCTGGAAGCTCAATTGCCCCACCGGCGTTCAGACGGAAAAGCTGGATATCAGTCACGCGCCCTCCATATCACCACAGACCTGCAGATAATCGATCGGCAAGCCGAACTCCGACTGAAGCCTGGACAGATACGCAGAGGTACGCTCATCCAGCGCCGCGTCGGACACGACGTGCAGCGCCGCCGGCTCAAGGCCACCACGACGATACGCATACTCCAGCAACTGCCCCATAGCCTGCCGCACTGCGTCCGCAGCGTTAGCGGCGGGCTTGATCTCGTACAGCTCGTAGCGTCCATCTTCGCGCCTCACCAGCGCGTCCGCCCGCCCTCCTGTCCCGGTGGGGTGCTCGCTTGCGACGGCGGTCACCCCATGACGTTCGCGAAGCAACTCAACCAAGGCGTCCTGGATCACGTTATGGCGGTATTCGATGGAACGTGTCCCGCCCGTGCCCTGCGCCTCCCCGGTCGGCGGCCGTGAGGTATGGCCGTGACGGAACGGCAGCTCCCCGCTGTCATCGCGCAGCTGGTCGAAGACATACCAGGGGAACATGTTGCGCCGCTCCCGGTCACCTTCGAACACACCGCAACGGTCCAGGTGGTGGGTCAGGGCCTCGGCACGGACTGCCCAGCTCCCAGACGGCGCCACAAACCCGGTATGCGCTTCGAACCACGGAAGGATGTGCTCCTGCTTCGCGGCGTCCACCGTGGTGTGGTAGCGGTCCGGATGGATCGCGGCGAACGCACGTGCGAGCAGCAGGCGCGGCACCTTCGGCAGGTCGCCTGCCTGCTTCAACTGCTCCATCCTGGCCATCAGCCGCTCGAACTGGCTGGGGCTGCCATCGGTGCCAATCTCCCGGATCACCTCGACCAGTGCATCGCGAGCCCGGTCCGCGGCATCGAAGCCAAGCACCCCCTGGCCGGCATTGCTCACCGCGTTGTCAATCGACTTCCAGATCAGGTCGAACACAGCTTCAGGCATCCCGCGCTGCAATGCTTCGTCAACCGCCCGAAGTGTCTCGCGATACCGCGGCAGCCAGTACACGAACTGCGGGTTGTCGGCGGCAAGGAACCCATCGAGAAAGACACGCGACTCTGCATCGAAGGTCGCCGTACGGGAGAACGATCCCCGAATTATTCGCTCAAGAAACGATCGCAGAGCGAATGCCGATTCGAAGCCGAAATCAAACCCATGCTCGATTGGGCGTTTGCCCGTGTGGGTCCGCTTGTCGAAGCCAACAAAATTGCTGTTGTGGGCATACATCTCCGGACTCGGCCTCACACCGGGGAGTGCTGCCAGTTCGCTCCAGATACGTTCATGCCGGGGACTGATGACCAGTGGAAAGCGGTTCGACCTCTTGAGCTTCACCGTCTCTCCGCCGTTCAGTGTGAAACTCTCGGCATACTCCCGCTCAAGGCCGTCCGCTACAAAGTTCAGATCGAACAGAATTGACCTGATCTCGCCCTTCGAAAGAAGACTCATGCGACTCGCCCCACCACAACGTTGCGCACATCGATCTGGCCGGTCACGGCGGCGGAGATCAAAGAACTGCGTCGCTCGCGAAGCAGATCGATTGCCGCGCGAGCTTCGCGTGATAATTCGTCCAGCGCCTCTATGCGCTGCGCGAGGAAGTTCGCGATTTGGCGCTGCTCATCTACCGGCGGAACGGGTAGCTCCATCGATGCCCAGGCATCCATTCGCAACGCTTTGGTTCCGTGACCAGCCTCGTCCAGCCGCTGCAAGGATTGGTCAGCGGTCCCGCGCAGGAGCCAAGCTAGATACTCTGCTTCAAGTCCCTGCTTGGGCAACAAGCCCTTCAAGTCCTGGTTAATAGCCATCGGGACCAGCGCCAGAGAGACTGGAAACATCCGCGCCAGAATCATCCCTCGAACGACTACAAGCACAACGCCCGCGGGCAGCGTCGTGGCGGCACCGTCTTCCACGGCCTCAGGCGCCAAGTGATCGATGGTATCCATCAACAATTCCGTCTTGAGATCTTTTGCCGATGCCCAAGGGATGTCCCCGCCCCAGTAATCCACTCTCTCCTTGCTGGGAGTTCCTCCGCTCTTGAAGACAACCCAATGCTTCAGTGGTCCGACTTCCCATTGCGCCGGAACCTCGCCCAGCCAGGCGATGCCGGAGTCCTTCATCGGGACGTTGGGGTCCAAGCCGCGGGTGACGGCGTGAGAGATGGTGGCCTGGCGCTTCTCGGCCAGCAGCACCAGCAGCTTTTCCTGCTCGGCGATCAGCGCGTCGATCCTGGCGGTTTCGCGGTCAAGGAAATTGGCAATCGCCATCTGCTCTCGCACGCTGGGTACCAAGACCGGAAGCCGCTTTACGTCGGAGTACTTCATCGACTGCCGAAGCCCGCCGCCCATTGAGTAAAACACCTTGGTCAAGTCGTAACTGCGCAGGAGATAAGCAAAATAGCGGCTGTTGATTAGCCGAGGAACTACCGCAAGATACGCGGAGGTGATGATCCCTTTCTGGCTGACTGGAGCCGTTCGCAAACTCCGCTTGTCGTTCTGAAGATCTGTGAGCCGGAATACGATGTCGTCAGGATGGACGACCTGATACGTTTCGAACGACTCTGGCAAGAGACCGTCATTGGAAGCCATGTTCTTCTGGACGATACGCCCGTAACTCAGTGACAGCAGATTGTCTTCTTCCAGTCCCTTATTGGACTCGCGCCTCTCGCTGGCCACACCCATCAGCGGCTGTACGTCCCACTCGCTTGGAATAGCGCCGACCCAAGGCACCCCACTGTCCTCATACTCCGGGTACTTCGGCATGCTCATTCCGCCATCTCCCCCAGCATCCGCATGATGTTGGCGGTCACGGCTTTCAGCTCGGCGTCGATGACTTCCAGCGGGCGCGGCGGCTCGAACACATAGAAGTGGCGGTTGAACGGAATCTCGTATCCGACCTTGGTCTTCGCCTCGTCGATCCAGGCATCCGGCGCATGCGGCAGCACCTCACGCTCGAAATAGGCCTGGATGCCCTGCCCCAGCGGCACGTTCTCGGTGTCGCGCAGGGCGCTGTCCGGCTGCGGCTTGCCCTTCTGCTTGCCCTTCTGGCCAAGGACGATATTGCCGGCCCCGTCGCGCAGCGGGCGCTCGACGGTGATGGTGGTGTAGCCGAACTCCTCGTTGGCGAACACGCGGCTGATCGGCACGCGCCTGAGGCGGCCGCCTTCGGGCGCCACCGGCGGCGTTTCGGCACCGGTGGCGGTGACCAGCACCGGCTCGCCCAGTGGCTGGCCCTTGGCATCCAGCGCGGTGACCAGTTCGGCCTCGGTGAACTCGCCGAACAGGCGGGTGACGGTGGCGATATGCGCCTCGCCCAGCTCCTTGCGCTTGGAGCCCAGGCTCTTGCGCATCTTGCGCCAGAAGCCGCTGGCGTCGATCAGCCGCACTTGGCCGCGGCGGTCGTCGGGCTTCTTGTTGCTGACGATCCAGACGTATGTGGCGATGCCGGTGTTGTAGAACATGTCGGTCGGTAGGCCGATGATGGCCTCGACCAGATCGTTCTCCAGCAGGTAGCGGCGGATCTCGCTCTCGCCACTCCCCGCCCCGCCGGTGAACAGCGGCGAGCCGTTGAGCACGATGCCGAAGCGGCTGCCGCCCTCGCCGTTGACCACCGGCGCCATCTTCGACACCAGGTGCAGCAGGAACAGCATCGAGCCGTCGGACACGCGCGGCAGTCCGGGGCCGAAGCGGCCGTCGAAGCCCTTCTGCTCGTGCTCGTCGCGCACGGCCTTCTGCACCTTCTTCCACTCCACGCCGAACGGCGGGTTGGA
>JAEWGI010000065.1 GCA_023388355.1 Pseudomonadota bacterium
CCGTAAGCTCCCCCTGATCCCGGACACCCCAGAAGTAGAGCTTTCTGGCATCTTTCCAGCCAGGAGGTTCCATGAAGAAGTCGAAGTTCAGCGAGACCCAGATCGTCTCGATCCTCAAGCAGGGTGATGCCGGGGTGCCGGTCAAGGACCTGTGCCGGCAGGCCGGCATTAGCCCGGCGACGTACTACCAGTGGAAGTCGAAATACGGCGGCATGGACGCCTCGGACCTGAGGCGGGTCAAGGAGCTGGAGGCCGAGAACAGCCGCCTCAAGCGGATGTACGCCGAGCTGGCCCTGGACAACGCGGCAATGAAGGACCTGATCGCAAAAAAACTGTAGGGCCGGCGCAGAAGCGCGAGGCGGTGCGCTACCTCGTCGAGGTGCACGCACGGCCGCTGCGCCGGTCATGCGATTGCGTCGGCCTGTCGCGCTCGGCCTGGTATGCCCCGCCGCCGGACTGGACGGTGCGCGATGCCGAGATCATCGCCGCCCTGGCCCGGCTGGTCGAGGCAAAGCCCAGCCGTGGCATTGGCAAGTGCTGCCAGATCCTGGAACGAAGCCATCCGCACTGGAACCACAAGCGCATCTATCGGGTGTACTGCGCCATGAAGCTCAACCTTCGCCGGGCGGCCAGCCGCCGGCTCCCCAAGCGCGAGCGCGTGCCACTGTACGTGCCCGAATGCCCCGATCGCGTCTGGTCGGCCGACTTCATGCTCGACGCCTTGGCCTGCGGCCGCTCGTTCCGCACCTTCAACCTGCTCGACGACTTCAATCGGGAGGCGATCCACATCGAAGTCGACACCTCGATCACCTCGGCGCGGCTGGTCCGCATCTTCGAGCGCATTGCCCAGGAGCGTCCGCTGCCGCAGGTCCTGCGCACCGACAACGGGCCCGAGTTCCTCGGCGAGGCCTTCGTGTCGTGGGCCAAGGCCCATGGCATGGCGGTCCAGTACATCCAGCCCGGCAAGCCGAACCAGAACGCCTACATCGAGCGGTTCAACCGGACCTACCGCGAAGAGGTGCTGGACCAGTACCTGTTCGCCCGGCTCGAGGACGTGCGCGAGGCGACCTGGCAGTTCCTGATCGACTACAACGAGCACCGACCCCACAACGCCCTCGGCGGCATGACGCCGGCCGAGTACCGCAACCACCACCCCAGGATCTCTACTTCCGAAGTGTCCGCTTGACGGGGGAGCTTACGGCCCAGCCCAGCGTTTTGCGAGGACGCCCGTTCATCAGTGCTGCCACGTGGTTGAGGTACTCCTGACTGGCCTGGGTCAGATCCACGCCCTTGGGCAGGAACTGGCGCAACAGGCCGTTGGTGTTCTCGTTGCTGCCACGTTGCCAGGGGGCGTGCGGATCGGCGAACCACAGATCGATATTCAGCCGCTCCATCAGTTCGGCATAGCAGGTCATCTCCGTTCCGCGGTCGTAGGTCAGGCTCTCGCGCAGGAACGCCGGCAGCTTCTTCATCTGCCGACTGAACCCCTCCAGCGCCGCCTCCGCCGTGCAGCCGTCCATCCTGCACAGCACCACGAAGCGGGTCTTGCGCTCGACCACCGTGCCGACGCAGGAGCGGTTGAAGGCGCCCTTGATCAGGTCGCCCTCCCAATGCCCCGGCAGCAGGCGCTGCTCCACCGCCGCGGGTCGATGCATGATGCGCAGTTCCTCGGGCACCCAGGTCCGTTTGGCGGCTGTACTCCGCCGCAGGCCCCGCTTCGGCTTGCCTTGGCGCAGGGCATCGATCAGCGCCTGCTTCAGCCCGCCGCGCGGGTACGCATAGATCGCCGCATAGATCGTCTCGTGGCTCACGCGCTGGCTGGGATCGCCTGGATGCATATGGTCCAGTCTGGTGGCAATCTGCTGCGGGGACCAGCGGTCAAACACCAGACGGTCATGCACGAACGCATGCAACACCGTGCCTTCAACCAGCTTGGGGGGCCGAACGCTACGTCGGCGCCGCTGCCGGTAGCCTTCGCCCGCCGGATGCGCCGAATACGACGCCAAGCCGAGACGGCCGACTTCCCGGCTCAATGTCGATGGACTGCGGCACAACCGGCGCCCGATGCTCCGAAGACTCGACCCTCGATCCAGCTCCAACTGCAAAACCGCGCGCTCTTCAGCACTCATGTGACTGTAGTTTTTTCCCATCCCGACACCTTACCCTTGGCAAGGTGTTGCACTTGGAAATTGAGTCTGCCCTCGCACAACGATATGCCGTTTATCAACAGGCCCGTATCAACAGGCCCGCGAGCACCATCCGCCACGCTGGACCACAGCCACGCGGGACCGGACGCCCATCGGGGCCGTCACGCTCAACCCGGAAAGGGAAAGCGTCGCAGTTGCACACGGCCAGCAGTCGGAAAGTAAGCGGCTGACTGCATGAGATCAGGCGACAACTATCTTGACATGCACCGCCAGCCTGTCGGCACAGATCCTTGACCGGTACCCCGGCGTCACCCTGCTTGAGGATCGAGACGATCTGGGTTTCGCTGAACTTCGACTTTTTTATGGAACCTCCTCGCTGAGAAGATGCCAGAAAGCTCTACTTTTGGGATGTCCGGGATCAGCGGGAGCTTACGCATCCTCGACTCAACTTGACACCACCGACCCCATGCGCCTTTGCATGAATATCGTCTCCCCACCGGCCTCGCTCCCCTCCGCGCCTGAAATGGAAAACTCGAAGCCGTGGCGAAGATAGAACGCAATCGCACGCGAGTTGCTCCGCTCCACTTCCAGTCGAACCTCGCGCATGGCATGCAAACGCGCCTCCCCTAAACAACCCTCCAACAGCGACGCTGCGATTCCGTCCCTCCTGTACTTGGGCAGCACGCAGATCGAACTGATGAATGCCGTTCCTCCACCTGCGTCATTAACGTAGATAGCTGCGTGCCCCTGATCGCAGAAACCGTTGAATGCAACCAGATTGACCGCCCGTTCCGCGAGCTTCTCCGCATAGTCCTCAATCGAAACACGCTGCGACAGCGGCGGCATGAACAGCGCGTCCGCCTGACGCAGGAAAGCGCCGATCCTCGCAGCGTCATCCACACGCACCAACACGCTCACACCAGTTCCATCTCGCAAAGCAAGCGTTCCACCGCATCACGATCATTAAACATCAGCACGTCAATGATCGACAGATTCGACACGAAGGGCGCACCGAACTGGCGATACTCATAAGGTTTCACCTTCTGAAAGGACAGATCAATGCCCTGCTCAGCGAACACCTTTCGATCGTACAGTTCCAGACCGCCAATCGGATTGAAATATCGGGACGCGCCTAGCGCCTTGCAAGTAGCGATCACCCTGTCCTGCCCTCTCAGCGAACGATCTACACCCAACGAGGACGAAACCACAATTGGTGTCTGCATGCCCAGCCACTTGCCGATCTCAACAACGGAATGGTGGATGAACTTAAACAAGTTACGTTCTTCGAACAACAGGCATTCTTGCAGCAGCTCCAGGGCGCTCTCCCGCTGAGGTGCTTTACGATAGGCTGCCTCGAAGCGACGGAAGATCCGTTGCCGCTCATCAATAAAGCTGTCGGCTAGATATCGGTCGCGCACATCCAAGAAATCCGAGTCCTTCTTCAACGGCAACGTGAACACCTCGTCCCGACCGTTGGATAGCATCCGATTACGGTTGATCCAACCTTTCTTGGTGAACTCAATATCGTCGTAGATAACAAAAGCGTCAACCGCCCGCATCAGCTGCCAATAGCCAATGTACGGCAGAAAATAGGGTTGCATGATAGCTACTGCGCGTCCATCGAACATCAAGCCGATTCCTTGCTTCGAAAAAGCCCCTTCAGGACTTGAAAGTTGTGTCGCGCCGCCTGCGCCACTTCCGGCATCCTCTGCCGCAGCCAATCTCTATATGCGTCCCTCTCACGCCAGCAGCGATCGATACGCGCAATCAAATCGCCAGCATCCGCGGGGTCAGCCACGTAGTTCTCCGCGCCGGCGACCGTTGCGAAACCCAGCAGCTTGTGTGCCTTGGGTTCGTGGCCATAATCCATTATCACTGTAGGCACACATTGCGACAGCCCCGCCACAGCGGCATGGACCCGACCGCTAACCAGCATGTCGAAGCGACCGATGATCCCCTTCGTCTGCCAAGCGTCATACACGCCATCTAGGACGAAGTAGCGACCGGCTGGAATACCCCTAGAATCCAGCACCCGCTGAAGCTGCTTCATGACGGGATAGTCACGACCGTGCTTGAGCACAAATGGCGTTGGTGGCGGCACCTCAAAACCGTTTGAATGCGACATCAGGCAAACCCGCGCGCCCAAGGTATCGGTCAGATACTGTACTGCGTCCGCAAACACCGCGTACTCCGCATCCTCCCGGGGCCAGCGATCAAAGGGCCCCACCGGAAAATTCCAACCACACAGGACGAAACCCACCAGCGGTCGATCGCGCTCCCCGCTACCGTCGACAATTCCCTCGCGCAGCAACAACTCCTCCATCTCCTCACCTTGCGAGGGCTCGAAAAGGAAGGCCGGACAAGCAAGGCTCAACGTCTTGGAGACGTCGAAGCCGTCCCGCTGCAGCAATTCGGTGCTGATCGGCTCACGATTGGTGACCAGGCTGAAGTCTGCATACACCTTCTTGGCCAAAGCACTAGTTTCAGGATTAGAAAACGGTCCCGGCGAACCCGCCAGCATGACCACCGGCTTATCCAGGTTCATCGCTATCCGGTCCTTGAGCAGTCCGATCAGAAAGCGGTCGGGACCGAGTAGATCAGCGTTGTCGCCCCAGATATCACCGCTGAAATCAATCACCAGATCGGCCCACAGCACAGCATCGATGTAAGGTGTGGTCACCTCCACGCGCCCCGTGGACCGAATTGCTTCTGAAGATGCAAGTTCTGACCGGACAGTCGCCAACTCGCCAGAGGCCCACCCGTAATACAACTCCATCGGCAGAACCTCAACCCCTTCACGCGCACAGAACCCCTCGGTCATCTGCAGTGTCGTGCGGATCGCGCAGCCCGGAAAAGTGGCTCTCAGTTCGCGCACGAGCGGTTCGATGATGTAGTAGTTGCCGATGTTGCCGAACTCCATACGCCCCCAGTGCAGGCTGCACTGACCGATGAGCAATATATTCATGTCGCCGCCTCCTCGTTTCTGATTACGCCGATCACTCGTTCCACGTCGCCCAGTTCCAATGCAGGATAGATCGGAAGGCATAGAACCTGCTCCGCAACCTCATGGGCAACGGGTAGATTGCCGCGATGCGCCGACGGCAGACTACGGTACATGGGAAAGTCACTGATTAGAGGATAGAAGTACCGGCGTGACATGACGCCTCTTGCCTTAAGCCTCTCGTAGAGTTCGTTTCGACTTAGTGGATACTCTGACCCAACCAGAATCGGAAAATATGCGTAGTTGTGCGTCGCACGCGCCATCTTTCCTGCAACCCGGATCCCAGCCACATCGCTCAGCCGTTCACGGTACCAAGCATCGATCTTCTTGCGCTTAGCCAAGGCATTATCGATATGCTCCAGCTGCAACAACCCGAACGCAGCATTGATCTCACTCATTTTCCCATTGATTCCAGAAGCAACAACAGTGACTTCGTCGGCAAAGCCGAAGTTCTTCAATCGATCAATCCTCTTCTTCGTCTTCGCGTCGGGACAAATAATTGCCCCGCCTTCGAAAGTATTAAAAACCTTGGTCGCATGGAAACTAAGAACCGACAGGTCTCCATGCCTCAGAATACTACCCCCTTCTTCCCCAACCCCAAAAGCATGGGCCGCATCATAGATAACCTTTAGATTGTAGTTATCTGCAATTGTCTGAATTGCGTCGACACTGCAGGGGTTCCCGTAGCAATGGACGGGCATGATGGCAGTTGTTTTTGACGTAATCGCCGCTTCGATCCTGGACGGATCTAGATTCAAACTTTCCGGCTCGATGTCGACAAAAACTGGCGATGTCCCGTTCCAGAGAAGGGAATGCGCAGTCGCCACAAACGAGTAAGGCGTAGTAATGACCTCTCCAGACACCCGCAAAGCCTGCAACGCAGTCAGCAGCGCTATTGTCCCGTTGTTGAACAACGCCACATGATCAACGCCAAGATAATCCCCAAGGGCGGCTTCCAAACGCTGATGCATCGGGCCGCCATTGGTCAGAATCTTGCTCTCCCAAATGCTTTCCAGATATGGAATAAACTCAGATAGCGGCGGCAGAAATGGTTGCGTGACATACAACGGATTCTTATCCATTACTCTCTTTTCTCTCGTCCGGAGTTAATGAGCAGCAACATCTTCCAATCGAACATTAAACGCGGAAATTGCATCTCGAAGACCAGAGTAACTCGCCTCGACCAGCGACTCCAGATCGCTCGTCGATTGATAAAACTCCAAACACTTGCGGCCCGATACTTTCCGGTCCTCAGCTGACTCTATTAACTTCGTTGCGCGCTCGAAGAATCCAGACTGATCACCAGTACTGAATACGAACTCCGGATAAACCTTCACTGCTGCGTCAGTATTCTCAAAACAGAGAACAGGAAGCGCTTCTCTTAGCGCAATGGACATGCCGCCTCCGCCTCCCGTGAAGGCCGGCAAGTGGAGAAAAATATCGCAGCGTTGCATGAGACCCATTAAGTTCTTCTCAAACTTCCGCACTTCCAATCGCCCCATTTGATGCATCCTAATAAAACGCGCATCCACGCCAAGGAGGGACTTTTCGTCCGCAGGGCCGACCCATATCCATTTGACACCATCTCTTTCAAGGAGATCCATCATCCTGTTGCGAGTCTCCTGCGAATAAGCTCGAAATTTTCTCTCCATCCGATCCCCCGCTAGCGCACTGATGAGTATCACATCCTCGGCGGACGATCTAACTTCAGCTGGGAAGTCAACCGCCCGTTTCCCAACTGCGATGCTACTCATCTCTGCAGACCGCACGGGTGGCGGAGCAATCCGGACTTTACTTTTTTCATACACGCCAACCAAGGGATAGTCATTCCTTGCCAGATAGATGTCGTTGTACTGATCAACACGATTTATCATCTGAGTAAAGAAGTAGGCCGTTGGCACCCTGTCAAACAGAACACGCCTCAAAAAAAAGCTTTCGTTATGGAACTTCTCTCCATAATGCATCATCACATCGGGGTCAAATTCAATAACTCTTTCGATTGGTTTCAGGATATCCTGAAAATCAGCCTCATGCAGCGGCATGAACTCGAACGACACCCGATCTGCCAGATCAGGCGAGACTATATCAGCATGGAGCCTCTCCAGCTTCTCACCAAAATCTGACGCCGCCCTTCCCATCGCAAAGCTAAATGACGGCGTCAGAAATGGGAGCTCATTGGTCACAAGAATTAGTATTTTTATGTCGTGGTTATATGCCGCCAGGTTTCGTGCATAGTCCATAACCAACCTCGCATGCATACTCGTGGCGCCGTGCTTCATTAGGCCAGAGCAAATCACAATTCTCGATAGCGCACGTCTCTTCCGCGGAAGATAGTTATTCGTCAACTCACGTAAAGTTTGGATTATTCTCTTGTCAAACTTCTCAATTTCCGCCCGGATCGTCTCCAAATAAAATCCCTTATCCGGAGAAATGAACTGCAAGCTATAGAGAAGATTTCGAAGGTAGAACATCTCCTGGTAGGAATCTTGTTTATGCCGCTTGGAAAATTCAGATTTCAGCCATCCGAGCATTTTACTTTGGCGACCAAAATGACATCCGACAAGATGAAATAGGAATATGAAGTTGCTGAAGTCTCGAGCAGATAACGTCGATTTGCCGTTGGCCATCTCTCGAATCGACGCCAACTTTATCTCATCGAGACAACCTACTGAGTACAATGCATCCGAACGCTCGAGGACAGCCTTGATTGCACATATCCCGGCCGGACCGCCGCTCAAATAGAAAATCTTTACGGCGTTGAAGAGAGCCAGCTCCGCGCAATCCGGATGCATCCGAAACAGGTCCTCCAGCTTCTCGATAGATTTCCTGTGATCGATAGACGCCATGAGAGCTGATTGAATCTGCCCTCGGAGTTCGGTACGCAGAATCTGAATGGAATCCATGTAAAGTGCATCCGTATTGAGATAGATGGGCCGATGGGAACAAGCCGTCACAACCAGTGTCATGATCAGTCCATTGCTACCCCTCCCGCGGACATGACATCCAGTTTTCGTTCACCACTAGCATCAACATTGATCGCCGCGCCCTCTGAGATCTCCGCACTAATCCGCGCCGCAGTAACCGATGCCAGCGCCTTGGTCGTTGTGTGGCCACTCGCACTCTCCTTGGCTTCAAGGATCCGCAGAGGCGCGCCATACTTATAGTCCTTTGCCGTCGAGCAATAGCCCTTACCGGCAGCAGCCGTGATCGACTCAATCGGGATTGGCCCGAGCTTCTGCGGCGGCTCCGTCACTCCGGGACTCAATCTTTCCCGCCCAACCCTCCGAGACAGCATAGCTACGCCCCGAAACCAAGATCTGGTTGGCCTCCGCGTTCCTGATGAAGCAGAAACTCCAAATCTCGTCCTTGTCCAGCTCAGACGCATCCCTGTTACGGCATCGCCCTGTTCCGCCCATCCGCGCAGACAACAAAGGTCGCCGGAATGACAAGCTTTAGCTAGACGAACTGAGGTCATCGTACTCGGGCACTAAACTTCAGCCACCTCGCCGATCATCGCTCGCTTTGATACATGTCCGGATAGTCCAGGCATACCCAATCGGCCCCCGCATGCTCAAGGGCCGCCACGGCATCGGGGTCACGAAGATTGACTGACCAAGCTGACGAACTCAACCCATACGATCTAGCTTCTCGCACACGTGTCGGCCCGCAATCCGTATGGTAGAGAAGCCACGCCTCACCACAGGCAGTTGCAATCGCCTCGGCGTATCCCCCGCCGAAATCCCGCGGGTCGAAATCACCAAACCACCGCGCGCCACGGCTATATGCCTCTCGAAACAGGCGGAGATAGTCGGAATGCGGCGGGATATCGCAGGGAGGAGGAGGCATCTTGCTGTACCAGCTCAAGGGATGCGTCGTGAACCATGCTCGCGTAGCCGCTCGCTGATCGATAGCGTAGCGTAATGCCCCCCAATCAAACGAGCAGAGACGGAATCTGTGCCCAAACTGCTCCTGCTCAACAATCTCCAATACGGCATCTACCAGTCTTCGTGCGCCTTCGGTATCAGCCTCAAGCAGGGAGGTTTTGATCTCTATAACCAGGAAAAACTTGTCGGACCTATCACGAACCAAACGGATCACTTCACGCAGCAACGGGACTCGCTGACCCGGCGCGGGCCTGATGCGATCGAAGCGCTGGGCGTAGTCTGAGTCAGGTTTTGGCGTGCCGATGTCAAAGCCCCTCAGAGCGGACAAGTCAAAATTCGCCACAGGCAGTTCTATGCCATTCTCCAGCCAGTCACCGCCCAAATAGCGGCAGTAGGACGGATTCAGGCATGCATCGTGATGCACCACTACTTGGCCATCAGCACTGAAGCGCGCGTCCAACTCGGCCCCAACAGCACCCACCGCAACGGCGTTGGCAAAGGCGGCTAGAGTATTCTCCACCCGCAGCCCTGCTCCTCCTCGGTGAGCGATCACTCCGATCACTGACGTCTGCATCCAATCACTTGCCCTAACTTAGGAGACATCAGCTTGTTCCTGGAGCCATAGAGGAGCCAATGCCACCCAGCACATGTTCGTAGAACTGCTGCAAGGCCACTTCTTGATGAGCCTGCCAATCAAAACTCACGCTCGGCAATTCAGACTCAAGAAATGACCGCATGCCCAATACCAATCCGTCCTCGCTAGCGTCGAAGAAGTAGCCGGGGAACTCCTTCTTGATGTCCCTATTTCCAATGATGTCGGTAGCCACGAATGGCATCCCAATGATCAGCGCCTCGATTAAAGACATAGTCTTGGCCTCATGGTGCGAAGAGAGGACGAAGCAGGCACCTCGCTTCAGATAGGGATAGGGATTCGCACGGATCCCCGGCAGGAACACCCGATCTTGCAAGCCAAGATTCAGCACCAGCGACTGCAACACCCCACGCAGTGGCCCCTCACCTAGAATCAGCAGGCGAGCCTCTGGATACTCGCGACTGATTCTCGAAAACGCCCGAATCAATCGATCCTGCCCCTTCTCAACGGAAAGACGCGCCATATTGATGAAGACGGGGCCGGCAGCGAACCACGACAGATCTTCTGCAGCAACCGGCTCTGCAGAAAGCTGGAGGATACGCTCTGGATCTTGCGTGTTCTCACAGCAGATGAAGCGACGGGAATCAATCCCGAGCCATGGCGAAAGCGTTTCACGATTATCCCGACTCGTTTCCGGGCTGACAGAAACGATGCGGTCAAAGAATGGATAAGTATGAAACACACGCAACAATTCCGGATATCTCATTCGGCACTCTTCGTACATCTCATTATGCAGATAGATTACCTTTCGAACATTTTGCCGATTAAGCGACAACACCGAAGCCCAGAAGGCGTTATACCCTGAGAAATCGATCACCACATCAAATCGCGCTTCATCGAATATACGCAAGTACTCCCGGTCGTAAACTTCACGAACAATCTCAAGCCGCTCGCCACTAAATGGATCCTCCGCCAGCTCGTGCCGCCTTCGCAGCCAGCGCTCCTCCAGCGTCATGGTCGGATGGAAATGCCGTCCTATCACCGCGCAGTGTCCTGGGATGCGCTCGAACAGCGCACGCCCTTCATTATCTTTCTCCAGCGACTCCGCTGAAACCGCCACCGTCACATGCACACGCTTCTGGTCAAGATGCGAGAGCAGGTTCAGAAAAGAGGTCGTGATGCCGTTCCGTTTCAGTCCGCCACCATGAACAAGGACTCGCACAGGAGGATCAGTCGGCGCAGGCACCACACCGTCGGAAGAGTCCAGGAAAAAGAAGTCGACCGTACGCTGCGTGGCGCTGCCATCCTCATGAGGACAGAATCTGCCGATCGCCTCACAATGCCTAACCTCATCCTGCAACTTCCCTAGTAGCGCTTGGGCCAGAGACTCACTAAGCGTCTTCAGATCCGGACACTTGTATCCAGGCATCTCATCCATGGAGAAGTACATTCCACGATGCTGCCTGTACTCGCTCTCATCGTAGCAATGGTAGAGAACCGGTCTTTGCAGAGGAAGGAAATCAAAGAAGATGCTGGAGTAGTCCGTGATAAGCACATCCACCACCGACAGCAATTCATTTGTATCGATATGGGCCGGCGCAACGATACCCTCCATCCGCTCACTATTGATTGCAAAAGCTTTCTCCAGCAGATGATGGCCACGGAATACGATGTCGCAGTCATGCCTTGCCGCTAGGTACTCGATGTCTTTCTCGACTTTCTCGACGTCATACGACACCTTCTCCAAGCTTCCCCGCCAAGTCGGCGCATAAAGCACTACGGAACGCGTGCCACTGACCCCAAGAGCCGCCCGAATTTCAGCTTTGCGCGCCTCGCTAACATTCAGCGTAAGATCAATTCTCGGATAGCCAACCTCTGCCACTCGCGCACTCGAAATCTGCCGGATGTCATAACTATCCAGAAGAATGCCGGTCGTATGCGGATTCGGGCTGATCAGATGTGTCGCCTGAAGAAACGCGCGCTGTGTTCGCTTGTGCTCGAGGAACTTGTACTTTTGCTCCTTGCCCAATGTCTTTAGGGGCGTGCCATGCCAAGTGGCCAAATAACGCTGCCCCTCCCTCCGGACAAAGTATGGCGGGAAGCCAGTGTTATTGATCAAGTACTTCGCCGTGGCCATCCATCGGAAGTATCCGTAGGAAGGGCGCCTGACCAGAACTACATTCTTTCTGTCGCGCAACGATTCTGGGGCATTTTCTGAATTGTTCAGCACCCACACATGCAGATAATTGTCATACGCAGAATTATTGATAAGACACTGAAATATTGCTAGCGGGTTGCAAGATACGGAGCTTCCGATGTGGCTTTCATACAGAATAACGTTCTCGCGTATCGGCAATGATTCGCGGCACTCCGCATAGACTGTCGAGTATTGGACCCCCAGACTCCTTGCAGAAAATTCTTTTTCTGAAACGCCATGCGCGTGACGAAACACGCGAGTATCCAAGAACGCCTCGCTCGCACCTTTGTATTCTCCGGACATGAACAGGCAAAAAGCGCGCCGGTAATACCAGGCAGGCTTGTGGTCGCTGCATCGCTCGATTGCGGCCGCGTAAGCAGTTGCTGCTCCGGTCCAGTTTCGAACGCGCTCACGACACTCCCCCAATCTATAATGGACGTCTGCGTTGAGATTGTTGTGCTCAAGAACTTCTGTGACCACCTGCTGGCCATTGAATCCAGCAAGATAGTCTTCAAGCTTGCTTTCCCCACCATCCACACTCTCACCGGCACTTAAAAGTTCGCCCTGCAGCGTCTGCGCCTGTTGGCTTTCAATGAACGCGAGACAAGAGCTCTTGAAGTGGCCGGCCTTCGCCAACGCATGGCCCTGCCGATAGCGCCAGTACGCCATCGGCTTATGGCTCATGAGACATGCAGCCTCGTAAGCAGTCGCCGACTCCTCCCAGCGCCGCATCCTCTCAAGGACGAAGCCGCGACGATAATGCCAATGCGGGCTGGATCTCCCTGATATGCGGATCGCATCATCGTAGGACGACAGCGCCTTCTCCCACTCGTAGCAACGATCAAATGCATAACCAAGGCGATACCGCAATTCACCATCTAGTGGAGACCGCGCGATCTCGCGCATATAGGCGGCACGCGCCGCTTCCCACAACCCCCTCTTCTGGTGCAAGACGCCAATACCGAATCGGGCCACTTCCCCTCGCGGGTTCATGGATGCCACGTGGATATAGGTTTTATTCGCCTCATCCGTTTGCCCATCCCGCTCCATGGCATAACCCAGCCGGTAATGCCACTGCAGTCGATCTGGCTTGAGGCGAACGGCATTCCGGTAAGCGTCGGCCGCTTGCCCGAAGCGACGCATTTCCTCATATGCTTCGCCGAGGCGGAAGAACCATTCCGGCCTTTGCTCCACACTGGTCGCCCGTTGCAGCGCCTCCACTGCCAGCCACCACCTTCCTTGTGAGGCCAAGACGCCCGCCAGTTTCTCCTGATTCCCCGCATCATCGGGATCAAACCCCACCAGTTCGGAAAAAGCCATCTCAGCCATGCCGAGATGCCCTGTTCTAAGCCCTACCCGCGCCAAAGCCTGTAGACGCGTCACATCACAGCTTCCTGACCGGATCAACATGCTGGCCGATTCCGCCATCATCTCGCGATCCTCAGCTGTCAACGCATCCGTCGAGCGAATCTCATGACCCAGCCTCGCGCCTTCTACGAGATAATGCGCCAAGGGATTGGGCGCATCTTGACCGGCCATATACCTCAGCCAATACCAGGCGGTATCGAACTTCCGTGAGGGATTCCGCAATTCACCCCCTCCGCGTTCACAGAAGTGTCGAAGGGGATTCACGCCGGAGTTTGCGATATCCGGATTGGACTCAAGGTAGAAGCTGGCATCAAACAAATCGTTGGGGCTTCTTCCCTCCCTCGCACCGTAAAGCACGTAGTGCCGAACTGGATTCAAGCCAGATCGTGCGACATCTGGGTACATATCGAGGTAGCGATCAAGGTCGAACAGCCCGCTCGCCTCAATATACGCAATGTCCTGCTCGGCCTCTGACGCAGGCATCTCGGCGAAACCAAGGCGACGCTTCACCGCGCCAAACAGGCCCATCACACCACCGCGGGAAGGATCCGTGCCCATTACATTCCCTCATGTAGACCAATCGAAAGTGACTGCTTGATCTCCGTTGTCGAGATGTCGTCCGTCCTTTGCAGATAGCAGACATCGCAGTGCTCAGACAGGAAATCGAACTTTCCTTCCCAGTCGTGCCCCATCACGAACAGGGTGGCTCCGTAGCGCCTGATGTCATCCACTTTCTGTTCCCATCTCTGCTCGGGAAAGACCTCGTCGACATAACGGATAGATTCCAGAACCGCCTTCCGGTTCTCGTAGTTCAGCAGCGACGACTTGTGTTTCCCCTGATTGAATTCATCCGTGGACAGTCCGACCACCAACCGGTCTCCCAGCTCACGCGCCCGGCGCAGCAGGTTGATATGACCGACATGCAGGATGTCGAAGGTTCCATAGGTGATGACGGTCTTCATTGTCCCTCCCTGATTCTGGGCAACGGCTTGCCGAGCCCATCGCAGTCGCTGAGCTGTTTGACCCGCTCAACCACACGCGCAGCGCTTCGGTCGTCGATGTAGTCGAAGAACAGGCGCCGCTTCCACTCCAGCTCCGCGAGCTGCTGTGCATCGTGCGGCTCGAACAGCGATTCCAGCGCCGCGGCAAGGTCGTCGAAGCTGCGGCATACCGTGCCCGGGAATACGAAGTCCAGGTCGTAGAACCCGCCACGCTCGACGCCAAGATAGCGGTCGTGGTCGTAGGCGAAGCTCACGGCCGGCTTTCCGGTCAGCATGTAGTCGATGAAGCAGCTCGAGTAGTCGGTGATCAGCGCGGACGAGGCACGGTACAGCATTTCGACGTTCGGGAAGTGGGCATCCGACAGGTCCAGGGGGTGGAGCCCGCCGAGCTGATCAGTGTAGGCCCGCGCGCTGTCGGCCATGTGTTCGCGGATGCCGAGGACCGCGTTGTGGCGCTGCAGCCAGTCGGCCAGGAACCGCTTCTGCCCATCACTGAACAGGTAGCTGGCGTCCTCCTGCTCGTTGCGGAAAGTGGGCATGAACAGGACCAGGCGGCGCCCGTCCAGCATCTTCGCCAGCTGGTCCAGTTGGGCGCGCATGTCGGCGGGCAGGCGGTCGCGGTCACGCAGGATGAAGTCGTTGCGCGGCAGGCCGGTATTCCAGACCTCGTTGATCGACAGCGGGTAGAACGCCGAGGCCATGGCCATGGTGTCGACCTTGGATGAGCTGATCACGGCCCTGCACATGGCATGTTCCTCGGCGATCCTGCCCAGGCGGCCCTGCATGTCCTGCGAGGCATAGCCGATGCGCTTGAACGGGATGCCATGCCAGAGGTTGATGATGTTGTGCAGGTCGCTCGCCAGCGGATAGACCAGGTTGCGGGTGGGGCTGTGCTTGATGAAGATGTTGCCGGCGCGCATCAGCCGGTGCTGGCCCAGGGGGCTCTCCAGTGGCAGGACCTCGACGTTGGTGCCGTCGACCTCCACCGGCCTGTCCCGGCTGAGCACGATCTTGCGGATGCGCGGATCGTCCTTGACCTCTTCGAACACGGCACGCTCGTTGCCGGAGAACACACCGGAGAACGCGCAGACCGGGAACGCCCACCAATTTTCGTGCTTGGGGCTTTGACGGTCGGCGGCGAGGAACGCGTCGTTCTCGAGCAACGTCTCCGGCGGGGCCGCATCATCCACCAGGCGCTCGCTGCCCAGATGCAGGTTGCGGTGCAGGCGGTCGGGATCGACCACGCGTTCGAGGTTGCGCTGGATCGTATCGACGTCGGCATCGGGGATCTTCTGCAGGATCCGTTCGGCCCACCTGTACAGCCGTGGCACCGCATAGTGGTTCTCGGACAGCAGATAGCGCTTGAGCAGCGGGAAGCCTTCGTCGAGGAGTCGGAAGTACCAGTTGCTGTACACGGGGTGAAACGGATACAGCGCGCGGACGAAAGTGTCGAACGCGTGCCCGCGGGCGATCAGGTGCCTGGTCAGCCCGACCTCGTACTTGAGGATCAGGTTGCGCTTGGATTCCTGGGCCGCGACCCCGTCGATCAGTTTGCGGAACAGCGGATCGTCGATGACCGGCTTGCGGTAGGCGAGGAAGTATGACGCGACGAGGAAATCGTAGACGTACTCGCGCTCGAAGCCGTCGACCATGCCGCCGCGGACGGTATCCATCGGGATCGGCTGGCGAAGGCGGTTGGAGGGCTTCCTGCGGGTCGCCGCGATGCCCTTGGTGGCCTGCAGTCCCCACCAGTCGCAGGGCCTGGCGTCCATGCGCGCGAACACCTCGTCCAGGCTGCGCAGCAGGTAGCAGCTGTCGTTGACCAGCAGCAGCTCGTCATACGCGGCAACCGCGTCCCAGCCGATCCTGCCGACGAGTTCGGAGTACGAACCGAAGTCGTACTTGCCATGTCGATGGGCCCAGGCGCCGCGGACGTGCGGTGCGAGCCGGTCCAGCTGCCCGGGCTGCATCTCGCAGTCGGCCAGGTAGTACACATCGGCGAAACGGGCCAGCTCGCGCACGTAGTCGACGACATAGTCATCGACCAGGCCATCGCGGTCGTAGCCGGCGAACAGGCAGATGCGGCGGATCGCCCGGCCATCCAGATGCCGATGGCCCGAACCCGGCAGCTGCACCAGCGGGCGTGGCGGCCGCGGCTGGTGGCCCAGCGCGGCGCCCTCCTCGATGAAGTGCGAGAGCGGGTTGCGGTCTTCGACGGCCGGATCGAGATAGGTGGCCCAGTACCACCAGACATCGAACTCACGGCCGGGATTGCGCAGGTGCTTCCAGCCCGTCTCGCAGAAGTGGTGCAGCGGGTTGGTGCCGGTGAGTGCGAGCTCGGGGTTGTTGGCCAGGTAATAGCGCGTGCCGAACCAGGGCGAGGGGTTGCGCCCCTCGGCCGCTCCGTGCGCCAGATAGTGGTCGAGCGGGTCGCGGCCACTCGCGGCCACGTCCGGGTAGGCGTCCAGATAGTAGGCGTCATCGAACAGCCCCGCGGCCCGGATCGCGTCGGCACGGGGATCTTCGACCGGGTGGATCCCCAGGCCGCGGGCACGGCCTTCGGTGAGATAGTGAACCAGCGGGTTGACCTGTCCGCCGGCGTCGCCGAGATGCTCGTGCAGGTAGTGGTCGAGGTTGAAATCCGGGGAAGGGTGGCACGATTCCCTCCAGCCGTGCAGGCAGAAGTGAAGCAGCGGGTTGATGCCCGACGACGCCACGTCCGGGTTGCGCTCCAGGTACCAGCGTCCATCGAAATGGTCGCAGGGCTGCCGTCCTTCCGCCGCGCCCTGCGCTGCGTAATGCAGCAACGGATCGATCCCCGCGGCCGCCACGTCCGGATAGCGCCGCAGATAGCCCTCGCGGTCGAACACGCCGAGCCGTTCGAGCGCCGGCACGTCGGGATGCCGGGGGCCGCGTCCGATCCGGCGCAGCAGGCGCGAGGCGACGCTCACGTCCTGCCCCCGCGCAGGGCATGGACAGGTGTGCCGGAGACGAGCACGTGCCGCTTTCCGGCAACGATCCGAAACCGGTGGTCCAGGTCGGCGAGGTCGCGAAGCCCCGGGGCGTCGACCAGCAGCCGGAATCCCACCAGCGCATGCGGCAGCCCGAGATGACGCTGCACGTCCGGCCGCAGCTGTCGTTCGAAGTCCCCGACGTCCTGCGTGGTCCGGCCCATGCGCACGGAGAAGGCCAAGGGCAGCGATCCGGCCGCGTCCACCGCCCAGCCGCGAATCGACAGCCTGCCACCGTCCAGGCCGATCTCGTCGACATGGCCCACCTCTTGGCCCTGGTAGCGCGCAGGCGCCGCGGGGCCCGCGCCGGTCAATGACAGGTAAAACGCCTCGGACTGTTCGGCGACGCGTGCGGCGGGCATCGGCGCCGGGCCCGCGCGTTCCCAGTCCAGCTGCACGGGCAGGTAGCCGCGGGCCTGGAGCAACTGCTGGATCCGGCCCTGGTGGGCGGCGGGCACGTACGCATCGAGCGCGAAGTCGCCACCGGCGTGGGGTTCGAGCCACAGCGCAACCAGATCCTCGGCCATGTCCTGCTCGAACACCCTCTGCACGACCGCGTCGATGCGGAACGGCGAGTAATGTTCGTCGACCAGCGCCTTCAGCCTGGGCGTGGCGGCGGCCTTGCCCTGGGCCGCCAGGGCCAGGGCCTGGTCGCCGGACAGCACCGGCACGCCGGCCTTGGGGAACAGGCCCGATGCCAGACTGCTCTTGCCGAAGCCGGGCGGCTGCATCAGCAGGTAGGCAACGGGCCGGCGACGGCCGATATGGATGACGTGGCGCGGGACCGGATCCCCGGCCTGGGTGATGCTGGGCCCCATCCATTTCCAGGCATAGCCGGCCAGGACTTTGCGCAGCATCGGCATGCTCGGGAACAGGCGATGGTCGATGCCCCGCTCCACGCGCCGCCACTCGGGCCGTCGCGACGAAACAATGCCCAGCTCCAGCACCAGCACCCCGTCATCGGCAAGCCGTTCGACGAGCCTCCCGATCAGCGCCGGCTGGTCGTCCGCATAGTGCAGCGCGGAGGCGAGCAGGATCACGTCGAAGCGCTCGTCGGGCAGCCGGGTCCAGTCCTGTTCCCGGAACTCGCAGCCAGGGAACCGCTTGCGCGCGCGGGCGAGGTAGGCCGCCGACTGGTCGATGCCAAGCACCCGCGCTGCCCCCTGGAAGTCGGCGAAGCCGCAGAAGAAGCCCTCGTTGCAGCCCACGTCGAGGAACGATTTGCCCGCCAGCTCCGGCAGGTGCAGCGCCTTGAGCTTGTCCAGCGTGAGCGAATCGCCCGCGGCATCCGGAAAGGACTGGTACTGGGCCATCGGATGATCAGTTCCGGTGCTGCAGCGTGGATGGTTGACCGGCCGTGGCCGGATCGGGCGGTGCCTGCAGGCAGGCCAGGACCGGCGCGGCCATGCGCAGCGCGCCGCTGGCCTGCTCCGCGCCGTGCCCGCCGAACACGCGTACGCCGCCAAGCTCCGGCAGGCTCCCCACGCCCGGGATCTCGACCGTCGCCATGAAACCGCAGGTGCCGTCGGCCAGGCCGAAGTGCTGCAGCACGTCGCGCCGGTGCACGCGCTCGCGCACTTCCGCCATGAACCGGTGGCCCTGCCACTCCACCACCAGCGCCGACGGCAGTCCGCCGTGGCCGTCGATCATCCAGCCCTTGAGGAAGAAGCGCCCGGGTTGCTCGATGCGGATCTCCTCGACCGCACCGAACACGTGCACCGCGCCCGGCTCCTGCGGATCTTCTTCGATCGCTTCCTGTCCCATGCGCAGGCGCGTCATCAGCTCATGGTAGTAGCGCAGCGAATCGCCGATCTCACCGGCATGCACCAGGCGCCCGCGCTCGAGCACGATGCCCTTGTTGCAGATGTCGCGCAGCAGGCCGACGCTGTGGCTGGCAAGCACCACGATGCGGCTGCCGCTGACGCGGCTGCGCATGCGTTCCTTGGCGCGCGCCATGAAGTTGGCGTCGCCGGTGCCCAGCCATTCGTCCATCAGGATGATGTCGTGCTGGACCGAGGTGGAGATCGCGAATCCCAGCCGCAGCCGTTGTCCGGACGACAGCGTGCGCAGGCGGTGGCCTTCCTTCTCCTGCAGGCCTGCGAACTCCAGGATCGAGTCCACCTCGCCGCGCAGGAAGGAAGAGTGCAGCCCCATTGCCACGCCGCGCAGGAAGATGTTCTCGCGCACCGTGGCTTCGCCGTTGAAACCGAGCGACATGTTGAGCAGCGCCTGGCAGCTGCCCTGCACGTCGAGCTCGCCGCTGGTGGGCTGGTAGACGCGATTGAGCACGCGCAGCAGGGTGCTCTTGCCGGCCCCGTTGCGGCCGAGGATCGCCAGGCGGTCGCCATCGGCGACGTCCAGGTCGATACGGTCGAGCAGCCGCACCACGCCGCGCTTGGGCGGGTCGAACGCGGCTCCCAGGTACATGCCGAGCCAGCCGCTGCTGGCGCGCTCGCGCTGCAGGAAGATGGGAACATCCAGGCTCAGCCCGCGGGCGCGGATATGTGCGCTCATCGGCTCAGACCCACAGCGGCACGAAGCGCGCGTAGCGGCGGTACAGAACGGTCGCCACCAGCAGGCCAACGCACGTCATCACGCCGACATACCAGTAGCTCAGCGTTTCGATCTGCATGCCCAGGAACGGCGCGCGGAACAGGGCGACCAGGTGGTAGAACGGGTTGAGCCGCATGAACTGCCCGCGCAGGCTGTCGGCAGGCGCCATTTCCGGATACCAGATGATCGGCGTCAGCAGGAAGATGAACACCGAGACGTTGGAGATGAGCTGGGCGAAATCCGGGAAACGCGCGCCGATGAGCGAGAACACCACGCTCACCCACAGCACGTTGAGGAAAATCAGCGCCGCGGTCGGCACCGCCAGCAGCAGGCCCATCGGCTCGATGCCCGGATGGATCACCAGTGCGACCACCGTGATCGGGACGAACATCAGCATGTCGAAGAACGACTTGGCCAGCGACTGCAGCAGGTAGTCGGTCAGGCGCATGTGGCCGTCCATGATGAAGGCATGGCTGGCGTTGAACACGCTCGCGCTGCCGACCACCGCCGACATCAGCGTGCGGAAGACGATCGCGCCCAGCGCCACATAGGCTGCGAACTCGACCATCGTGCGCCCGTGCAGGCTGGCGAAGAACGACCCCAGGCCGAACACGTAGACCAGCGACGGCACCAGCAGCCACAGGGGGCCGAGATAGGAACGACGCGTACGCACGAGGATGTCGAGCCAGCTCGACAGCGCCCAGAACTCCGGGTTGCGCAGGCTCTGGCCGAGCTCGCGCCACAGCCGCCCGGCAACCAGATCCGGATTGCGCGCGATCACGGCGCCCCCCTCCATCATCCGGCTCACGACAGCGCGTTCTCCAGATCCGCGCGCAGATCCGCCAGCGCCTCAACGCCCACGCTGAGCCGCACCAGCTCATCCCCGATCCCCAGCCGTGCCCGCGTGTCCGCCGGGATCGACGCATGGGTCATCACCGCCGGGTGGTTGACCAGGCTTTCCACGCCGCCCAGCGATTCGGCCAGGGTGAACAGGCGGGTGCGCTCGCAGAAGCGCTTCGCGGCGTCGAAGCCGCCCTTCAGGCGCACCGAGACGATGCCGCCGAAGCCGTCCATCTGCCGCTTCGCGAGCGCGTGCTGGGGATGCGATTCGAGCCCCGGGTAGATCACCTCCCGCACGCCGTCGTGGGCCTGCAGGTACTCGGCCAGCGCCTGCGCATTGGCGCAGTGGGCCTGCATGCGCAGGTGCAGGGTCTTGAGGCCGCGCAGGGCCAGGAAGCTGTCGAACGGGCCCTGCACCGCGCCGCAGGAGTTCTGCAGGAAGGCGAGCTGGTCGGCCAGTTCCGCGTCGTCGCCGACCACGGCGATGCCGCCGACCATGTCCGAGTGGCCGTTGAGGTACTTGGTGGCCGAGTGCATGACGATGTCGGCGCCGTGTTCGAGCGGGCGCTGCAGGATCGGCGAAGCGAAGGTGTTGTCGACCACCACGCGCGCGCCGTGGCGGCGGGCGATCGCGGCAACGGCGGCGATGTCGACGATCTTGAGCAGCGGGTTGGTCGGGGTCTCGATCCAGACCAGCTTCGTCTTCGGGGTGAGCGCGGCTTCGAACGCGGCCAGGTCGGTCATGTCGACGAAGCCGAAGTCCAGCCCCGCGCTGCGCCGGCGCACGCGCTCGAACAGGCGGTAGCTGCCGCCGTAGATGTCGTCCATCGCCAGCACGTGGTCGCCGCTGTCGAGCAGCTCGAGGATCGTGGCGGTGGCCGCCATGCCCGAGGCGAAGGCGAAGCCGCGGCTGCCGCCCTCCACACCCGCCACGCCGCGCTCCCAGGCGAAGCGGGTGGGGTTGTGGGTGCGCGAGTATTCGAAGCCCTGGTGCTCGCCCGGACTGGACTGGGCGTAGGTGCTGGTGGCGTAGATCGGCGGCATCACCGCGCCGGTGGACGGGTCGTGCGCCTGGCCGGCATGGATCGCCTTGGTACCGAGTCCCCAACCAGCCGTGTCGCCCGCCTCGCGGGGGTCCGTCATGTCGCTGAATCCAATGAATTCCGGGCCCGGATTCTAGCATCGGGGCGGTTGGGGGCCGGTGCAGGTGGGTGGGGGAGGTTCATGGTGGCGACGCTGCGGGCGCGCCCCCACCCCAGCCCTCCCCCGCTCGCGGGGGAGGGGGCCAGAGCAGCCCTTGCATCAAACTCCCTCCCCCGCCTGCGGGGGAGGGTTGGGGTGGGGGCCGGCTTCTAGTGCACCCGCCGCCGCAGCCAGTTCAGCAGGTCGATCCGCGTGATCAGCCCCAGGAAGCGCGGCCCGTCGACCACGATGGCCACGTGTCCCCGGTCGAACACGGGCAGCAGCGCTTCCACCGGCGACTTCACGTCGAGGATGTCGAGCTTGCTGACCATCGCGGTCGAGACCGGGTCGCGGAAGCGCTCCTCGTCGCCGTAGACGTGCAGCAGCACGTCGGATTCGTCGAGGATGCCGACGATCCGCTCGTCGTCCATCACCGGCAGCTGCGAGATCTCGTACAGCTTCATGCGCTGGTAGGCGGTCACCAGCAGGTCGCCCGGCGCCAGCACCACGGTGTCGCGCTGCAAGTAGGGGCGCAGGATCAGGTCGCGCAGGTCGCCGTGCTGCTCGCGCTCGATGAAGCCGTTGTCGAGCATCCAGTAGTCGTTGTAGAGCTTGCTCAGGTACTTGTTGCCGGTGTCGCAGACGAACACCAGGATCTTCTTCGGGGTGGTCTGCTCGCGGCACCAGCGCAGCGCGGCGGCCAGCAGGGTGCCGGTGGACGAGCCGCCGAGGATGCCTTCGGTGCGCAGCAGTTCGCGCGCGGTCAGGAAGCTCTCGCGGTCGTCGATCGCGTAGGCCTTGTGCACGCGGCTGAAATCCGCGACCGGGGGCGGGCTGGAGCCTTCGCCGATGCCTTCCACCAGCCAGCTGCCGGTGGCCTTGCCCACTTCTCCGGTTTCCACCAGGCCGGTCAGGATCGAGCCGGCCGGATCGGCCAGGATCAGCTCCACGTCCGGAGCATGTTCGGCGAAGCACTGCGCCAGCCCGGTCATGGTGCCGCCGCTGCCCACGCCCACCACCACCGCGTCCACGCCGCCCACTTCGGCCATCTGCCGCAGGATCTCGGGGCCGGTGCCCTCGGCGTGCGCGGCCGGGTTGTCGGGGTTGCCGAACTGGTTGACGTGGTAGCCGCGCGGGGTCTTCGCGGCGATGCTCGCGGCCAGGTCCTGGTAGTGCTCGGGATGGCCCTTGGGCACGTCCGAGCGGGTCAGCACCACTTCGGCGCCCATGGCCTTGAGGTTGAAGATCTTTTCCCGGCTCATCTTGTCCGGGATCACCAGCACCAGCCGGTAGCCCTTCTGCTGCGCCACCAGCGCCAGGCCGATGCCGGTGTTGCCGGCGGTGCCTTCGACCAGGGTGTCGCCGGGGCGGATGTCGCCGCGCGCCTGCGCCGCCTCGATCATCTTCAGGCCGATGCGGTCCTTGATCGAGCCGCCGGGGTTCTGGCTCTCGAGCTTGAAATACAGCTCGCACAGCCCGGTATCCAGGTGCTGCGCGCGCACGATCGGGGTCTGGGCAATGAGCCCGAGTACGGAGGAATGGATGGTCATGCGTCGAATGGCCGGCCGGGAAGCGGCGATTATCGCATCGGCCCGTGCAGCGTCGGCGCGATGACGTCGGATGACGCACGGGCGACGGCGACCGACGAGGATGGCCGCCGCCGCCCGTGACTTCGAAAGCGGTCAGTGTTGCAGGGTGTCGTACATCCGGGTCAGGCGGTCCTTGGCGGCCAGCTTCTCGCGCTTCATCTGCGACAGCGTGGTGTCGTCGATCGGGAGCACGCCGAGTTCGGCGTCGAGCACTTTCTTGTCCAGCTCCTTGTGCCGCTGGTAGAGCTGCTTGAACTCACGGTTGCCCTTGATCAGCTGGTCGAGTTCCGCCTGCGGTTGCCCTTCGAACATGGAATCCTCCTGCGCAAATACAAACGCCCCGGCCATCACGGCGCGGGGCGTTGTCTCGGGTGGCAGACCGGGGACGGGCGATGCCCACCCTCCTGCACGCCCCCACCGGCGGCGGCTGGGCCGGCGACGCGGGGCTGGGGCTGGATCGGCTCGGTCATGTCTTCGGTCTGGCTCGGTGCCCGGGTGGCGATGGGGGGAGTCGCTGCCGCCCGGATGAGTCGACCCTACTCCACCCGTCCTTGGCCGACAAGGGCCTGGACCAAGCCCGTGGCCGGTCGCCAGTCACGGTTCGCGCAACCTGTCGTGGAGGCGTTCAGCCGGATCCACGCCGCAGCCCCGAGGCGGCCCGAGAATCCACCTCAAGTCATTGATTTAACGAAAAAATACGGAAAGCCCGTTCAGCGCGGATCGGAGCCTTCCGTGCCCTCCAGGCTGCGCATCAGCTCTTCTTCCTGGCGCTTGAGCTCCGCCGCGCGCTGGCGCGCGGCACGCAGCCGGGCGGCCTCGCGGGAGGACACGCCCTGGAGCACGGTTTCGGCCTCCTGGCGGGCCATGGCCTCGGCCTCGGCGGCCTCGCGCAGGCGCGCGGCCTCCTCGGCCTGGATCTGGGTCTGGACCCGCAGGCGCTCGGCCTCCTGCCTGGCCCGCGCGGCCTCGCGGCGGCTGGCCTCAAGCAGCAGGTCGGCGCGCTCGCGCTCGAGGCGGTCGATCTCGCGCCGCGCCACCGCGGTGCGGGTGGCGATCTCGGCCGTTTCCACCCGCCACTTCGCGACCAGCAGCGCGCCCGGGCGCTGGCGCGCGCGCGCCTCGGCCAGCGCCTGCACCGCCTGGCGGGCCTGCAGCCGCTCCAGCGAGGCCAGGCCGACGGTCGATGCGTCGGCATCGATCGCCACCAGGCGCTGGTCCAGCGACGCCACGCCGGGGTCTTCGGCAGCCCGCGCCTGCGGCACGGACAGCAGTACGAGCATGGACAGCATGGCGGTCACGGCACGGGCGGTCATGGGGCGTCCTCCATCCCGAGGCTCCGGCGCAGTTCGGCGATCTCGGCACGACGCTGCTCGAGCTCGGCCATGGCCACCGCCTCGCGGCTGCGCGCATCGGCCACGCCGGCCAGGGCGGTGGCGCGCTGGGCCAGGTCGCGGGCCTCGGCTTCGCGCCGCTCGGCGAGCGCCGACTGGGCCAGGGCAAGCAGGCTCCGCGCACGCCCCAGCTCGTCGGCCGCGTACTGCTCGGCGTCGGCGTCGGATGCGCGCGCCAGCGCCTGCTGGGCGGCATTGATGTCGTTGGTGGGCGGCGGCAGCGAGACGCAAGCCGTGAGCGCGAGCACGCATCCGCAAGCCAATGCCTGCAGTGCGGTCCTGAAGTGTGCGAAGCTTGACGCCATTGGGGGGCCGTGGCATTTACGGATGCGCGGCCATTGTCGGCAGCCTTCGCCTGATGCGCAACGGTCCGGGCGTCTCATTGGGGATTGGTACATGGACATCGGCTATTTCCTGAAGCTGATGACGGAAAAGAACGCATCGGACATGTTCCTGACCACCGGCGCGCCGGTCTACATCAAGGTCGAGGGCAAGCTCTACCCGCTGGGCAACACCGGCCTGCCGACGGGCATGGTGAAGAAGATCGCCTATTCGCTGATGGACGAGGGCCAGGTTCCGCAGTTCGAGCGCGACCTGGAGCTGAACATGGCGATCTCGCTGCACGACTCGGGGCGCTTCCGCGTCAACGTGTTCAAGCAGCGCGGCGAGGTGGGCATGGTGATCCGCGCCATCCGCAGCACCATTCCCAGCATCGAGGAGCTGCAGCTGCCGCAGGTGCTCAAGGAGATCATCATGGCCCCGCGCGGGCTGGTGCTGCTGGTCGGCTCCACCGGTTCGGGCAAGTCGACCTCGCTGGCGGCGATGATCGACCACCGCAACAGCACTACCTCGGGCCATATCCTCACCATCGAGGATCCGATCGAATACCTGCACAAGCACAAGAAGTCGATCGTCAACCAGCGCGAGGTCGGCCTCGACACCCACGCCTTCCACAACGCGCTCAAGAACGCGATGCGCGAGGCGCCGGACGTGATCCTGATCGGCGAGATCCTGGACGCGACTACGATGGAGGCGGCGATCGCCTTCGCCGAGACCGGCCACCTGTGCCTGGCCACGCTGCACTCCAACAACGCCGACCAGACCATCGAGCGCATCCTCAACTTCTTCCCCGAGGCCGCGCACAAGAACGTGCTGATGAACCTGGCGCTGAACCTGCGCGCGGTGGTGTCGCAGCGGCTGGTGGCCGGCGTCGACGGCCGCCGGATGCCGGCGACCGAGGTGCTGATCAACACCCCGATGATTCGCGACCTGCTGCGGCGCGGCCAGGTGCACGAGATCAAGCAGGCGATGGAGGAGTCGCTCGAGGAAGGCATCGAGAGCTTCGACCAGTGCCTGTACCGGCTGTACAAGGAAGGCCGGATCGAACGCGAGACCGCGCTGCGCGCGGCCGACTCGCGCGAGGGGCTGGACCTGAAGTTCCGCCTGTCCGAAGGCGCCGAGGGCGAGCACGACCCCTACGCGGACGTGTTCGGCTCCTCGCACTGACCGCGCTGCGCAGCGTTCAGCTGCGCGGCGCGTCCGGCTGGCGGTCGGGCGCAGCGTCGCGGAACGCGGGCAGTTCCAGGCAGGCCTGTTCGACCGCGACGATCGTTGGCCAGCGCTCCATGTCCACGCCGAAGCGGCGGGCGTTGTAGACCTGCGGCACCAGGCAGCAGTCGGCGATGCCGGGCACGTGCCCGTCGCTGAATGCACCGGTTGCCGGATGGTCGCGCAGCAGCGCCTCGAGCGCGTCGAAGCCCTCTTCGATCCAGTGCCGGATCCAGACGTCGCGCTCGGGCTGGGGCACGTTCCACTCCTGCTCCAGGAAGCGCATCACCCGCAGGTTGTTGAGCGGATGGACGTCGGCCGCGACCAGCTGCGCGATCGCGCGCACGCGCTGTCGCTCGCGCGAGGTGGCCGGCAGCAGCGGCGGGCTCGGCCACACCTCGTCGATGTATTCGAGGATTGCCAGCGACTGCCGGAACAGGCGCTGGCCGTGCTGCAGCACCGGCACCAGCCGCTGCGGGTTGGTTTCGGCGAACCCGGGCGCGAGCTGCTCGCCGCCGTCGCGCAGCAGGTGCACCGGCACCGTCTCGTACGCCAGCCCCTTGAGATTCAGGCCGATGCGCACGCGATAGGACGCGCTTGACCGCCAGTACGAGTACAGCCGCAATTCTTCGTTCACTCCGGCTCCCCCTGGGCCAGTCCTGCCGTGCGCGACCGGACGACCGGTGGCTGCGCGTTGCCACGCCCGGTCCCGCCGGTCATGCGTGTTCCCCGCACGTGCACATATCAATACGTGTTCGGGGGCCGGCTCCGGACGCCGGCACGACGACTGCCCATCCTGACCGCCCCGCGCAGCCGGGACCCGCCACCCGTCGCGCCAGCTTCCCGCCCGTCAGGACGCGGCCTGCCGCTCGATCCGCTGCTCGATGGCGCCGAAAATGCTGCGACCATCGCGATCGAGCATCTCGATCCGCACCCGGTCGCCGAAGGACAGGAACGGCGTCACCGCCTCGCCGGTCTCCAGCGCCTCGACCGTGCGCCGTTCGGCGAAGCACGAGGCGCCGGTGGACGTGTCCTGGTTGGCGATCGTGCCCGAACCGACCAGGGTGCCGGCCGACAGCGGCCGGGTACGGGCCACGTGCGCCACCAGCTGGGCGAAGTCGAACTGCATGTCCACGCCGGCCTCCGGCGCGCCGAACCATTCGCCGTTGACGTGGGTGAGCAGCGGCAGGTGCAGCTTGTTGTCCCGCCAGGCTTCTCCCAGCTCGTCTGGGGTGACGAACACCGGCGACAGCGCCGAGCGCGGCTTGGACTGCAGGAAGCCGAAGCCCTTGGCCAGCTCGGCCGGGATCAGGTTGCGCAGGCTCACGTCGTTGACCAGGCCGACAAGCTGGATGTGCCCGGCGGCCTGTTCCGGCGACGCCGCCATCGGCACGTCGTCGGTCACCACCACGATCTCGGCCTCCAGGTCGATGCCGTACTCCTCGCTGCCGACCCTGACCGGATCGCGCGGCCCGAGGAAGCCGGCGCTGGTGGCCTGGTACATCAGCGGATCGGTATAGAAGCTGGCGGGCACCTCGGCGCCGCGCGCCCGGCGCACGCGCTCGACGTGCGGCAGGTAGGCGCTGCCGTCGACGAACTCGTAGGCGCGCGGCAGCGGCGCGGCCAGCGCCTGCATGTCCAGGTCGAACACGCCGTCGGCATCGCCGCCCTCGAGCGACTGCGCCAGCGCGTTCAGGCGCGGCGCGGTGTTGCTCCAGTCCTCCAGCGCGCGCTGCAGCGTGGGCGCGATTCCCGCCGCGCGCACCGCGCGGGTCAGGTCGCGCGACACCACGACGAGGGTCCCGTCGCGGCCGCCTTCCTTGAGTGAACCGAGTTTCATGGCGCTCCGGCTGGGTTGGGGAGGGGTTTCGATTGTAATGGTGGGGCTGGGGGCTGGGGGCTGGGGGCTGGGGGCTGGGGGCTAGGGACTAGGGACTAGGGACTAGGGACCGGGGATTGGGGATTGGGGGTCGGGGTCGGGGGCCGCCAGCGGAAGATGTCGGATCAGCGGATCGGCTGCGAAGTCCGAAACCCGCCTTTCCCTGTCCCCTGTCCCCTGTCCCCTGTCCCCTGTCCCCTGCCCCCTGTCCCCTGTCCCCTGTCCCAATCCCCGCCTCCCAATCACCCCTCCCCCTGGAACCCTCCCGCCCTGAACGTCAGCACCAGCGTGTCCCGATGGCCGTGCCCGCCTTCGGTCGCCGGCTGGATCGGCGTGGATTCGTGGATCACCAGGCCGTCGTCAAGGAACAGCAGCGACCAGGGTTCGTGCAGGGTGAAGCGCTGGCCGGCCGGGCCGTTCGCCTCGAATACGCGGGTCTCGCCCCCCTTGATCGCGTGGCGCGACACCAGGATCACGGCGACGAAGTCCACGCCGTCGCGATGCGCGCCCTCGGGCGTGGGCCGGCCGATGCCGTCGGCGGTGTCGATCCGGAACTGGTGCGCCTCCACGTACCACGGCTGCGCGCCGGCGAGCGCCGAACACCAGCGCCCCAGCCCACGCAGCAGCGCCGGCCAGACCGGCGCGGCGACGGTCGCGGGCGCGACCGGTTCGAACATGCGCAGCATGCCGCCGTGCAGGGCGTTGTAGTCCAGCGACTGCCAGTGGGCGCGGTGCGGTGCCTGGCGCACGTGCTCGCCGTCGACCACGAAGCAGGAATGGCGCCGGTGGCGGTAGCGGCCGCCGTCGCGCAGGTAGGCGTCGGCGGGCAGGTCGTCCCAGGAGGGCTCCAGGCCTTCGAAATCGCCCTCGCGCGCCTGCGCCAGCTCGGACAGGGCGCGCGGCGGGAGCACGGCGAAGCCGCGGACGCGGACGTCGTCCGGGGCGCTGCGCGCATCGGACAGGGGCGGGTGGAAGGGAGCCATCATCGGCGGATTCTAGCGTGCGGGGTTTCGGGGCTTTGGGGCCTTGGAGGTGCGCGGGGGTTCGGGGCTTCGGGAGGTGCACGGGGTTCGGGCATCCGGCCTTCGGTGACCCCCTCCCCGGCCCTCCCCCGGCGGGGGAGGGGGAAAGCGTTGGAGGAGACGGGTGCGCAGGGCGCACAAACGGAAAGACCCGCCTCGAGGCGGGTCTTTCCGGTATCGCGATGTGGCAGCCCCGGATGGATTCGAACCACCGAATGCCTGAGTCAGAGTCAGGTGCCTTACCGCTTGGCGACGGGGCTATGGGACCGATTGTAACGCCACCGCAGGGCGATGGCGTCGATACGGCATTAACGCTTGGAGAACTGGGTAGCGCGGCGGGCCTTGTGCAGGCCGACCTTCTTGCGCTCGACCTCGCGCGCGTCGCGGGTGACGAACCCGGCCTTGCGCAGCTCGGTCTTCAGCGTCTCGTCGTATTCGACCAGCGCGCGGGCGATGCCCAGGCGGATCGCACCGGCCTGGCCGGTGGTCCCGCCGCCGGTCGCGGTCACGACGATGTCGAAACTCTCGGTGTTGCTGGTCAGCTCCAGCGGCTGGCGCACGATCATGCGCGCCGTCTCGCGGCCGAAGAACTCGTCCAGCGGACGGCCGTTGACGGTGATGTTGCCGCTGCCCTTGCGCAGGAACACGCGGGCGGTGGAGGACTTGCGACGGCCGGTGCCGTAATTCTGGGTGATAGCCATCGTTTAGATATCCAGGGGCAGGGGCTGCTGGGCGGCGTGCGGGTGCTCGGCACCCTTGTACACCTTGAGCTTGCGGTACATGGCGCGGCCAAGCGTGTTCTTCGGCAGCATGCCCTTGACCGCGATCTCGATCACGCGCTCGGGGTGGCGCTCCAGCGCCTGGGCCAGGGTCTCGGTCTTGAGGTTGCCGATGTGGCCGGTGAAGCGGTGGTAGAGCTTGTCGGTCAGCTTCTTGCCGGTCACCGCGATCTTCTCGGCGTTGATCACGATCAGGTAATCGCCGGTGTCGACGTGCGGGGTGTAGACGGGCTTGTGCTTGCCGCGCAGGCGGCGCGCGAGTTCGGAACTCAGGCGGCCCAGCGTCTTGCCGGTGGCGTCGACGAGATACCAGTCGCGCTGGACGGTCTCGGACTTGGCGGTGAAGGTCTTCATCAAAATGACTCCGGGCGGGGTGCCTGGTCGGGCTGGTTGCGGGGCCGGAGCGGCCGCGGAACGTCGCCTCGCGTTGTGGGGGCGGAACAAAGAAGCGGAATTCTAGCCCGCCACCCGGGCCGGCGCAAGCTGCCCCCCGGCTCTGGCGCCACGGGCAGCGGCGCGCCAACATGCAGGTTCCCCGCGCCCGGAGTCCCCATGCCCGCCTCGCCGTCCCGCCTGCCGGCCCCCATGCCCGCCCCGCCAGCGCCCGCCCGGCGCAACCTGGACCCGGTCGACCGGCTGCTGGTGGAAGCCCAGCGCGCGCTCGACACCGTGTTCGGCCAGCCCGCGGCCAGCCGCGCCAACCCCGCCGGGAACACGCCCGACGTCGCGCTGGAACCCGGCGAACGCCGTCACGCCGCCGGCCTGATGCGGATCAACCACGTCGGCGAAGTCTGCGCCCAGGGCCTGTACTTCGGCCAGGCCGCGGTGGCGCGCGAGGCGTCCACCCGCGAACACCTGCTCGAGGCCGCGCAGGAGGAAACCGACCACCTGGCCTGGTGCGCCGACCGCCTGCGCGAACTCGACTCGCGTCCCAGCCTGTTCAACCCGCTGTGGTACGGCGGCAGCTACGCCCTTGGCGTGCTGGCCGGCCTGCGCGGCGACGGCTGGAACCTCGGCTTCGTGGTCGAGACCGAGCGCCAGGTGGAAGCGCACCTGGACGAGCACCTGGACACCCTGCCCCAGGCCGACCAGCGCAGCCGCGACATCCTGCGCACCATGAAGGAAGACGAGGCCCGCCACGCCGCCAACGCCGAACTGGCCGGCGCCCGCATCCTGCCGCAGCCGATCCCGACCCTGATGGCGGCGGCATCGCGGGTGATGAAGACGGTGGCCTATCGGCTGTAACGCGCGGCACCCGCAAACCGCGGGATCGGCGTTCGCGATTCGCGCCTTGTCCCGAGCCGACCGCTCCGGAACCGGCCGGGCGCCTTTCCGGGCCCAGGGTCCCGGGCTCAATCCACCAGGTTGCGCCCGTGATACAGCTCCTCGATCTCCCGCTTGAGCCGGGCCTCGATCTTCATCCGCTCCTTGAACGAGAGGTTGCGCGCCTTCTCCTCGAACAGGTACTGGTCGAGGTCGAAGTCCTTCAGGTGCATCTTGGTGTGGAAGATGTTTTCCTGGTAGACGTTGACGTCGATCATCTCGTAGCGCGAGCGGATGTTCTTGGCCAGGTAGTCCTGGATCGAGTTGATCTTGTGGTCGATGAAGTGCTTCTTGCCCTTGATGTCGCGGGTGAAGCCGCGCACGCGGTAATCCATCACCACGATGTCCGACTCCAGGCTCTCGATCAGGTAGTTCAGGGCCTTGAGCGGCGAGATCACGCCGCAGGTCGACACGTCGATGTCGGCGCGGAAGGTCGCGATGCCGTTGTCCGGGTGGGTCTCCGGATAGGTGTGGACCGTGATGTGCGACTTGTCCAGATGCGCGACCACGGCGTCGGAGATCACATCCCGGCCGGCATCCTTCTTGTCGATCACCGGCTCCTCGGAGATGAGGATGGTCACCGACGCGCCCTGGGGATCGTAGTCCTGGCGGGCGATGTTGAGGATGTTGGCGCCGATGATCTCGGCCACGTCGGTCAGGATCTGGGTCAGCCGGTCGGCGTCGTACTGCTCATCGATGTACTCGATATAGCGCCGTCGCTCGTCCTCCGACGAGGCATAGCACACGTCGTAGATGTTGAACGAAAGCGACTTTGTAAGGTTGTTGAAGCCCTGGAGCTTCAGGCGAGGCAGCGGCTTTACCACGTCGGTCGGTCCCCGGTCGGGCGGACGAAGGGCGGAATTATGCGGCAAAGCCCGTGACCGTTGGGGGATGGCGTTTGCTACAAGGGCACGGACGTCCTAATCTCAGCGCTTCCCCCGTTCCCCCCTGCATGAAAACCAGCCCTGTGGCCCTGATCAGCAGCTACCGACGCCCTTCACACCCGATGGCTCCCGCCCCCGCGACCATCGAACGATTCCTGGCCCACTGCCACCGCCGGCGCTATCCGCCGCGGACCGAGGTGTTCCGCCCCGGCGATCCGGCCGGAACCCTGTATTTCGTCATCAGCGGCTCGGTCAGCATCATCACCGAGGAGGACGACGGCCGCGAGCTGGTGCTGGGCTACTTCGGCAACGGCGAATTCGTGGGCGAAATGGGGCTGTTCATCGAATCGGACGTGCGCGAGGTGATCCTGCGCACCCGCACCCAGTGCGAGCTGGCCGAGATCAGCTACGAGCGGCTGTACCAGCTGTTCGACGGCACCCTGGCCAACGACGCCACTTCGATCGTGTACGCGATCGGGGCCCAGCTGTCCCGCCGGCTGCTCGACACCAGCCGCAAGGCCGGGCGGCTGGCGTTCCTGGACGTCACCGACCGCATCACGCGCACCCTGCACGACCTGACCCGCGAACCGGAGGCGATGAGCCATCCGCAGGGCACCCAGCTGCGCGTGTCGCGGCAGGAGCTGGCGCGGCTGGTGGGCTGCTCGCGCGAGATGGCCGGGCGGGTCCTGAAGAAGCTGCAGGCTGACGGCCAGCTGCACGCCCGCGGCAAGACGATCGTGCTGTACGGCACGCGATGAGCGTGGGCCATTTCGGCCACCCCGGCAGCCTTCCCGACGCCGACCTGCGCAGCGCCAGCCTGGTCGACGCCGACGACGTGGCCGCCCTGCTGTGCGAACTGGGCTATCCCTGCGACGCGGACGACGCCGCGCAGCGGATCCGCACGATCTTCGACAACGACCGCCAGGCGCTGGTGGTGGCCCGCGTGGACGGCATCGTCGCGGGCCTGGTGGCGCTGGATTTCATGTACTACCTGCCGCTGGACACCGTGACCTGCCGCATCACCGCGCTCGTGGTGACCTCCTCGGCGCGCGGCCACGGCCTTGGCAGGCAGCTGCTGCGCGAGGCCGAGCGCCGCGCGCGCGCCGGTGGTGCCGCGCGGCTGGAGCTGTCGAGCGGCTCCCAGCGCACCGAGGCGCACGCGTTCTACCGCGCCTGCGGGTTCGGCGACGGGACGGTGCGGTTCATCAAGCGGCTGGGGGATGCCTGAGGGGGGCGGTGGTTGGTGGTTGGTGGTTGGTACGGCCCGGCCGCGACTGTAGGAGCGGCTTCAGCCGCGATGGATCTCTCAGCGCCCAGCACTGTTCGCAGGGCGCACCGGCTCCCCGCCGCGATCCGCGCAGCCCCAGTTGAGGATTGGCGTGCCGGCCGGCAGCACCCGCCGGAACATCTCCACCCGGCCATGTTTCGGGTTGACCACCACCGGCGCCTTCGCGGCGCGCAGAAGGGGCAGGTCGGCGCTGGAATCCGAATAGGCGATGTCGATGTCGCGGTGGCCGAGCTCGCGCAGCATGCGCATCTTTTCCTCGGCGTGGCAGTGGCGCACGGCCACGATCGCGCCCAGGCGCGGGCCGACCAGGGTGCCGGTCACCGGCACCGCCTCGTGGGCGACGAAGGCCAGGATCGCGCGCGCCAGCTCCGGCGGCGCGCCGGTGGCGACCACCACCCGGTCGCCGGCCTCGCGGTGGCGGTGCAGCACCTCCAGCGCCACCGGCAGCAGGCGGGCGCGGATCTGCGCCTCGTGGCCGGCGACGTAGCGGTCGATGGCGTCGTCGAGCGTGGGCGGCCCCGACATGCCCACCGTGCCGATCCAGACGAAGCCGGAAATCCCGTAGCGGCGCGTTGGCAGGAACGCCACCAACGGCCCGAACACCGGCGCCGCCAGCAGCGCCAGCGCGGTGCGCCACCAGCTGCGCCGGATCAGCCAGGCGAACAGGTGGCTGCCCGAATCGCCGTCGTAGAGGGTGTGATCGAAGTCGAACACCACGAGCGGCGCATCCGCGCGCGGCGGCTGGCCTGCGCTCATGCCGGAAAAAACATCCGCCGCAGCGCCTGGCCCGGGTCCGGTTCGCGCATGAACGCCTCGCCCACCAGGAACGCGTCGATGCCGGCCGCCCGCATGCGGGCCACGTCGGCGGCGCCGTGGATGCCGCTCTCGGTGACCAGGCGGCGGTCGCGCGGCACCGCATCACGCAGCGACAGGGTGGTGTCGAGCGAGACTTCGAAGGTGCGCAGGCTGCGGTTGTTGATGCCCAGCAGCGGCGCCGGCACCTGGATCGCGCGCTCGAGCTCGTCGATGTCGTGCACCTCGACCAGCACGTCGAGCCCGATCTGCATGGCGGTGCCGGCCAGCTCGGCCAGCTGGCCGTCGGAGAGCGCGGCCACGATCAGCAGGATGCAGTCGGCGCCCAGCGCGCGCGCCTCGTGCACCTGGTACGGGTCGATGGTGAAGTCCTTGCGCAGCACCGGCAGCGCGCAGGCCGCGCGCGCCTGCTGCAGGTAGGCATCGGCGCCCTGGAAGAAGTCGACGTCGGTCAGCACCGACAGGCAGGCCGCACCGCCGGCCTCGTAGCTGCGGGCGATGGCGTCGGGGTGGAAGTCCGCGCGGATCACGCCCCTGGAGGGGCTGGCCTTCTTGATCTCGGCGATCACGGCCGCTGCGCCGGCGGCGATCTTCGCCTCGACCGCGGCGGCGAAGCCGCGGGTCGGCGGCATGTCGGCAGCCAGGGCGCACATCTCCGCCAGCGGCCGCGCGGCGACCCGTGCGGCGACCTCCTCGGCCTTGCGCGCCAGGATCTTCTGCAGGATGTCCTCGCGACGCGGGAGCGACGGGCGCAGCAGGTGGTTCACGGGCGGGCGTCCTCTTCGATGGCGGCAGGCAGGCCGTGCATGATCGCAGGAACATCGCGGCAGGCGCGAGCCGACCACGACGCCGGACCTGCGCTGCCGCATCCGCCACGCCGAGTCCGACTCATCCCGCCGCCCCGCCCTGCGCCGCGCCGTCGCCGCCATAGGCACGCTCGACCTTCGCGATGCGCAGCTCGAAATGCTGGTACCACTGCGTGCGCCCGCGCTCGCGGGCCAGCGTGTGCTCGGCGTTGCGGCGCCACGCCAGGATCGCCTCCTCGCTCTCCCAGTACGACACGGTGATGCCGAAGCCGGCGCCGTCGCGGGTCGATTCGAGCCCGAGGTAGCCGGGCTGCTGCGCCGCCAGTTCCGCCATCCGCACCGCGGTGGCGCCGTAGCCATCGTCGTCGCCGGTGCGGCGCGAGCTGAAGATCACCGCGTAGTACGGCGGAGGGGGCAACCTGGCGAATTCGGGGTCGTGCATGACCGGCGCTCCAGGTGGGGGAACCGGATTGTCGCAAACCCGCAGCTCAGCCGGCAGCGGCCAGCTCGCGGGTGGCGGCGACGAAGCCTTCGAGCCTGGCCATCGCCGCGCCCGACGCGATCGCCTCGCGCGCGCGGACGATGCCGTCCCCGATCGTCTCCACCACCCCGGCCACGTACAGCGCGGCGCCGGCGTTGAGCGCGACGATCTCCAGCGGCAGCCCCGCCTCGCCGCGCAGCACCCCGAGCAGCATCGCCTTCGAGCCGGCCGGATCGTCCACCCGCAGGTTGCGGCTGGCGGCCATGGAAATGCCGAAATCCTCCGGATGCACCTCGTATTCGCGCACCACGCCGTCGCGCAGCTCGCCGACCATGGTGGCCGCGCCGAGCGAGATCTCGTCCATGCCGTCACGGCCCCAGACCACCAGCGCGCGCTCGGTGCCCAGCTCCTGCAGCACCCGCACCTGGATGCCGACCAGGTCCGGATGGAACACGCCCATCAGCACGCTCGGCGCGCCGGCGGGATTGGTCAGCGGCCCGAGGATGTTGAAGATCGTGCGCACGCCCATCTCGCGGCGCACCGGCGCCACCGCCTTCATCGCCGGATGATGGATGGGCGCGAACATGAAGCCGGCGCCGACCTGCTCGATGCAGCGCGCCACCTGCTCGGGCTGCAGCTCGATCGACGCCCCCAGCGCCTCCAGCGCATCGGCGCTGCCGGACTTGGACGACACGCTGCGGTTGCCGTGCTTGGCCACCCGCGCGCCCGCGGCGGCGGCCACGAACATGCTGGCGGTGGAGATGTTGAAGGTGTGCGAACCGTCGCCGCCGGTGCCGACGATGTCGACCAGGTGGCTGCGGTCGGGCACGTTCACCGTGCGCGAGAGCTCGCGCATCACCCGCGCCGCGGCGGCGATCTCGTCCACCGTTTCCTTCTTCACCCGCAGCCCGGTCAGGATCGCCGCGGTCATCACCGGGGAGACCTCGCCGCGCATGATCTGGCGCATCAGGTCGATCATCTCGTCGTGGAAGATCTCGCGATGTTCGATGGTGCGCTGCAGGGCTTCCTGGGGTGTGATGGTCATGTTGTCCGTGATTCCTGATGGGTGACTGGTGCTTTTCTTCCGCCCGTCATTGCCGCGAAGGCGGGAATCGAGCGGCATCGGCTTTCCCGGGCGGAACACGGGATCCGACGGCAAATGCGAACGGCCCCGGGTCCGGGCCCCCGCGGAAACGACGACGGGTTCCGGCAATCATCGCTCCAGGAAATTCTTCAGCAGGGCGTGGCCGTGTTCGGTCAGGATCGACTCGGGGTGGAACTGGACGCCCTCGACCGGGTGCTCGCGATGGCGCAGGCCCATGATCTCCTCGACCGAGCCGTCCTCGTGCTCGGTCCAGGCGGTGATCTCCAGGCAGTCGGGCAGCGAGTCGCGCTCCACCACCAGCGAGTGGTAGCGCGTGGCCTCGTAGCCGTCGGGCAGGCTGGCGAACACACCTTCGCCGCGGTGGCGGATCGGCGAGGTCTTGCCGTGCATGATCCGACCCGCACGCACCACCCGCCCGCCGTAGGCCTGGCCGATGGCCTGGTGGCCCAGGCACACGCCGAGGATCGGTACCCGCTCGCCCAGCGCCTCGATCACGCCGACCGACACCCCGGCCTCGTTCGGCGTGCACGGTCCGGGCGAGATCACGATCCGCCCGGGCGCCAGCGCCTCGATCTGCGCCACCGTCAGCTCGTCGTTGCGCACCACCTTCACCTCGACCCCCAGGGCCTGCAGGTACTGCACGAGGTTCCAGGTGAAGCTGTCGTAGTTGTCGATCATCAGCAGCATGCTGCATCTATCCGGTTGTTTTTGTTGAAATACCCAGCCCTTGCACGGTCAGGACACCCACCCGGACGCCGCAGTGCGCCGGAGCGTACCGCGGCAGGCTGCCGGCGAGAGCGGCCCCCCATCCTGACAGGACTATTGTGCAGCCAACCCGGTCCGGGATCGCTTGAGCAGGCAATGCTTCGCATCCGGGCAGGCCCGGATGCCGATGCGGATCGCGATCACGCCGGTTCCCGCTCCACCCGGACCCGGCCAGGCTTGCCGCCGTGGAATGCACGGCAGGCCGGGCGCGCGGGATCTCAGGACTCCACCGGGTCCCGGATCAGCGGACAGGTCATGCAGTGCCCGCCCCCACGGCCACGACCCAGTTCGGCACCAACGATCGTGATCACCTCGACGCCTTCCTTGCGCAGCGCGGTGTTGGTGGTGACGTTGCGGTCGTAGGCCAGGACCACGCCCGGCGACAGCGCCACCAGGTTGTTGCCGCTGTCCCATTGCGAGCGCTCGGCCGCGTAGTGGTCGCCGCCCGCCGGCACCATGCGCAGCTTCTTGAGGCCCATGGCCCGGGCGACCACGTCGTTGAAGTGCGCCTTCTCGACGGCGACCTCGAAACCGGGCGCCTTGTCGCTGGGACGCAGCGTGATCGGCGTGATCTGGTCGACTATGCCCGGGAAGTAGGTGGCCACGTCGCGGTCGGCAAAGGTGAACACGGTGTCCAGGTGCATGGCCGAACGCAGCTTGGGCATCGATGCGACGATCACCTGCTCGACAGCCTTGTGGTCGAACAGCGACTTGGCCAGCTGCACGATCGCGGTGCGCGAACTGCGCTCGCTCATGCCGACCAGCACCACGCCATTGCCCGCCACCAGCACGTCGCCGCCCTCGAGCGAGGCATTGCCATGGTCGATGGTCGGATCGCCGTACCAGATCGGGAACCCGGCGGTGGCGAAGTCCGGGTGGAACCGGTAGATCGCCGCGGTCAGGATGGTCTCCTCGTGGCGCGCCGGCCAGAACAGCGGATTGAGGGTCACGCCTCCATAGATCCAGCAGGTGGTATCGCGCGTATAGAGCATGTTCGGCAGCGGCGGGCCGGCATGTCACGGGTACGCGCCGCTGCCGAAAGCACTTCGGCGCAGATCAGCGACCAGGCCAGATAGGCGCCCAGCACCGAGACCAGCAGGCCGGCGCTTACGAACATCGCGCCCCACGGCCCCACCACCGCCTCCAGCACGCCGGCCATCGAAGGCTGCCGGATGCCGGCCACGTCCTCGCGTGCCAGCACCGCGTACGGCAGCAGGGTCACCAGCACCATCAGGGTGGTGACGGACAGGAAGCCGGTGATCGTGGCGACGCCCACGTCCTTGCGGTCGCGGGCATAGCGCGAATAGACGCTGGCTCCCTCGATGCCCAGGAACACGAAGACGGTCACGAACATGGTCGCCTTGACCTGTTCGAAGATGCCGCCCTCCAGTCCCCCGCCGTAGAAATTGAACCGGAACATGTCCAGCCTGAAGGCGAAGAACAGGATCAGGATGAAGACCACGATCGGCACGATCTTGGCCGCCGTGACAATCACGTTGATCGCCGCTGCCTGCTGGATTCCGCGCAGGATCATGAAGTGGAACAGCCAGATGCCGGTGGAAGCGACCAGGATGGCCACCACGGTATTGCCGTCGCCGAACACGGGAAAGAATGCGCCGAGCGTGGACTTGATCAGCACCCAGTAGGAGACGTTGCCGATACAGCTGCCGATCCAGTAGCCGAACGCCGACAGGAAACCGGGATAGTCGCCGTAGCCCTCCTTGGCGTAGGCGAACACGCCGGCATCCAGATGCGGTTTGCGCTCGGCCAGGAACTGGAACACCCGGGCCAGCATGTACATGCCGGTGCCGGCGATCAGCCAGGCGATGATCGCGCCGAGCGGTCCGGTCGCGCCGGCGAAGGTCCGCGGAAGGGAGAAGATTCCCGCACCGACCATGCTGCCGATGACCATCGCGGTCAGCTGGAGTCGGGACATCTTGCCATCGGTGGCAGCCATGCGATTTCCTTTCGTGGCGGCCTGGGCGCGACGGTACGCCCGGGCGGGTCAGGCGTGACAGGGGCGACGGGCGCGCGGCTACTTCACCGCCCGCGCTGCCGGGCGGAATCCGGACGCCAACCGCGTCTGGTGTGGAAGTCGATGATGGGCATGGCCACCCCGTCGGCCGTGCGCCTGGGGCTCGCGCGCATCGTCGGGCGCGCTCTGTCCGACACCGGAAAAAATACCCGGGGTTCGCGAGGGGCTGCTGTCCGGCGTCATGGTGATGCACCCGACCCGGGTCGGCACGACGCCCGCCCCAGGTTTGCCGGCTCGTGATGTCGGCAGGATCTGATACCGGCTTCGTAGAACCGGCATACCGGTTGCTGCGGCTGCACCATCTGCTCGAAGCCCTCCATGCTGCGACTTGCATCAGATGCATCGTCGGAGTGCGGGCCGGCGAGGCACGGCGATACTTCAGCCATCATGGATCGTCCCGATCCTCGCGCCGCCAGGGCGTACTTGTCAAGGACGCCAACTTTCATGGCTGCCGCGCTGGTTGACGAAGGGCTGGAAGTTGCGCCGCACTCGATGCCACAGGGCGGGTCGATGTGGCATGTGGGATGTGGGATGCGGATCGTCTGCACCTGCCCGGCCATGTCCTCCTTGTGCAGCATGCGTCGATCAACTTGCGTGCACGGCCGCTGTCGTACGGCCGGGTCCGTGTCGCGGAACGATATCGACCGCGCGCCGGGAATGCTTCACCGGCACTCATCCACCAGGATCGTCCTGGCACAGGTCGTCCGGAACCAGTTCCCATATGTCGCGAACACGCGAAGACCAGGCGGCCCAACCCCTCGTCATTGCCTCTCCGAGCATTGGACGACCGGATTCTCGCGTTCCGGCCGAACATCGGCAGGACGCGGCAGCTTCCTGCATCCATCGTGCAGTGTCGCCGCACCGGGCAAGCCGATCAATCCGAAGTCCGGCGGCTCCCGCTCCACTGGCGGCAGGAGCGCCCGCGGGGGTCCGCGGCGATCATCGGATCATGTGGCGCCCTTGCGATTGGCGCCGGTGAGCCAGCGCGCCAGGAACAGCACCACCATGAACAGGCTGCTCGGCACCGCCGCCAGCAGCACCACCAGCGGCAGCAGGCCCAGCGAGCCGGGATCGAACAGCGCGGTGAGCAGCAGGAACACCACGAACAGGCCCATGCCCACCATCGGCACCGCGGCGGCGATGCGCCAGCGGCCGCGCCAGCGCAGGACGCCCCAGACCGGTGCGAGCAGGCCGAACAGGGCCAGGCCCGCCACCGTCAGCATGAAGCGCTTGAACCAGCGTTCGTCCGGATCCGACGGCGGCTCGGGCGGTCCGCCGGTGGCCTCGACCACGGCGGTCTCCAGCTCCGCCACCCAGGCCGGCGCCGGCGGCCGTGCCGCGGCGGCACCGCTGCGCACGGCCACGGCGTGGGTCGCGCCCAGCCGGTGCTTCGAGTTGCCGACGAACAGCCGGAGTTCGTCGACGCTGTCGTCCGCGTCGGTGAACGAGAACCAGGCCACGGTCTCGCCGCTGCCGCGGTCGTAGCGCGGCGACGGGCTGTTGAGGACGCGCACTTCATCGCCGTCCCGGTAGGGGCGCAGGAAGATGCGGGTCATCGAATCGGTCGACCAGGCGATACGCACGTAGAACTTCTCGCCCGGGCCCAGGGTGACGTCGCGGCCCGGCGGATACGTCTCCAGCACTTCGACCGCGTGCCCGGCGCACACCGGCGACACGGTCGCGAGCAGGAGCAGGAGGGCCAGGAGGCGGATCATTGCGGCGCGCTCCGATCGGGCCACAGCGGCCACCGACCACACGCCGCCCCACCGGCGCGACGGCGACGGGTGCAGGCGGGAGCCAGGCGGGCTGCGTGGCGGTGCGGGGTGCTGTTCATGCGAATCCCGGGCCGCGCCGATCGCAACCGCGCCTGACCTGGATCAGGGCGCGGGGTCCGCGGCCGGCGCAGGCTGTGCGTCCCAACCACCGGAAAACCGCCATGACCGACGCGCCCGCCGCCGCCGAATACGCCGTCCACCCCTTCGACGCCCGCGGCATCGCGCGGCGCTTCCGCCACTCGGCGATCTTCGGCGCGCTGGGCGCGCTGCAGCCGGGCGAGGCGATGCGCTTCGTGAACGACCACGATCCGCTGCCGCTGCTGGCGCAGCTGACCGAGCGTTTCGGCGACCGGCTCGAGATCTTCTACATGCAGCGCGATCCCGGCGCCATCGTGATCGACTTCATCATCCGGTCCTGAGCCATGGGCTTCCCCGCGTTCTTCGAACAGGCGCCGGTGCTGCGCCTGCGCGACGGCCTGTCGCAGCTGCTCGGCGCCACGCCCGACGGGGTGATCGAATACCGCTATGCCGACGCGGTGCGCCTGGCCGGGCATTCCTGCCCCACCGTGGCCGGCGCCTGGCTGTGCCTGCGCGCCGGGCTCGGCGCGCTCTACGGCGATGAACTGCCCGAACGCGGCGCGATCGCCGCCAGCCTGCCGCAGGCCGAGGACGCGGGCGTGGCCGGCGTGATCGGCCAGGTCGTGACCCTGGTCACCGGCGCGGCCGGGGCCGGTGGCTTCAAGGGGCTCGGCGGGCGCCATGCGCGCAACGGCCTGCTGCGCTACGGCGACGCCGCGGCCGGCGGCATGCGCCTGCGTCGACTCGACAGTGGCGCGACGGTCGAGATCGAATGGCAGTCGGCCCCCGTGCCGCCGGCGGCGGACATGCGCGCGCTGTTCGAACCGGTGCTGTCCGGCACCGCCGACGCCGACCAGCGGCTGCGCTTTGCCGAAGCCTGGCAGGACCGCGTGCGCCGGCTGCTGCTCGAACACGCCGACGATCCGGCCGTGGTCCGCGTGCGCGCGACAGGCTGAGCCCGCGGCGCGGCCCGCGGCCGGCGCGCTCACAGCCCCCTCGCCGCCTGCGCCACCGCGCGGAACAGCGCGCGGCCCTTGTTCATGGTTTCGTCCCACTCCTTCGCGGGGTCGGAGTCGAACACGATCCCGGCGCCGGCCTGCACGTACAGGCGGCCGTCCTGGATCACCGCGGTACGGATGGCGATGGCGGTGTCGGCGTCGCCGTGCCAGCCGATGTAGCCGATCGCGCCGGCGTAGACGTTGCGCTTGACCGGCTCGAGCTCGCGGATGATCTCCAGCGCGCGGATCTTGGGCGCGCCGCTCACGGTGCCGGCGGGGAAGGTGGCCCGCAGCACGTCGGCATAGCTCAGCCCGTCCTTGAGCCGGCCGGTGACCTCGCTGACGATGTGCATCACGTGGCTGTAGCGCTCGACCACGAAGCGCTCGCCAACCTCCACGCTGCCCGCTTCCGAGACATGGCCGACATCGTTGCGGCCCAGGTCCATCAGCATCACGTGCTCGGCGCGCTCCTTGGGATCGGCCAGCAGTTCGGCCTCCAGCGCCAGGTCCTGTTCGTGGGTGGCGCCGCGCGGTCGGGTGCCGGCGAGTGGCCGGACGGTGACCTCGCCTTCCCGCAGCCGCACCAGGATCTCGGGCGAGGAGCCGACCACCTGGGTGCCGCCAACATCGAGGAAATACATGTACGGCGACGGATTCATCGCCCGCAGCGCGCGGTACACGTCCACCGGGCGGGCGTTGAACGGCACGCTCATGCGCTGGCTCAGCACCACCTGGAACGCGTCGCCCGCGGCGATGTAGTCCTGCGCCTTCGCCACCGCTGCAATGAAGCCCTCGCGGGTGAAGCCCGATTCGAAATGGGCCTCGTCCAGCGCCTCCGGGCGCAGGGTTTCCGGATAGCCCGCGCCGCCGTGGCGCAGCCGGTGCGCGAGCGCATCCAGGCGCCGGTTGGCGCGGGCCCAGGCCTGCGGCTCGCGCGGGTCGGCGTGCACCACCAGGTACAGCCGGCCCTTGAGGTTGTCGAACACGGCCACGTCCTCGCTGAGCATCAGCAGGATGTCGGGCGTGCCCAGCTCGTCCGGATTGGCGTTGGCGCGCAGGCGCGGTTCGATGTATTCGATGCACTCGAAGCCGAACCAGCCCACCAGCCCGCCGGTGAAGCCCGGCAGGCCTTCGGCCCGCGGCACCGAATGCGCGACCCGCAGGCGCTCGACCTCGGCGAAGGGATCGTCCACCTCGCGCCGCTCCACCACCTCGCCGTGCTCGCTGACCGCGAGGGTATGGCCGTGGAAGGCGTATACGCGCGTGGCCGGCAGGCCGATGATCGAATGGCGGCCGAAGCGCTCGCCGCCCTCGACCGATTCGAACAGGTAGGTGTAGGGCCCGTCGGCGAGCTTCAGATAGACCGACAGCGGCGTGTCGAGGTCGGACAGGACCTCGCGCACGATCGGGATGCGGGTATGGCCTTGGGCGGCCTGCCGATCAAAGGCGGCTTGGGGCGAAGGGGTTTGCGGGGTCACGCGGCATTTCCTTGGACTGCGGGCGGGCGGTTGCGACGGCGGCGGCGGGCCACCATCGCCAGCCTTCGCCGGCGGCAGGGAAATGCGGGAATGCGGACGCGCCCATGGCCATTAATGTAGCGGCTTTGCCGGCGCTTTTGCACCGGGTCCGCCCGCCGCGACTGGTTGCGAGCGCAACGGACTGTCCGGCGGCAGGTGCATGCGCAGCCTGCCCGGCACGCATTCGATGCGGAGCAACGCGGATTCCACCGGTTCGCCATCGAGGTTGAGCGCCAGCGGCGCCTGCGCGGCGATCTCGATCCAGGGCAGGCGCGCGCGCGTGGCCACGCGCTCGAGCGCCGCGAGCTTGCCGTCGCTGATCACCGCGCCCAGGGTCGCGGCGATCTCGCCCGACAGCTCCGGAATCACGGTGACGTCGAGCAGCCCGTCGTCGGCCACCGCGTCCGGGCACAGCGCCTGGCCGCCGCCGGCCTGGCGTCCGTTGCCGACGCCCAGCGCGATGAAATCGCCGTCCCAGGCGAACCCTGGCCCGCGCAGCGAGGCGTGGCTCGTCTCGATGCGCCCGAGTTTCGCCAGACCGGTCAACAGGTAGGCCAGCCCGCCGAGCAGCTTCTTCATGCCATCCGGCGTCTCCACGGTGACCTGGGTGCCGAAGCCGCCGCTGGCCAGGTTCGCAACCCAGTGCACCGCGCCGTCCGCCTCCAGGCGCAGCAGGTCGATCGGTCGCGGCGGCTGCGCCGCCACCAGCTCCAGCGCGGGCAGCGGCTCCTGCGGAATCCCGCCGGCCACGGCGAAATCGTTGGCCGTGCCCATCGGCACCAGGCCCAGCGCCGGCAGCGCATCGGCCGGGCGGTCGCTGTCGGCGAGCGCGGCGGCAATCTCGCTCAGCGTGCCGTCGCCCCCGGCGGCGATGATCGTCGAGACGCCGGTCGCAATCGCGCCTTCGACGCTGCGCGCCGCATCGCCCTCTTCCCAGGTCACGCGCACGTCGATGGCCACGCCACGGTCGCGCATGGCCTGCACGGCCGCGCGCAGGTCGTCGTCGCCGGCGGACTTGCCGTTGATGATCAGGCGCCAGTGCGGGTTGGTCATGGGCGGGGCCGGTGGGCGGGGAGTGACGGTGTAGCACGCGGGCGGCCGCGGCGCGTCATCGGGCCGCGATGCGCGCCGCTGGCGTGGCCCGTTCGCACGCCGGCTGTCATCGGCGCGTCATCGACCGCGCGCAGCATCGCAGGCGATGGCAGGGACGACGGGCGGGGGCGGGATTGCCCCCATGTCTTCCGGCGACGGATCTGCCGCGACAAGGCGGATCCGTCGCCAGGAACGCGACCGACGCGCCGGCGGGCGTCACGGGGCGGTGGACCCATCCGCATCCAGGGCCACGGGTCAGCCCGGCGCCGCATCCATCAGCACCACGCCATCCCCGTCCGCCGCCAGCCACTGGCCCGGCGCGATCACCAGGCCACCAAACGTCACCGGCACGTCGCGCAGCCCCTGGCCGAGCTTGTCGGTCCTGCGCGGGCAGGTGCCCAGCGCCTTGACGCCGAGCCCGAGTGCGCCGATCGCGGCGCTGTCGCGGATCGCGCCATGCACCAGCACCCCGCTCCAGCCGTTGGCCACCGCCTTTTCCGCCAGCATGTCGCCGAGCATCGCGCGGCGCAGCGAGCCGCCGCCGTCGATCACCAGCACGCGCCCGCTGCCGGCCTCGCCCACCGCCTCGCGCACCAGCGAGTTGTCCTCCAGCGCCTTGACCGTGCTCACTGTCCCGGAAAAGGCGATGCGGCCGCCGTAGTCGCGCAGCGGCAGCTCCAGCACCCGCGCCCGGTCTTCGAACCGGTCGCACAGGTCGCAGGTGTTCATGCGCGCGCGCCTTCGATCTGCGCGCGCATGGTCGCGATCACCGCGGCGTAATCGGGCTGGCCGAAGATCGCGCTGCCGGCGACGAAGGTGTCGGCCCCGGCCGCGGCGATCTGGCCGATGTTGTCCGGTTTCACCCCGCCGTCGATCTCCAGCCGCACCGCGCGTCCGCTGGCGTCGATGCGCTCGCGCACGCGGCGCAGCTTGTCGAGCGTCGACGGAATGAACGCCTGGCCGCCGAAGCCGGGATTGACCGACATCAGCAGCACCAGGTCGAGCTCGTCGAGCACGTGGTCGAGCACCTCCAGCGGGGTGGCCGGGTTGAGCACCAGGCCGGCCTGGCAGCCCTCGCCGCGGATCAGCTGGATCGTGCGGTGCACGTGCTTCGAGGCTTCGGGATGGAAGCTGACCAGGCTGGCGCCGGCCCGGGCGAAATCCGGGACGATGCGGTCGACCGGCTCGACCATCAGGTGCACGTCGATCGGCGCGGTCACGCCATGCCGGCGCAGCGCCTCGCACACCAGCGGGCCGATGCTGAGGTTGGGCACGTAATGGTTGTCCATCACGTCGAAGTGCACCCAGTCGGCGCCGGCGGCCAGGACCGCATCGACCTCCTCGCCAAGCCGGGCGAAATCGGCCGAAAGGATGGACGGGGCGATGACGGGTGCTTGCATGGGAATGTCCGTGGCGATGGTCCGGGGGGGTGGATGGCGTGTGTCCGTGCAGGCCCGGCCCTGCCCGGGACCGGCGCTCAGCGGCGCCGCTGCTCGCGGATGCGGTCGTAGGCGGCGTTGATCTCGCGCGCCTTCTTCTCCGCCTGCTCGCGCAACTCCGGCGCGGCGCCGGCAACCTTGTCCGGGTGGTACTGCGACATCAGCCGGCGGTAGGCCTGGTCGATCTCGGCGTCGCTGGCCTCGCGCGACAGGCCCAGCGCCTTGTAGGACGCGCCGGCGCCGGCGCCGGAGGCGATCCAGCCCGCATCGAAGGCGTGGCCGATGATCAGCCCGACCAGGCCGCCGGCCGGATGCCGCAGCAGCAGCCAGCCGGCGATGAAGCCCAGCACCTTTCCGTACCAACGGTTCATGCCCGCCAGTGTAGCGCCCGGGCGTTCAATGCCGGCGAAAATCCCACTACACTGGCCGGCCCGCCCACAGGCCCTTCCCTTGGCGACCACGCTGCTGTCCTCCGACCTCCCCGGCCTGACCCTGCGCCACCGCGGCAAGGTGCGCGACGTGTTCGACCTGGGCGACGACCGGCTGCTGATGGTGGCCAGCGACCGCCTCAGCGCGTTCGACGTGGTGCTGCCCGACCCGATCCCGGGCAAGGGCGAGATGCTGTGCCAGATCAGCAACTTCTGGTTCGAGCACACCGCCGCGCTGATGCCCAACCACCTCACCGGCATCGACGTGGCCAGCGTGCTGCCCGAAGGCGTGGACCCGGCCCTGTACGCGCGCCGCGCGGTGGTGACGAAGAAGCTGCGGCCGGTGCCGGTCGAGGCCATTGCCCGCGGCTACATCATCGGCAGCGGCTGGAAGGACTACCGGCGCACCGGCCGGGTCAGCGGCATCGCCCTGCCCGACGGCCTGCGCCAGGCCGAACAGCTGGCCGAACCGATCTTCACCCCCTCGACCAAGGCCGCCGTCGGCGCCCACGACGAGAACATCGACTTCGACACCGCGGTCAAGCTGGCCGGCGCCGACCTTGCCGAACAGGTCCGCGACGCCACCCTGCGCCTGTACAAGCACGCCGCCGCCCACGCCGCCGAGCGCGGCATCCTGCTGGCCGACACCAAGTTCGAATTCGGCACCGACGCCGACGGCCGCCTGTACGTGATGGACGAGATGCTCACCCCCGACTCCTCGCGCTACTGGCCCGCCGACGAGTACGAGGTGGGCGCCAGCCCGCCCAGCTACGACAAGCAGATCGTGCGCGACTATCTCGAAACCCTGGACTGGGACAAGACCGCGCCCGGCCCGCGGCTGCCACCCGAAGTGATCGAGCGCACCCGCGCCAGGTACGCCGAAGCGCTGCAGAAGCTGGCCGGGATTCGGGTGGATTGAAGTCCGGAACCAGGGATCCGGGACCGGAATGACGGATGGACGGGCAACCGGATGCGCGGATTGCCACTATCCTGCCGGCACCTGAGAACGATCCGGGGGACGCCATGAACGCATCCATCGACACCACGGGCGACCGCCCCATCGACCGCTGGTTCGCCAGCTATTCGGCCGACCACCGCAACGACACCAACCAGCTGATCCACGTGTTCGCCGTTCCGCTGATCCTGTGGAGCGTGATCGCGCTGCTGTGGTGCATCCCGGTGCCGGCCGAAAGCGGGTTCCGGGCCGGCCTGTGGGCGGGCCTGGCGTGTTTTGCGGCGTGGATGTTCTATTTCCGCGCGTCGCGCGCGATCGGCTTCGGCATGCTGGCGGTGTTCGTGGCGATGCTGTGGCTGACGTTCTGGATCGAACGCATGCAGGGCACGCGCTTTTTGCTGTGGCTGGCGGTGGGCGTGTTCGTGGTGGCCTGGATCGCGCAGTTCGTGGGCCACAGCAGGCTTTTCGAGGGCAGGAAGCCGAGCTTCTTCACCGACCTGCGCTACCTGCTGATCGGCCCGGCCTGGGTGCTGTCGAAGCTGTACCGGAAGCTGGGCCTGCGCTGGTGACACGCTGGTGACACCATGACCACCGGCGCGGGGCTGGGCCCGCGCGACCTCGCGCTCGCGCTGCTGATCTGCCTGTGCTGGGCGGTCAACTTCCTCACCTCGGCGCACGCGCTGCAGGAAATCCCGCCGTTCCTGTTCACCGCGCTGCGCATGGCGATCGTGGTGCTGCTGCTGGCCGCGTTCATGCGTCCGCCGCCGCGCTCGCAGTGGCCGCGCCTGGCCGGCATCGCGCTGTTCACCGGGGTGCTGCACTTCGGAACGAGCTTCCTGGCGCTCAAGCTCGCCGGCAACCTGTCCTCGCCGGCGATCGTCACCCAGACCTATGTGCCGATGGCGATGCTGCTGGCGTGGTGGTGGCTGGGCGAGCGCTTCGCCTGGCGCACCGCGCTGGGGATCACGATCAGCCTCGCCGGGGTGCTGGTGCTGGGCTTCGATCCGATGGTGCTGGACGCGCCGCTGGCGCTGCTGGTGATGCTGTTCTCGTCGCTGATGGTGGCGATCGGGACGGTGCTGATGCGCGGGCTGGCCGGGGTGGGCATGGTCGACCAGCAGGGCTGGACCGCGGCGCTGAGCCTGCTGCCGCTGCTGGCGATCAGCCTGCTGTTCGAACCCGGGGGCATGGCCGCGCTGCGCGAGGCCAGCTGGATCGGCTGGGGCGGCGCGGTGTACGCGGCGGTGTTCGCCTCGCTGCTCGGGCACGGCCTGTTCTTCCGGCTGGTGCAGCGCCATCCGGTGGCGCAGGTGACGCCCTACCTGCTGCTCACGCCGGTGTTCGCGGTGCTGCTCGGGATCGTGTTCTGGGGCGACCGGCCGGGGCCGGCGCTGTGGACCGGCGGCGCGATGGTGCTGGGCGGGGTGCTGCTCATCGCCATCCGCAGCCTGCAGAAGGCGCGCCAGGTGGCGCCGATCACCCCGGAGGTGTGAGCATGGCCGCGTCGGGCGCGAACGCGCGCGGCGCATAGCCGAAATCGCGCCGCGCCGGCGCGTCGTCGAACACCAGGTCTTCGCGCATCCGCGCCAGCGCCGCGTCGCCGAAGCCCGACGCCACGCCCAGCAGGCGCGCCGGCGCCAGCAGCGCGCGGAACAGCGGCGGCGGCAGCAGCCGCAGCCGCGGCCGCGACGGCAGGGCCGCGAGCGCGCGCGCCACCATCTCGCGATACGGCAGGGTCTCGCCACCCGGCAGCGCATAGGCGCGGCCGTGGGTGGCCGGCGCGTCGAGGCAGGCCAGCGCGGCCGCGGCCAGATCGTCGACGTGCACCGGCTGGCGCAGTCCGATGGCGTCGGCCGGAAGGGCGAACCCGTTCAGCCGCCGCGCCAGCGCGGCGATCCGGGTCAGGGTGGCGTCGCGGCCGGCGCCGTAGACCAGGGTAGGCCGCAGCACGGTGGCGGCGACGCCGCGCGTCGCGGCGGCCTCGAACAGCGTCGCCTCGGCTTCGCGCAGCCGGCGCGCAATCTGGCGCTCGCCCGCATCGGGCGAGGCATGCTTGACCTCGACGCTGGTCGAACCGAACGCCAGCACCCGCGTGCACGCGACGTCGCCCCGCGCGAAGCGCGCCGCAAACGCGTCCAGCGGTCCGCAGCTGAGCACCAGGTCCACCTGCGCGGGCAGCTCGCGGCTCCCGGCCAGGTCGCCACGCAACCACTGCACGCCGGCGAGGTCGGGCTGCGGCCGGCGCGAAAGTGCGTGCACATGCCAGCCGGCCTGGACGAGGCGCGACAGTACGGGGCGCCCGATCTGGCCGCTGGCGCCGAACACCAGTGCGCGGCCCTGCTCCAGCGGGCGCTGCGGGGGCGTTCGCGGCGCGTCGAAGGGGGCCCGTGTCATCGCCGGAAGCATAGCGCGGCCGCCCTGCCCCGGCCCGTCGGCTAAACTCGGCTGCCGGCACGGCGCATCCGCGTCGTGGCGGCCCGCCCATCCCGGACTCCTGATGCTCAACCTCCTCCTGGCCCTGCCCTTCGTGGCGGCGCTGGCCATCGCGCTGGCGCCCGGCGCAACGCGACGGACCGTCGCCTGGATGGCCGCGGCCGCGCCGCTGCTTGGCCTGGCGCTGCTGGCAGGGTTCACGCCCGGGGTGATGGACGGGCAGGTGCCGGCTTCGAGCCTGGACTGGCTGCCGCAGGCGGGGCTGGCGTTCTCGCTGCGCCTGGACGGGCTGGCGTGGATGTTCGCGGGCCTGGTCCTGGGCATCGGCGCGCTGATCGTGCTGTACGCCCACTACTACCTGTCGGACGAAGACAGCGCGCGCCGCTTCTTCGGCTACCTGCTGCTGTTCATGGGCGCGATGCTGGGCGTGGTGCTGGCCGGCAACCTGCTGCTGCTGGTGGTGTTCTGGGAGCTGACCAGCATCAGCTCGTTCCTGCTGATCGGGTTCTGGACCCATCGCCAGGACGCCCGCCAGGGCGCACGCATGGCCCTGACCATCACCGGCATGGGCGGATTCGCACTGCTCGGCGGCGTGCTGCTGATCGGGCGCGTGACCGGCAGCTACGAGCTGGACGTGGTGCTCGCCTCGGGCGATGCGATCCGCGCCAGCGCCGAGTATCCGGCGATCCTGGCCCTGGTGCTGGCCGGCGTGTTCACCAAGAGCGCGCAGTTCCCGCTGCACTTCTGGCTGCCGCAGGCGATGGCCGCGCCCACGCCGGTGTCGGCCTACCTGCACTCGGCGACGATGGTCAAGGCGGGCGTATTCCTGCTCGCCCGCCTGCACCCGGCGCTGGCGGGCACCGAACTGTTCTTCTACGTGGTCACCACGGTCGGGGCGATCACCCTGCTGGTCGGGGCCTGGTACGCGATCTTCCAGCACGACCTCAAGGGCCTGCTGGCGTATTCCACCATCTCCCACCTGGGCCTGATCACCCTGCTGTTCGGCCTGTCCACGCCGATGGCGGTGGTGGCCGGCGTGTTCCACATCCTCAACCACGCCACCTTCAAGGCCTCGCTGTTCATGGCCGCGGGCATCATCGACCACGAATGCGGCACCCGCGACCTGCGCCGGATGGGCAACCTGCGCCGCTACATGCCCTACACCGCGGCGCTGGCGATCGTGGCCTCGCTGGCGATGGCCGGCATCCCGCTGCTCAACGGCTTCCTGTCCAAGGAGATGTTCTTCGCCGAGGCGCTGGACGCCGGCGAGCGCAACCTGTTCCGCATCGCGATCAGCATCGCCGCGCTGCTGTACGGCGTATTCGGCGTTGCCTACAGCCTGCGCTTCGTGCACGACGCGTTCTTCGGGCGCGGACCACGCGCGCTGCCGGTGGAGCCGCAAGAGCCGCCGGCGTGGATGCAGGTTCCGGTCGCGGTGCTGGTGGCGCTGTGCCTGGCGGTCGGCATGCTGCCCGGGCTTGCGATCGAGCCGGCGCTCAAGACCGCCGTGGCGGGCACCCTCGGCCCGGCGGCGCCGGAGTTCTCGCTGGCGGTCTGGCACGGCTGGAACCTGCCGCTGGCGATGAGCATCGGCGGCGTGCTGGGCGGCCTGCTGTTCTACTTCGCGCTGCGCCGGCTGTTCGCGCTGCACGACGCGATCCTGCGCACCTGGGGGCGGCACCTGTACCAGCTCAACGTCGAGAAGCTGTTCAACGCCGCCTGGCGCTTCACCGGGCGCGTGGCCGCGGGCGGCATCCGCCGCAGCCTGTTCTGGATGATCGTGGTGGTGCTGGTGGTCGGCGCCGCGCCCTTCATCGGCAAGGAGGTGGCCCTGCTGGGCGACCTGCCCGCGCCGCAGCCGATGCCGTGGCTGGGCTGGATCCTGTGGGCGGTGCTGGTCGCCTCCACCCTGGCCACGGTGGCCTGGCACGGCAAGCGGCTGACCGCGCTGATCGTGATCGGCGCGGTGGGCCTGATGGTCAGCGTCGCCTTCGCCATGCTCTCGGCGCCCGATCTGGCCCTGACCCAGCTGCTGGTGGAGATGGTGACCATCGCGCTGATGATGATGGCGCTCAACTACCTGCCCAAGCAGTCCAGGCAGGCGCGCACGCCGTTCCGGCGCTGGCGCGACGCGCTGATCTCGGCGGTGGCCGGCATTGGCGTCGCGGGCCTGGCCTACGCGATGCTCGTTCGCGAGCCGGACGGCTCGGTGGCGGCCGAGATGCTCGCCCGCTCCCTGCCCGAGGCCTATGGCGCGAACGTGGTGAACGTGATCCTGGTGGACTTCCGCGGCTTCGACACCTTCGGCGAGATCACCGTGTTCGCGGTCGCGGCGCTCGTGGTGCACGCGATGCTGCGCTGGGCCAGGCTGCGGCCGGACGAGATCGTGCCCGGGCCGCCGGTCCAGCTGCCGATCCCCGCCGACCTCACCCAGCTGCTGTTCCCGCTGGCGCTGACGGTGTCGATCTACCTGTTCCTGCGCGGCCACAACGCGCCCGGCGGCGGCTTCATCGCCGGCCTGGCGATCGCGGTGCCGGTGCTGATCAAGTACGTGCTGCAGGGCGCGCGCGCGGTCGAGTCGACGTTCGGCTTCGACTACGTGCGCGGCATCTCGATCGGCCTGCTGCTGGCCGCGGCCGGCGGCCTGGGTTCGCTGCTGTTCGGCCTGCCGTTCCTGACCAGCGGCCACGTCGACCTGCACCTGCCGGTGATCGGCAGCCTGCCGCTGGCCAGCGCGCTGGTGTTCGACACCGGCGTGTACGTGGTGGTGTTCGCCGGCGCGCTGCTGATCCTCTCGACGATGGGCACGGTGCGGCGGCGCACCCTGGCCGCGGAGGAAGCCGCCTGATGGAATTCGCACTCGCCAGTGGCATCGGCGTCCTGGTCGCGGCGGGGGTGTACCTGCTGCTGCGCGCCCGCACCTTCGACGTGATCCTCGGCCTGACCCTGCTGTCCTATGCCACCAACCTGCTGATCTTCGCCTCGGGGCGGCTGGTGGTGGGCAAGCCGCCGGTGCTGCGCGCGCTGGTCGAGCCGATCCGCGACAACTACACCGATCCGCTGCCGCAGGCGCTGGTGCTGACCGCGATCGTGATCGCCTTCGCGATGACCGCGGTGGTGGTGGTGGTGGCCATGCGCAACCACGCCGACCTGCGCAGCGACCACGTCGACGGGCGCGAACCCGGGCAGCCCGCACCCGACGGCGACGCGGACGGCGAGCGGAGTCCGCGCGCATGATGCAGCACCTGGTCCTGGCGCCGATCCTGCTGCCGCTGGTCACCGGCGCGATCCTGCTGCTGCTCGAGCGACGCCACAACGTGCGCGTGCTGCGCACCGGCGCCTGGATCGGGCTGGCCCTGCTGCTGGCCGCGGCGGTGGCGCTGCTGGTGCGCGCGGACGGCGGCGCGGTCGAGGCCTACCTGCTCGGCGACTGGCCCTCGCGGCTGGGCATCGTGCTGATGCTCGACCGGCTCAGCGCGCTGATGGTGCTGACCACCACCCTGCTGGCGATTCCGGCGCTGCTGTACGCCTGCGCCGGCTGGGACCGGCGCGCCCTGCATTTCCATGCGCTGTTCCAGATCCAGCTGGCCGGGCTCAACGGCGCCTTCCTGACCGGCGACATCTTCAACCTGTTCGTGTTCTTCGAGGTGATGCTGATCGCCTCCTACGGCCTGCTGCTGTCGGGCGCGCGCGGCGAGCGCATCGCCGCGGGCATGCACTACGTGGTGTTCAACATCGCCGCGTCGACGTTGTTCCTGATCGCGCTGGGGCTGATCTACGGCCTGCTGGGCACGCTCAACATGGCCGAACTGGCGGTGCGGGTGTCCGAGGTCGCGCCGCAGGACCTGGCCCTGGTGCGGGTGGCGCTGGGCCTGCTGCTGGTGGTGTTCTGCGCCAAGGCCGCGCTGTTGCCGATGTACCTGTGGCTGCCCGATGCCTACGCGCGCGCGCCGGCGGCGGTGGCCGCGCTGTTCGCGATCATGACCAAGGTCGGCCTGTACGCGCTGCTGCGCGTGGGTTCGCTATGGTTCGGCGAGGCCGCCGGCCCGCTGGCCGGATTCGGCCGCGAGCCGCTGCTGGTGCTGGGCATGGCGACGATGCTGCTGGGCAGTCTCGGCGTGGTCGGTGCGCTGCGCCTGCGCATCGGCGCGGCCTACCTGGTGCTGATGTCATCGGGCATGCTGTTCGTGGCGTTCTCCCTGGCCCGGGCGGACACCATCGCCGCCGGCCTGTACTACCTGCCGCACAGCTGCTTCGCCGCCGCGGCGATGTTCCTGATCGCGCACATCGTGCAGCGCGAACGCGGCCGCTACGGCGACCGGGTGCTGCCGATCGCGCAGCCGATTCCGCGCCTGACCGGCCTGCTGTACATGGTCGCGGCGCTGTTGCTGATCGGGCTGCCGCCGCTGTCCGGCTTCATCGGCAAGTTCCTGCTGCTGGGCGCGGTACCGGCCGCGGACACCGGCTGGGTCTACGCCACCGTGCTGGGCAGCGGCCTGCTGGCCCTGATCGGGCTCAGCCGCACCGGCACCCGCCTGTTCTGGCGCATCGACGAGGCCGAGCCCGAGCCGCTGCACGCGATGCCGCCAGCCGACATGCCGAAGGTGGGCAACATTGAAATCGCCGCCACTGCGCTGCTGCTGGCCTATGGTGTGGCCATGAGCGTGGCGCCCGCGCCGATCCTGCGTTACACCACGGCCGCGGCCGGACAGCTGCTGTCGCCCGCGGACTACGTGCGCGACGTCCGCGGCACCCGGCCGCAGCAGCGCGCGCCATGAGGAGCCGCACATGATCGCCCGCATCTTCCCGTCGATCCCGCAGAGCATCACGGTCTTCATTTTCTGGCTGCTGATGGCCGAGGACGCCAGTCCCGGCACCGTGCTGATGGCGGCCCTGCTGGCCTGGCTGATGCCGCAGATCGCCGCGCGCCTGGAGCGCGAGTTCGCGCGCATGGGCGAGGCCTGGATCCTGATCCCGCTCGGATTGAAGCTGCTGTGGGACGTGGTGGTCGCCAACGTCACCGTGGCCCGGCAGGTGCTGGGGCCGGAGGACCGGCTGAAGCCGGGCTTCATCTGGATCCCGCTGGAGCTGACCAACATCCACGGCATCTCCGCCCTGACCAGCGTGATCACGCTGACGCCGGGGACGCTGACCGCCGCACTCTCGAACGACCGCAAGCACCTGCTGGTGCACTGCCTGCACGTGGAGGACCCGCAGCAGATGATCGACGGGATCAAGCAACGCTACGAAGCGCCACTGCGCCGGATCTTCCCATGATCGACCTGATGAACATGGTGATCGGCGGCGGCATGGTGGTCGTAGGGCTGGCCATGCTGCTGGCGCTGTGGCGGCTGGTGCGCGGGCCCACCGCGCCCGACCGCATCCTCGCGCTGGACACCCTGTACGTGGCGACCATCGCGCAGGTGGTGCTGCTGGGCATGCTCGACGAGACCGAGGTCTACTTCGAGATCGCGCTGATCATCGCCATGCTCGGCTTCTTCGGCACCGTGGTGCTGAGCAAGTACGTGATCCGCCGGGACATCGTCGAATGAGGCTGGCGATCGACATCGCGACGCTGTTCCTGCTGGTCGCGGGCTGCTTCTTCGTGTTCCTGGGCAGCTTCGCCCTGGTCAAGCTGACCAGCTTCTTCCACCGCATCCATGGCCCGACCAAGGCCAGCACCCTGGGCGTGGGCTGCATCCTGGCCGCCTCGGTGCTGCACCGCTCGATCCACGGCACCGGCCTGCACCCGCGCGAACTGCTGATCACCGTGTTCCTGTTCCTGACCGCGCCGGTGGCGGCCCACCTGATGTCGCGCGCCGCGCTGTCGCTGATGGACAGGCGCCCCGAGGCGCCCTCGACCAGCACCGAGCCTGAAGGCCACATCCGCGACGACGCCGACGAACGCGCCGAACAGCTGGCGCGCGAGATCGAGGAAGCCCGCAACGACAGCTGACCGGGCGCCGACACGTCGTCCCCGCGGCTTCGACAGACGCAGGTCCGGTCAACCCGACCGGCTTGCCGCTTTTGCCGCAACGATGGCGGCGCCTGCCGCCGGCCCGCTAGAGCATCGCCAGCTCGAACCCCGCCCAGGCCAGGAACGCCAGCAGCAGCACCGCGCCCTCGGCGCGGCTCAGGTGCAGGCCGCCGCGCAGCATCGGCAGCAGCAGCGCGGCCAGCACCAGCGCAGCCGGCAGCTCGAAGCGCACGAACGAGGCCGGTACCGGCACGCCGCCCAGCAGCGCCATGCCGCCAACCACCAGCAGCAGGTTGACCAGGCTCGATCCGATCACGTGGCCGGCGACAATATCGCCCTGGCCGCGGCGCGCGGCGGCGATGGCGGCCGCCACTTCCGGCAGCGCAGTGCCGATGGCCACCGGCAGCAGGCCAAGCAGCAGCGAGTCCATCCCCAGCGACGGCCCGAGCCCGAGCGCGCCGCGCACCACCCACCGGGCGCCGAAGTACAGCAGCGCCGCCGCGATCGCCAGGCGCGCGAGGTTGGGCAGCGTCCCGGCGCGGGTCTCGGCGAAGCCGGCGAACTCGTTGCGCAGCTCCGGCTGGCGCCGGCCGAACGCCCAGGCAAACCCGGACACGACGAAGAACGACGCGACCAGGATGGCTCCATCGAGGCGCCCGAGCCGCCCATCCTGGCCCAGCAGGATCGTGGCCAGGGTCGCGACCACCAGGCATACCAGCAGCGAAGGCAACGCCTTCCAGCGGATCAACAGCGGCGCGACCAGCGCGGCCGCGCCCAGGGTAAGGCCGAAGTTGACGATGTTGCTGCCGACCGCGTTGCCCAGCGCCAGCGCCGGCTCCCCGACCGAGACCGCACGCAGGTTGACCGCCAGCTCGGGGATCGAGGTCGCGCAGGTCACCAGCACCAGCCCCGTGGTGAACGGCGAGATGCCGCCACGCCGCGCCAGTCCCGAAGCCGCCTTCACCAGCGAGTCGCCGCCCAGCGCCAGCAGGACGATTCCCGCCACCAGGTCGAACAGCGCACCGGTCATGGTCGTGTCCTTGTTCCGACAGGTGGGCCGATTATGCCGGAGCCGCGGGCGCGCTCAGGAACACCCTTCCACATAGTCGACCTGCGGCGGCACGCCCACCCGCCACTCGTCCACGCGGCCGTCGCCATCGAGTTCCAGCACCAGCACGCCGCTGCCGCCTTCCGGCGCGGTCACGCGCAGCACGCTGCCCTGCGGATCGTACTTGTGCGGCAACTCCTCCACGCGACCGCGATACAGCGCGCGCACCTGGTCGCCGGTCATGCCCAGCTTCGCGCCGCCTGGCGCGGTGACGGCGGCATCGCGCACGTCCATCCGCACGAAGCGGTCGCCCTCGATCATGAAGGCGGTGCGGTAGCCTTCGCTGCCGAGCGGCTGCGGGATCAGATAGTGGCAGCCGCCGGGCTCCGACGGCTGCGCGTCGCCAAGGTCGCCGCCCCAGGCCTGGCGCACGGCCTCGGCGCTGTCGCCGAACCGCGCCGGGCCGAAACCGTCGAAGCCGATGCTCCCCTCGGCGGGCGCATCGACGCGCAGCGAGCCGGCCTGGCCGGCGGTGGATCCGGCATCGGAGGCGGGCGACGCCTCCGCAGGCGGCAGCTGCACCGGCGGCGACGCGGCCTCGGCAGCGGGCGCGGTGCCGGTATCGTCGCGCGGCGCGCCGCAGGCGCTGAGCGTGGCGACGGCAATGGCCAGGAGTGATGCCTGCAGGCGCATGGAGGCTCCGGAATCGGCGACGGAGGCGCGAGCATGTCACGGTGCGCGTGAGCGCGATGGCGACGCCTTCCCGGGACGGGACCGCGACGGGAACGGCTTTCATCCGCGATTGCAACCGGCGCTCGCGCGACAGTCCGATTCCAGTCGCGGCCCAGGCCCCTCCTGCCGGCGAAGCCTCGCCGCGTTTCAGCCCGGCGGCGTGAAGCGCTTGCGCAGCCCCGCCCAGCAGGCCTGGTAGTCGCGCTGGCGATGCGCGGCGTCGACCGCCTGGCGCGTGGGCTTGAGCACCGCGCGGGTCTCGAACATGAAGGCCATCGTGCCTTCGATCACGTCCGGCTTCGACAGGTCCGCGTCCGAGGCCTTCTCGAACGTTGCCGCGTCCGGCCCGTGCCCGGTCATGCAGTTGTGCAGCGAGCAGCCGCCGGGCGCGAAGCCTTCGGCCTTGGCATCGTAGGTGCCGTGGATCAGGCCCATGAACTCGCTGGCCACGTTGCGATGGAACCAGGGCGGGCGGAAGGTGTCCTGCTGCACCAGCCAGCGCGGCGGGAAGATGGCGAAGTCCAGGTTGCCCACGCCGGGGGTGTCGGTGGGCGAGGTCAGGACCAGGAAGATGCTCGGATCGGGATGGTCGAAGCTGATCGATCCGATGGCGTTGAAGCGGCGCAGGTCGTACTTGTACGGCGCGTAGTTGCCGTGCCAGGCCACGACGTCCAGCGGCGAGTGCCCGATCGGCGCATGCCACAGGTGGCCGTTGAACTTCGCGATCAGCTCGAAGCCGCCCTCGACGTCCTCCCAGGCGGCCACCGGGGTGAGGAAGTCGCGCGGATTGGCCAGCCCGTTGGCGCCGATGGGCCCGAGGTCGGGCAGCCGCAGCAGCGCGCCGTAGTTCTCGCACACGTAGCCGCGCGAAGGGCCGTCCGGCAGCTCGACGCGGAACCGCACGCCGCGCGGGATCACCGCGATCTCCTGCGGCTCCAGCCCGATCACCCCCAGCTCGGTGGCGATGCGCAGCCGCCCCTGCTGCGGGACGATCAGCAGCTCGCCGTCGGCGCTGTAGAAATAGCGCCCGCGCATGGCGGTGTTGGCCGCGTACAGGTGGATGCCCACGCCGGTGCGCCCATCGCTGCCGCCGTTGCCGGCCACCGTGTACAGGCCCTCGATGAAGTCGGTCGGCGCCTCGGGCAGCGGCAGCGGGTTCCAGCGCATCTGCTCGGGCGAGACGGGAGACTCGCCAAACCGCTCGTGCAGCCGCGGCTGCGCGAACCGCTCGAAGCGCCCGTGCATGGCCGCCGGCCGGATCCGGTACAGCCAGCTGCGCCGGTTCTCGCCGCGCGGCGCGGTGAATGCGCTGCCGGTCAGCTGCTCGGCATAAAGCCCGTGCGCCACCTTCTGCGGCGAATTGCGCCCCACCGGCAGGGTGCCGGGAACCGCCTCGGTGGCGAATTCGTTGCCGAATCCGGACATGTAGTTGCTGCTGTCCATGGCTCGTCTCGCTTAAGCCCCCGTCCCGTCGGGATGAGGGGCTCAAAGCCTACAGCACCCCGCGCTTCATCTGGTCGCGCTCGATGCTCTCGAACAGGGCCTGGAAGTTGCCTTCGCCGAAGCCTTCGTTGCCCTTGCGCTGGATGATCTCGAAGAAGATGGGGCCGAGTGCGTTGGTGGTGAAGATCTGCAGCAGCTTGCGCTGCTTCGTCTCCGGGTCGGCATCGATCAGGATCCCGTTGCGCGCCAGCCGCTCCACGTCCTCGCCGTGGTCCGGGATGCGCTGGTCGATCACTTCGAAATAGGTGGCGGGGGTGTCCAGGAACGCGATCCCCGCCTCGCGCATCTTTTCCACCGTGGCATAGATGTCGTCGGTGAAGCAGGCGATGTGCTGGATGCCCTCGCCGTGGTAGGTATCGAGGTATTCGTTGATCTGCGACTTCGGGTCGCTCGACTCGTTGAGCGGGATGCGCACCATGCCGTCGGGCGCGGTCATGGCCTTGGACAGCAGGCCGGTCTTCGCCCCCTTGATGTCGAAGTAGCGGATCTCGCGGAAGTTGAACAGGCGCTCGTAGTAGTCCGACCACTTGGCCATGTTCCCCTGGTAGAGGTTGTGGGTGAGGTGGTCGATGAAGGTCAGGCCGAAGCCCTCGGGCATCAGGTCGGCACGGGGCAGGATCTCGTAATCGGGGTCGTGGATCGTGCCCTTGTCGTCGTAGCGGTCCACCAGGTACAGCATGCAGCCGCCGATGCCCTTGATTACCGGCGCGGCCACCGCCTTGCTCAACTCGTCGGCCGGGTCGAACTCCTCGGCGCCGTTCTGCAGCGCCTGCACCCGCACCCATTCGGCCAGCTTGCTGAAGCGGATCGCGAAGCCGCAGGCGCTGGGACCATGCTTCGCGGCGAAGCGCGCGGCGAAGGAGTCCGGGTCCTCGTTGATCAGGAAGGTGCAGTCGCCCTGGCGGTAGGTGCTGATCGGGCGGGTGCGGTGGCGCGCGACCTGGACGAAACCCAGGCGGCGGAAGTAGTCGTGCAGCTGCTCCGCCTGCCCCTCGGGGGCGGCGTACTCGACGAATTCGAAGCCGTCGATCCCCATCGGGTTCTCGAACGTGGCAACCTGCATTCCTGCCTGGGGAGCGCCGGCTGTCTGTGACTGCGCTGTCATGTGATACTCCTCGCGGGGGAAGGGCGACGCGGGCCGCACCGGATCGCCTATTCTATAGTTTCATGGGAAACCAATAGCAAGGTGCAGTGCATCATGTCCGACGCAGCTGTCTCACAGGAACATGCGATTCTCGAACTGGAGCGGTTCCTGCCCTACCGCCTGAGCGTGCTCTCCAACCGGGTCAGCAACGCCATCTCCAGCGAATACCACCGCCGCTTCGGGCTGGCGATCACCGAATGGCGGGTCATGGCCGTGCTCGGCCGCTATCCGGGCCTGTCGGCGCGCGAGGTCACCGAACGCACCGCGATGGACAAGGTGGCGGTGAGCCGTGCGGTCGGACGCCTGCTGGAGCGCGAGCTGCTCAAGCGCGAGATCCACGGCGACGACCGCCGGCGCTCGGTGCTCACGCTCTCGGAAGCCGGATATTCGGTCTACGACGAAGTCGCGCCGATGACCCTGACCTGCGAACGCCACCTGCTGGCGCCGCTGTCGGAAGACGAGCGCGAGACCCTCTCGCGCCTGATCGACAAGCTTGCCGGCGATGGCATGGACGAGATGCTGCGCCACATCTGAGCGGCGCGCGGAACATCCGCGGCGTGACTGCCGGGCGCCCCGGCGGACAACTGTCGGGAGCCTGCGGGGCGAATGGCGCGGCTCCCGCAGTTGCCTGCACGAGCTCCAGCCGCGATGGATGCCGCAGGTCTTTCCACGCCGGACCCCGGGAGCGCGGTTGAAACCGCCTGCACCCGGCGGGTCGCCGGACGCGTGAGGGAGCGCAGGCGAACGACCCGCAGCCACGCGCACATCCCGCGCGGGTTGCGCTGCGCGCGCGGCACCGCGCATAGCGGACTACGACGGGACCGGCGGCGCGCAACCGGCGCGCGCCGCCGTGAGGCCTACCTGGTTTCCTTGCGGATATCCATGCCGGCCGCCGCCGGCTCGGCCAGTTCGGCCTGACCCGCCAGCACGTCGTCGTCGCGCAGGGTTTCCAGGTGCATCAGGCGGCGGATCAGCGGCGCCACCAGCATGAAGCCCACGCCCACGCCCACCGCGACCCAGCCGACCGTGGTGTAGACGTCGAGCACCACCTGCTGCGCCGCGCCCTCGCCCGAGGCGGCCTCCGAGCCGGTGGCGCGCGCGATCAGGCCGGCGACGAAGTTGCCGGTGGCCGATGCGAAGAACCAGCTGCCCATGATCAGGCTGGCCAGGTGCGCCGGCGCCAGCCGGTTCATCGCCGACAGGCCGACCGGCGACAGGCACAGCTCGCCGGTGGTGTGCAGCAGGTAGATCAGGAAGATGAACAGCACCGGCGTCATGTTGCCGCTGGCCACGCCCGCCGCACCGGCCACCAGCACCAGGAAGCCCAAGCCGAGCTGCACCATGCCCATGCCGAACTTGGCCGGCGCCGACGGCTCCAGCCCGCGCTTGCCCAGCCAGGTCCACAGCCCCGCGAAGAACGGCGCGAGCAGGATGATGTACATCGCGTTGATGGACTGGAACATCGATGCCGGAACGTCCCAGCCGAGCATGTTGCGGTCGACGTAGCGGTCGGTATACAGATTGAGCGACGAGCCAGCCTGCTCGAACAGCGACCAGAACAGCACCGAACCGATCATCAGGATCATCGCCGCGAAGATGCGGTCGCGCGCATGCGGGTCGAGCCGGCGCACGGCGACCCAGCACACGTAGGCCAGCAGGACCACGCCGCTGGCGAACAGCGCCCAGCCCACCACCTCCTGGTTCTGCACCATCCACCAGCAGGCCACGACGATGGCGATACCCAGCCCGTACAGCAGCCACTCGAACGGCACCCCGGCGACTCGCTGCCGCAGCCTCTGCGGATCGCTCGACTCGCCCTTGCCCTGCAGCAGCGGCTTGCCGATCACGAACACGATCAGCCCGGCGAGCATGCCGAAGCCGGCCGCGCCGAAGCCGTACTTCCAGCCGTAGGTCTCGCCCAGATAGCCGCACAGCAGCGAGCCGAGGAAGGCGCCGAGGTTGATGCCCATGTAGAAGATCGTGTACGCGCCGTCGCGGCGCACGTCGGTGCGCGGATACAGCTGGCCGACCATCACCGAGATGTTGGCCTTGAGGAAGCCCGAGCCGACGATGATGAAGGCCAGCGCCAGCCAGAACGCGTTCATTGCCGGGCTGCCCTGGTCACCGCTGCCCTCGAAGCCCATCAGGAAGTGGCCGGCCACCAGCAGCACCGCGCCGTAGAGCACCGCCTTGCGCTGTCCCAGGTACCGGTCGGCCAGGTAGCCGCCGACCACCGGGGTGATGTACACCAGCGCGGTGTAGGCGCCGTACACCATCGAGGCGTCGCCGTCGGAAAACAGCCAGTGCTTGGTCAGGTACAGCACCAGCAGGGCGCGCATGCCGTAGTACGAAAAGCGCTCCCACATCTCGGCGAAGAACAGCATGAACAGGCCACGCGGGTGGCCGAGAATGGTCTTGCCCGCCTCGGCGGCATGCTGCGGATGAGTGGACACGGACGGCGGCTCCAGTAAGGACGGACGCGACCCCTGGCGGCCGCAAGGGGCGTAACTTAGCCCGTGGGGGCAGGCAATGGAAAGCGCGGACCGGTCGCGGGCAGTCGCGAGGCCGGCCTCGTCACTTGCAGGGATATGTCGCGATCTTCCTTCATCCTGGCGACATCCTCCCGCATTTCACCCGAAACTTTCGACAATCCGGGCCACGCTCCAAGGTCTGGCGGGGTGCGGACGCGGCCACGCCTGGCGGATCAACTGCCCGGCAGGTATTCATAGCTCGCGCCCACTCCCAGCGGCAGGCCCAAAGCCCAGAACCCCAGCAGGAAGCCCGTCCAGACCACCAGCAGGGTGAGCGAGTACGGCAGCATCAACGCCAGCAGGGTCCCGATCCCGCTGGACTTCACGTACTTCTGGCAGAACACCACGATCAGCGGGAAGTACGGCAGCAAGGGGGTAATGATGTTGGTGCTCGAATCGCCCACCCGGTAGGCGGCCTGGGTCAGGTCGGGCGAAATGCCCAGCTGCATCAGCATCGGCACCATGATCGCGCCGATCAGCGCCCACTTGGCCGAGGCCGATCCCACCAGCAGGTTGACGAAGCCCGACAGCAGCACGATCCCGGCCAGGGTCACGCCGGTGGGCATGCCCAGCGCCTGCAACAGGTTGGCGCCCTTGATCGCCAGCAGCGCGCCGAGGTTGCTCTGGCCGAAGGCGTAGATGAACTGCGCGGCGAAGAACGCCATGACGATGTAGTAGCCCATCCCGCCCATCGCCTTGCTCATGCCGGCGATGACGTCGCGGTGGGTCTTCACCGTGCCCGACGCATAGCCATAGACCACGCCCGGGACCAGGAACAGGATGAAGATCAACGGCACGATCGACTGCATCAGCGGCGCGGTGGCCACCAGCAGCTCGCCGGCGCCGCTGGGCGCATCGGCCGGGGCGCGCCAGGCCGAGCCGGCCGGGTACGCGGTCAGCGCCAGCGCGATCGCCAGGGCCAGCATCGATCCCGCCGCCAGCATCAGGCCACGGCGTTCGGGCGCGGTGAGCGTTTCCATCTTCGGCATGTCGGCCGCATCGCCGTCGACGACGGTATCGCGCAGGCGCGGTTCGATCACGCGGTCGGTCAGGAACCAGCCGACCAGCACGATCAGCGCGGTCGAGGCGGTGGTGAAGACGTAGTTGTTGAGGGGGTTGACCACCACCGTCGGGTCGATCAGGCGTGCCGCCTCCTGGGTCAGGCCCGAGAGCAGCGGGTCGAGGCTGGACGGAATGAAGGTGGCCGAGAAGCCGCCCGACACGCCCGCGAACGCGGCTGCGATGCCGGCCAGCGGATGGCGCCCTGCCGCATAGAAGATCACCGCGCCCAGCGGGATCACCAGCACATAGCCGGCATCCACCGCGATGTGGCTGAAGATGCCCACCGCGATCAGCATCGGGGTGAGCAGCATCTTCGGGGTCACCGACAGGATCGCGCGCAAGGCGGCGTTGATGAAGCCGGTGTGCTCGGCCACGCCCAGGCCCAGCATCGCCACCAGCACCACCCCCAGCGGCGCGAAGTTGACGAAGGTGTGCACCATGTCGGCCATGAACGCGGTGAAGGCGGTGCCGGCGAGCAGGTTGCGGATCTGGATCGGATCGCCGCTGCGCGGATCGAGCTCGCTGAAGCTGACGTTGGCCAGCAGCGCCGAGACCGCCCACACCGCGAACATCAGCAGCAGGAACAGCACCGCAGGGTCGGGAAGTCGGTTGCCCGCGCGCTCGACGGCATCGAGGAAGCGGGTCACGAGGCTGCGCGATTCCGCGGCTGGCGCGGTACCTGGCTGGTTCATTCGCGGGAATCCCATGCAAGGACTGGTTGCGGCGCATCCTAGTGCATTTCCGCCACGGCCATCCGCGCGCGCGGGCCGGCTACATCCGCCGCTGCGGCCACAGATACTCGCGGTCGTCGAAGCTGCGGCACCAGTGCGGGCGGTAGACCACCACCAGCACCATCACCCCGCCGGCGAAGAACGCCTCGGCGAACATCAGCATCGGCGTGGCCACCAGATAGGCCGCCAGCGCGCGTTCGCCCAGCCACGCCGACACCGCGGCCTTGGCCAGCATCGACGCGGCCATCGCCATCGCCGCGCCGGCAAAGGCGTTGAGCATCACGTAGGTGGCCACGTTGCGCGGCAGCCAGGTGCGCGCGGCCCACGACACGATCGCGGTGACCGCCACCGGCAGCGCGCCGGTGGCCAGGAAATCCATCGCCCAGCCGTGCCAGGCCGCGCCCATCAGCACGCCCGCCAGGCTCACCGCCGCCATCGCCCAGCAGGCGGTGCCGGCGCCGAACATCAGGGTGGCGATGGTGGCGCCGAGGAAGTGCAGCAGCACGCCCTGCAGCGCGGCGGTGTTGAACCAGCGCATCGCCGCCAGCGCCAGCACCGCCACCACCAGCACCCGATGCGCCTCGGCGTCCGCCATGGCCACGTGCCTGCGCAGCGCGGGCGCCGCGCGCGCCAGCACCAGCGCGGCCACCAGCCACGCGGGCCACTGGGCCCAGCCCGACAATGCGTCCACGGGCCTGGCCCGGCGTCAGCGTCCCGGGCCGATGTGCGTGCGCACGTCGAACAGCTCGGGGAAGAAGGTCAGGTCCAGCGCCTGCTTGAGGAAACCCACGCCGGACGATCCGCCGGTGCCGCGCTTGAAGCCGATGATCCGCATCACCGTGCGCATGTGGCGGAAGCGCCACAGCTGGAACTGGGTTTCCAGGTCCACCAGGTCCTCGCACAGCGCGTATTCGCGCCAGTGGCGGTCGGTGTCCTCGTAGATCGCCTCGAACACCGGCAGCAGCGCCTCGTCGCGCACGTGCGGCCTCGCCCAGTCGCGGTCCAGGTGCTGCGCCGGCACCGCATGGCCCCAGCGCGCCAGGTACGTCAGGAACTCGTCGTACAGCCCCGGCGCTTCCAGTACCCCGCGCAGCCGCGCCTGGCCGTCCGGATCGTGCGCGAATACCTTGAGCATGGCCGCGTTCTTGTTGCCCATCAGGAACTCGAGCGTGCGGTACTGCAGCGACTGGAAACCCGACGACGGCCCCAGCACGTCGCGGAACTCCATGTATTCCGACGGGGTGAGCGTTTCGAGCACCGACCACTGTTCGGTCAGCTGGCGCAGCACCTGCTTGCAGCGCGCGATCACCTTCTGGCAGCGCCACACCTGGTCATCGCGCAGGAAGCCGATCGCGGCCGAAAGTTCGTGGATCGCCAGCTTCAGCCACAGCTCCGAGACCTGGTGCTGGACGATGAACAGCATCTCGTCGTGGTGCGGCGGATCCGACAGCGGGTGCTGGGCGGCAAGCAGGCGGTCGAGCCGGAGGTAGCCGCCATAGGTGATCCGGCCGTCGAGGTCGGTGTGGATGCCGTCCTCGAGCGGCCGTTCGTTGTGTTCGATTCCCATCCTGACGAGGGTAACGCATCGCCCCCGCCCGCCGTCATGCAAACGACACCGGACGGGTGCACAATCGGCGGCGGCAGGGGGCCGCCACCCGGCAGGACGGGTGATCATAAGGAGCGTGCAATGGCAGTTCGCCTCGTTCGCCGGCTGATGCCGGCCCTGGTCCTCTTCAGCGGCCTGTGGGCCGCCAGCGCGCAGGCGCAGGTCGTCGTCAGCCAGGTCTACGGCGGCGGAGGCAACAGCGGCGCGCCCTACAGCAGGGATTTCGTCGAGCTGTTCAACCGCGGCGGCGAGCCGGCTTCGCTGGCCGGACTGTCGCTGCAGTACGCCAGCGCCACCGGCAGCGGCAATTTCGGCGCCGGCAGCGCGCAGATCGTGGTCCTGCCGGCGGTGTCGCTCGAACCCGGCCGCTATTTCCTGGTCGCCCTGGCCAGTGGTGCCAACGGCGATCCGCTGCCCGCGCCGGATGCGAGCGGGACGATCAACATGTCCGGCAGTGCCGGCAAGGTCGCGCTGGTGGACTCCACCACGTCGCTCGGCTGCAACGGCGGCAGCACGCCCTGCGATCAGGCGCAGCTGGCGCTGATCGTCGACCTGGTCGGCTTCGGCGGCGCCAACTTCTTCGAAGGCAGCGGCGCGGCCCCGGCGCTGAACAACGCCAGCGCCGCCTTCCGCGCCGATGCCGGCTGCCGCGACAGCGACGACAACGCCGCCGACTTCGCCAGCGCCGCGCCCACGCCGCGCAACGGCGCCACGGTCCCCGCCCCCTGCGCCGGCGGCGGCACCGTGTTCGCAGGCATCGGCGATACCGCCGCGGCCGAGGGCGACGCCGGCACCAGCCCGCTGTTCTTCACCATCAGCCTCAACCAGCCTGCCGGCGCGGGCGGGGTGAGCGTGGACTACGCCACCGCCGACGGCGGCGCGACCGTCGCCGACGGCGACTACATCGCCGCCAGCGGCACCGCCACCATCGCCGAGGGTTCGACCTCGGTCACGATCGCGGTGGACATCGTTGGCGACACCGTCACCGAGCCGGACGAGACCTTCACGGTCGAGTTGTCCAACGCCGCTGGCGCCGACCTGGCCGACGCCTCGGGCCTGGGCACGATCCTCAACGACGACGTGGCCACGGTCGCGATCGCGGCGATCCAGGGCAGCGGCCAGCTCTCGCCCTACGACGGTCTCACCGTCGCCACCACCGGCATCGTCACCGGTCGCAAGACCAACGGCTTCTTCCTGCAGACGCCCGACGGTGAAGACGATGGCGATCCGGCCACCTCCGAGGGCATCTTCGTGTTCACTTCAACCACCCCGCCCGAGGCCGCGGCGGTGGGCAATCGGGTGCTGGTGCAGGGCACGGTCGACGAGTACGTGCCGGCGGCCGATCCGCACCAGCTGCCGCTGACCGAACTGGTCGACGCCAGCGTGATCGCGCTTTCGGCCGGCCACGCCCTGCCCGCACCGGTGACGCTGACGGTGGAATCGCCCAATGCGGCCGACGGACTGGCCCAGCTCGAACACCTGGAGTCCATGCGCGTGGTGGTGCCCAGCGCCACCGTGGTCGCGCCCACCGGCGGCAACATCAGCGAGGCCCAGGCCACGGCCACCGGCAACGGCCGCTTCGCGGTGGTGGTGACCGGCACGCCGCGCCCGTTCCGCGAGCCGGGCATCCCGGTGCCCGACCCCGACCCGCTCGGCAGCAGCGCCACCGACATCCCGCGCTGGGACTTCAACCCCGAGCTGATTGCGGTCAACAGCACGACGATCGGTGCCCCGGCGGCGAACGTGGCCAGCGGCTGCCTGATCCTCGACGGTTCGCTGACCGGTCCGCTCGACTACACCTTCCGCCGCTACACCATCCATCCCGAAGGCCCGCTGACGATCGACTGCGGCAGCACCGGCCTGCCGCGTCCCGCGCGCCTGCCAACGCCCGACGACGCCAGCTTCGCCACCTGGAACCTGCAGCGCTTCTTCGACGACGCCAACGACCCGGCGATCGGCGAACCGGTGCTCACCGCCGCGGCCTTCGAACACCGCCTGGCCAAGGCCTCGCTGGCGATCCGCGGCTACCTGCATGCGCCCGACGTGGTCGGCGTGGTCGAGGTGGAGAGCCAGGCCGTGCTGCAGCGCCTGGCCGACCGCGTCAACGCCGATGCGGTCGCGGCCGGCGATCCCGACCCGGGCTACGTGGCGCACCTGCTGGAAGGCAACGACGTCGGCGGAATCGACGTGGGCTTCCTGCTGCGCGGCGGCGAGGTCGCGCCGGGCACGCCGCGGGTGGAGGTCCTCGACGTGGTCCAGCACGGCGCCGACGCCCTGCTGCACAACCCGGACGGCAGCACCAGCCTGCTCAACGACCGCCCGCCGCTGTCGCTTGACGGCATCGTGCACTTCGGCGACGGCCGCAGCTGGCCGTTCACCGCGATCGTGGTCCACCAGCGCTCGCTCAACGACGTCGACAGCGACGACAGCGGCAGCAGCGGCTGGCTCACCGACGGCCAGCGCGTGCGCGCCAAGCGCCAGGCGCAGGCGGACTTCCTCGCCGACCTGGTGCAGCAGCTGCAGACCGCCGATCCGCTGCGCAACCTGCTGGTGATGGGCGACTTCAACGCGTTCGAGTTCAACGACGGCCTGGTCGACGCGATGGGCACGGTCACCGGCCTGCCCGCGCCGGATGCGCAGACCGCGGTCGATGGCGACGGCATCGACCGGCTGCAGCCGGACCTGCACAACCTCACCCTGCTGGCCGATCCGTCCGAGCGCTACTCGTTCGTGTTCGACTACCAGGCGCAGACGCTCGACCACGTCCTGGTCGCCGATGCGGTGGTCGAATCGGCCGCGGTGGCCGGGATCGAACTCGACCACGCGCGCATCAGCGCCGACTTCCCGGAGGTGGCGCGCAACGATCCCGACACGCCGTCCCGGCTGTCGGACCACGACCCGACGGTGCTGCTGGTGCGGCTTGCGGCGCTGCGGTTCGCGGACCTGTCGCTGGAACTCGAAGCGCTGGAGGCGACCGTCGCGCCCGGAGCGGAGGCGCAGTTCTCGGCGGTGGTGGGCAACGCTGGGCCGGACGCCGCGGCGTTCCCCGGCGTGGGATTCGCCTTCGATGCAGCGCTCGGGCAGGTCGCGGTTGCCGCACCGCCCGGCTGGAGCTGCGACCCGCCGCAGGCGGAGGACGCCGGCACGGTCGTGGCCTGCAGCGGCGAAGCGCTGGCGGCGGACGGCGAGGCGGTGTTCGCGCTCACCGCCACCGCGCCTGCGGCGCTGGAAGGACAGGCGCTGACGCTGGCCGCGGCAGCCACCGCGCAGACCGTGGACCCGGACACCGGCAACAACCAGGCCAGCGCCGCGGTGCAGGTGGAAGATCCGCTTGCCGGCATCCCGCTGCTGGAGGACGGGCTTCCGGTGCGCGACCTTGCCGGCGCCGCCGGCGACGCGCTGCTGTACCGCATCGAAGTTCCGCCGGGCGCGCGCAGCCTCCGCGTGCTGTCCTACGGCGGCAGCGGCGACGCGGACCTGTCGGTGGCGCACGAACGCCTGCCTACCGCGGAGGATGCCGACGGCCGCTCGCGGCGCCCGGGCAACAACGAAACCGTCGCAATCGTGAACCCCGCACCGGGCACCTGGTTCGTACGCATCGAGGGCGTGCGGGCCTTCGCGCGGGTATCGCTGCGCGCGACGGTCCTCTGATCGCACGGGCCAGCCGGGCGTGCCGAAACGCCCGGCTCCTGTTCCCGGGCATGCGGGGCCGCGTACCGCGCAGCCCCGGGAGATCATGAATCGCTCGCATGCGCGCGATCGCAAGCACACCGCGACCCAAGGTGCATGACGCGGCGCGCAACGGTTCCTTACCCCGGAAACATTATCATTGCCTGTCCGACGACGACCGGATGCGGTCCATGCGCATAGCCGCGAGTTTCGACATCGAATACCTGCAATACCTCGGCCCGGACGGCGACATGGTCGCCGACATGCCGCCGGCGGCGCCGGACACGGACGAAGTGCTGTCGCTGTTCCGGCAGATGCTGTTCCTGCGCACCTTCGACGGCAAGGCCGTGGCCCTGCAGCGCACCGGCAAGCTCGGCACCTACGCGCCCTGCCTGGGCCACGAGGCCACCCAGATCGGCATCGGCGCCAGGATGCGGCCCGAGGACGTGCTGGCGCCGAGCTACCGCGAGTACGGCGCGCAGATCATGCGCGGCGTGCAGCTGCGCGAGATCCTGCTGTACTGGGGCGGCGACGAGCGCGGCAACGACTACGCCGTGGCCCGCCACGACTTCCCGTGGGCGGTGCCGATCGCCACCCAGTGCCTGCACGCGGCGGGCGCCGCGCTCGCGTTCAAGCTGCGCGGCGAGCCGCGGGTGGCGGTGACCTGCTGCGGCGACGGCGGCAGTTCCAAGACCGACACCTATGCCGCGATCAACGCCGCCGGCGCCTACACCCTGCCCTTCGTCCAGTGCATCATCAACAACGGCTGGGCGATCTCGGTGCCGCGCAGCGCCCAGACCGGCGCGCCAACGCTGGCGCAGAAGGGCCTGGCCGGCGGCCTGCACTGCCTGCAGGTGGACGGCAACGACCTGTTCGCCGTGCTCGAGGGCATGCGCCGGGCGATGGAGCGCGCGCGCGGCGGCGAGGGCGGCACCGTGATCGAGTTCCTGACCTACCGCCTGCACGACCACACCACCGCCGACGACGCCCGCCGCTACCGCGACGAGGCCGAGGTCAAGGCGGCCTGGGCGCGCGATCCGGTGACCCGCCTGCGCATCTGGCTCACCGCGCAGGGCCTGTGGGACGAGGCGCGGGAGAAGGACTGGATCGCCGAATGCACGCGCCTGGTGGACGTGGAGATCGACGCCTACCTCGGCACGAAGACCCAGCCGCCCGAATCGATGTTCGACTACCTCTACGCCGATCCGCCGCCCGACATCCTCGAACAGCGCGCGCAGCTGCTGGCGCTGGAGGGGCGGTCATGAAGGCGATCGCGAACCAGGATGCGTCGGCGGGCGCCGGTGCGCCCGCCGCAAAGGCGATCACCCTGATCGAGGCGGTCACCCAGGCGCTGGCCTGGGAAATGCGCCACGACGAATCGGTGGTGGTGCTGGGCGAGGACGTGGGCGTGAACGGCGGCGTGTTCCGCGCCACGGCCGGCCTGCAGCAGGAATTCGGCGCGATGCGGGTGCTCGACACGCCGCTGGACGAGACCACCATCGCCGGCCTGACCGTCGGCATGGCGGCGATGGGCATGAAGCCGGTGGCCGAAGCGCAGTTCGACGGCTTCATCTACCCGATGCTCGACCACATCATCTGCCACGCGGTGCGCCTGCGTCACCGCACCCGCGGGCGCCTGACCTGCCCGATGGTGCTGCGCGTGCCCTGGGGCGGCGGCATCCGCGCGCCCGAGCACCACAGCGAGGCCAACGAGGCGATGTTCACCAACGTGCCGGGCCTGCGCGTGGTGCTGCCCTCCTCGCCGGCGCGCGCCTACGGCCTGCTGCTGGCGGCGATCCGCGAGCCCGACCCGGTGATCTACTACGAGCCCAAGCGCATCTACCGCCAGTACAAGGAGCTCGTGCCCGACGACGGCGAGGCGCTGCCGCTGGACGTGTGCTACGTGCTGCGCGACGGCAGCGACGTCACCCTGGTCACCTGGGGCGCGCAGGTCAAGGAAGCGCTGGAGGCGGCCGAGCAGCTCGAAGCGGAAGGCATCAGCGCCGAGGTGATCGACGTGGCCACGCTCAAGCCCCTGGACTTCGCCACCATCGCCGAATCGGTGGCGAAGACAGGCCGCTGCGTCATCCTGCACGAGGCCCCGCGCACCGCCGGCTTCGGCGCCGAGATCGCCGCGCGCCTGGCCGAGGAATCGATGTACGACCTGCTCGCCCCGGTCGAACGCGTCACCGGCTACGACACCCACATGCCGCTGTTCCGGCTGGAGATGAAGTACATGCCGGGCGTGGCGCGCGTCGTGGACGCAGCGAAGCGGACGCTGGCGGCGAGCCGCTGAGACAAGCGCCGGTTGGCGGTTGATGGCGGGTGGAATCGCGCCGTCGCTGCATCAGCTGCCGCCAACCGCCAACCGCCAACCGAAACCCTGATCCCGAAGATCCCCCATGGCCACCACCAACACCTTCCATCTCCCGGACCTCGGCGAAGGCCTTCCCGACGCGACCATCGTCGAGTGGCACGTCAAGGTCGGCGACACCATCGCGCTGGACGACAACCTGGTGTCGATGGAAACGGCCAAGGCCGTGGTCGACGTGCCCTCCCCGGTGTCGGGCAAGGTGCTGAGGCTGGGCGGCGCGGCGGGCGACGTGATCGACACCGGCGCGGTGCTGGCCGAGTTCGAGATCGATTCCTCGCAGCCACAGCGCGCCGAAGGCCAGGACACCGGCCACCACCACGGCACCCGACCCGCGGCCAAGGGCGTGGGCGCGCCGGATCCGGCGCCGGACGACCGCGTGGTCGCTTCCACCGAGGGCGGCGCGATCGAGCGCGGCGATGGCACGCCGCCGGAAGACCAGTCCGCGCCGGGCGGCGAGCGCGCCGACAGCGGCACCGTGGTCGGCGCGATGCAGGCCACGGACGCGGTGCATGCGGAGGCCGCGATCAGCGTTGGCGGGGTGAAGGCGATGCCGGCGGTGCGCGCATTGGCGCGCAAGCTCAAGGTCGACCTGTCGCGCGTGCGCGGCAGCGGCGCCGATGGGGTGGTGACGATGGCCGACGTGAAGCGGGCGGCGGCGGACGGCTCCGCTGCGGCCGCGGGCCCCCACCCCGGCCCTCCCCCGCAAGCGGGGGAGGGAGCACAGCAGCGCGGCGCCCGTGTATCTCCCCCTCCCCCGCCTGCGGGGGAGGGCCGGGGTGGGGGCAAGGCTGTCCCCGCGCGCGCGCCGGACCAGCGCACGCCCCTCTCCGCCTCCGGCAAACCCATGCGCACGCGGCCGCCGGGCGACGGCGCCAGCGGCCAGCCCGAGCAGCTCAGGGGCGTGCGCCGCAACATGGCGCGGGTCATGGCCGACGCACACGCGAAGGTCGTGCCCACCACCCTGGTCGACGACGCCGACATCCAGGACTGGGCGCCCGGCAACGACATGACCGCGCGCCTGGTCCGCGCGATCTGCACCGCCGCCCGCGACGTACCCGCGCTCAACGCCTGGTTCGACGGCGACACCCTGACCCGCACCCTGCATCCGCACGTCGACCTCGGCATCGCGGTCGACACCGCCGACGGCCTGTTCGTACCGGCGCTGCGCAACGCCGACCTGCTCGACGCGCGCGGCGTGCGCGCCGCGGTCGACCGGCTGCGCGCGCAGGTGGAGGACCGCAGCATCCCGGCCTCGGAGCTGAGCGGCCACACCATCTCGCTGTCGAACTTCGGCATGTTCGCCGGCCGCTACGCCACGCCCGTGGTGGTGCCGCCGACCGTGGCGATCGTCGCCGCAGGACGCGGCCGCCACCAGATCATGCCGGTGGTCGGCGGCTTCGAATCGCGCCGGGTGGTGCCGATGTCGCTGACCTTCGACCATCGCGCCTGCACCGGCGGCGAGGCCGCGCGCTTCCTCAGGGCGCTGCTGGACGATCTCGCCCTGCCCGACTGACCGTTCCGCGACTCCCCGCGAGGCTCCGCAATGCCCCACCGCAGTCGCCTTGCCGGCTTCATGATCGACTGCGGCCGCGGCCGCTACGCCGTGCTCGACGGCGGACCGGGCGGCCTGCACGTGGAAGTGCAGAAGGTCGACCACGCCTCGCGCGTGCACCTGGACATCGAGGCTGACGACGTCGAGGCCGAAGCGGCCCGGCTCGAGGCGCTCGGCGCGCGCCGGATCGAGTGCGTGCGCGACCGCTGGTGGGTGATGCAGGCGCCGATCGGGCACCGCTTCTGCGTGGTGCCGCTGCGTGATCCCGACCGCCGCGCTCCGCCGTCCACCTGGGAATAGCCGCTCACCCCCTCCCCCGCCGCAAGAGGCATCGCCATGACCCACCACAGCCGGCTGAGCAGCTTCGTGCTCGATTGCGAGACCGACGACCTCGCCCCCCATGTCGAGTTCTGGAGCCGCGCCCTGGGCAAGCGCGTCGACGCGCTCGACGAGGACGGCGACGGCAAGTACGCGCGCCTGGAGACCGCCGACGACGAGCCGGTCCTGCTGCTGCAGAAGGTGACACACCCCTCGCGCGTCCACCTCGACATCGAGACCGACGACGTGGAGGCCGAAGTCATGCGCCTGGAGGAACTCGGCGCGCGCAGGGTGCGGCAGGTGCACACCTGGGTGGTGATGGAAGCGCCCAGCGGCCATCGTTTCTGCGTGGTGCGCCAGCAGCGCGAACCGTTCGGCCCGCACCTCAACCGCTGGGACTGAGCGCGCGCGGGCGTCAGTCGTTCGCCGCGGCGGCGCGCGCGGCATCGCTGCGTGCGCGCACGGCCTTGAACTCCGAGCCTTCCAGCCAGCCGGGCCAGTCGCCGCCGTCGGCGATGCCGCGGCCCAGCGCGTAGAGCAGGTTCACGTCCTGCACCTGCCCGCTCACGTCCCAGTCCGGCGACCAGTCGTCGCAGGGCCGGTGGTAGCAGTCGGCGAAGTAGCGCTCGCGCAGCGCCTGGCCGCTGGCCACGCCGCCGTCGACGCGGTCGAGCCCGGCGCCGACGGTGATCGCCGGCACGCCCGCGCGCGCGAACGCGAAATGGTCGGCGCGGTAGAAGTATCCCGCCTCCAGGTTGGGATCGGGCGAGTAGGCACGGCCGGCGGCCTCGGCGACGCGCCGCAGGTCCCCTTCCAGCGATACGCGGCCGTTGCCCCAGGAGGCGATGTCGCGGGTCGGCCCGTCCGGGCTGAGCATCTCGATGTTGATCACCGCGGCCGTGGTTTCCAGCGGCGCCAGCGGATTGGCCGCGTAGTAGCTCGCGCCCTGCAGGCCCTTTTCCTCGGCGGTCAGGGCCATGAACAGCAGGCTGCGCGCCGGGCGCGGCGCCTGCGCGAACATCCGCGCCAGCTCCAGCACGGCCGCCACGCCGGTGGCGTTGTCGACCGCGCCGTGGCGGATCGGGTCGCCGCCGGCATCGGGCTCGCCGACGCCGTAGGCGTCCCAGTGCGCCGAGTAGATCACGGTCTCGCCGGGGCGCGACGCCCCCTCGATCCGGCCGATCACGTTGTGCGTGACCACTTCGTCGCGCACCACGTCGAACGCGGCCGAAAGCGTCGCGTCGCCCAGCGCCACCGGGGCGAACGCCGTGGTCTGCGCCCTGGCCTTCTCGCGCTCGAAGTCCAGCCCGGCCTGCGCGAACAGCGACACCGCCAGGTCGCGATGCATCCAGCCGCGCAGCAGCGTGTGGTGGCTGGCCGCATCCGCGCGCGGGATGTCGAACAGCGGCGACAGGCCCGAGCTGCGCACGGTGTCCCAGCCGTAGGCCGCCGGCGCCGTCTCGTGCACGATCAGCGCGCCCAGCGCGCCGCGCCGCGCGAGTTCCTCGTACTTGTAGGTCCAGCGGCCGTGGTAGGTGACGGCGCGGCCGTCGAACGCGCCGGGTTCGGCGGTCTCGAAATCAGGATCGTTGACCAGCACCACCGCCACCTTGCCGGCCAGGTCCACGCCCTTGTAATCGTCCCAGCCGCGCTCCGGCGCCGCGATGCCGTAGCCGACGAACACCAGCGGCGCATCGCGCACCTCGACGCGCTCGACCGGACTGAGCGTCTGCAGGGTGACGTCCTCGCCGTTGGCCAGCGCGCGCGCCTGCCCGTCAACGCGCAGCGACGCCTGCACCGGGCCGTCCACGCGTGCGCGCAGCAGCGGCACGGCCTGGGTCCAGCCACCATCCTCGCCGCCTGGCTGAACGCCGGCCTTGCGGAACCCGTCGACGATGTAGGCGATGGTCTTCTCCTCGCCGGCGGTGGCCGGCGCCCGGCCTTCGAACCCGTCCGAGGCCAGCACCTGGACGTGGCGCATCAGGGCCTCGCCGCGGGCTCCAGCGTCGTCGGTTGCGGCGGCGCCAGCCGCCAGCGGGAGCAGGCAGGCCAGCAGGCCGCACAGGCGATGGTGCTTCATGACGCTCCTCGGGGCAGTGTCGGACCTCATGGCTGGCGGGACCTGGCGATGCGGTCCAGCCACACGCCCAGGCCCTGGGCGTTGATCTCGATATCGCCGCCCAGCACCTCGGCGACCGCGCGCGCCGGTTCGGCCACCCCGTGATCGGCCGCGGCCTCCACGTACAGCATGGTCAGTCCGTCGACGATGCGCGCATGGCGGTCCTGCGCGTCCTCGACCCCGAGCGCGATCGCGACCATGGCGTCGATCCGGGCGATGAGGTCGTCGGCCATCCGCGCGCAGGCGGTAACCGTTCCATAGTGGGCGATGCGGATCGCCGCCGGCTGCGCCGCGGCCAGACGCCGGATCGACTCCTGCATCTGCACCGGATCGAACTGCACCGGCGAGGTGGTGGGCACCGCGAGCGGGCCGCGCACGGTGTCGAGCTCGCGGTACGATAGCCCGAACGCGTCGCCGGCGATCCAGCCGCGCGTGGCCTGGTCCCAGACGCTGTAGTGGTGCAGCGCGTGCCCGGGCGTGTCGCTGCAGCGCAGCGGGCGGCCGCGCAGTTCGACCACGTGCCCGTCTTCCGATTCGACCACCCGCGCCGGGTCCACCGGCAGCATGCCGGCGTGGTCGCGCTCGAACATCGCATCGCCATAGACCTGGCGCGCGCCCGCCATCAGCCGCGTCGGGTCGATCATGTGCGGCGCGCCGCGCGGATGCACCACCAGGCGCGCGTTGGGCAGCTCGCGCATCAGCGGCCCGGCGCCGCCGGCGTGGTCGAGGTGGACGTGGGTGACCAGCAGCCAGTCGATCGCGTCGCGGGCCACGCCGGCGGCATCGATCGCCGTCAGCACGCGCCCCGCGGTGCCGGCGGTGCCGCAGTCCACCAGCGCCGCGCGGCCGTCGATGCCGTGCACCAGCCAGGCCGCGCACAGCCGCGGGCGCAGGTACCCGGTGTCGATCAGCGTGATGCCTTCGTCCTGCGTCATCGCCTGCTCCCGCGCTGCGTCGCCCGGGGCAGTGTACCGAAGCGGCGCAGGGTCGACCGGCGCCGTGCCTGAAACGCGACGCCGGTCAGCGGCGATTGCGCAACACCAGCGCGCGCAGCGCGAAGGCGAGCCCCAGCGCGAGCAGGAACACGCCGTAGCCGATCGCGGTGGCCAGGATCTGCGGCCACAGCCGCCCGTAGCCGGGGTCGGCATTGGAGATCGACCAGTACACGCTCCACAGGAACGCGCCCACCGACAGCGCCAGGGTGGACAGGTCGTAGAGCACCCGCACCGGCCCACGCGGCTGGCGCGGGAACAGCCAGTACAGCGTGGCCAGGATGCCGAACCAGGGCAGGAACAGGATCAGGGTCAGGTTGAGTTCGACCAGCGGGTTCACGGCTGCGTCTTCGCCGCCTTGTCGGCGTCGGCGGCGGCGAGCGCGTCGAGCGCTGCGCGCACGTCGGCCTCGGCCGCGCCCTCGCCCAGCGCCGCCGGTGCCTGCGCCAGCGGCAGCGCGCCGCGACGCAGCGCGGCGATCGCCTGGCCGGCATCGCGCGGCGCGTCGAAGGCATGGCTCTGCAGCAGCACGCGATCACCCTGCACCAGCTTGAAGTAGAAGCGGCCGTCGGATTCGCGGTACTGCTTGAACGTCGCCAGCGGCGGCCCGTGCACCTGGCTGTCGGCTTCAATCGCCTCCAGCCTCACGCCGGACAGGTCGCGCAGCCCCACCGCCTCGCGCAGCTGCATCAGCAGCGGCGTGGCGTAGCGCTCGCGGAGGCGGCGCGCGCCGTCGCGCAGGATGTCCTCGATGTCGCCGGGCCGCGCCACCAGGTCCAGGTAGCGCTCGCGCAGTGGCGCGATTTCGCGCTCGAGCAGGTCGGCCAGGCGCTGCTTCGCCTCGCCCCAGGCGATGCCGTCCGCAAACGCGGCGGCGAACGCCGCGGCGCCGTCGTCGTCGGCGAAGGCGCGGTAAAGCTCGTACAGCGCCGAGCCTTCCGTGTCCTTGGCCTCGCCCGGCGCGCGCGAATCGGTGACGATCGAGAACACCAGCTTGCGCAGCTCCTCCGGCGGCGCGAACAGCGGGATCGTGTTGCCGTAGCTCTTGCTCATCTTGCGCCCGTCGAGGCCGGGCAGCGTGGCCACGTGCGCCTCCACCACCGCCTCGGGCAGGGTGAACCAGTCGCGTCCGTAGACGTGGTTGAAGCGCTGGCCGAAATCGCGCGCCATCTCGATGTGCTGCACCTGGTCGCGGCCCACCGGAACGCGGTGGGCGTTGAAGATCAGGATGTCGGCGGCCATCAGTACCGGGTACATGAACAGCCCCGCGGTGACCCCGGAATCGTCGTCCTCGGCTTCGGCGCGGTTCCTGTCGACCGCGGCCTTGTAGGCGTGGGCGCGGTTGAGGATGCCCTTGCCGGCGACGCAGGTCAGGTACCAGGTGAGCTCGGTGATCTCGGGAATGTCGCTCTGGCGGTAGAACCACACGCGCGCCGGATCGAGGCCGGCGGCGAGCCAGGTGGCGGCGATCTCGAGGGTCGAACGCTGGGTGCGGGCCGGGTCCTGGGCCTTGATCAGGCTGTGCAGGTCGGCCAGGAAGAAGAAGCTCTCGCTGCCCGGATCGCGGCTGGCGGCGATCGCCGGCCGCACCGCGCCCACGTAGTTGCCGAGGTGCGGGGTGCCGGAGGTGGTGATGCCGGTCAGGACGCGGCTGGGGGATGCGGGCATTGCGCGGACACGGCGAAGGAAACGGAGCGGCCCGCAGTTTACCCCGCCCGTGCGTGGCAACCCCGCCCGGCACCCTCGGGCGTTGGCATGTCCGACCCGTCCCGAGACGCCGCCATGAACCGCCTGACCGCCACTGCCCTGCTCGCCCTCGCCACCCTGCCTGGCCTTGCCGCCGCGCCGCAGGCCGCCGCATCGCCGCTGGTCCGGATCGACATCGTCGACCGCGAGCATGGCCGCTGGCTGCCGACCTGGAGCGACCGCCACGACACCTGGATCGCCGGAACTCCCGGCCACCGCTACGGCGTGCGCCTGACCAACACCAGCGGCGAGCGGGTGCTGGTGGTGCTCTCCATCGACGGCGTCAACGCCATCAGCGGCCAGACCGCGCATCCCTCGCAGACCGGCTACGTGCTGGCGCCCTGGCAGAGCACGGAGATCAACGGCTGGCGCAAGTCCTACCGCGACGTGGCCGCCTTCGTGTTCACCGCCCTGGACGACAGCTACGCCGCGCGCACCGGCCGTCCCGACAATGTCGGCACGATCGGCGTCGCGGTGTTCCGCGAACGCGGCCTGCCGCGGCCGGCCCTCCCCTCGCCACCGATCGCGCGCGGCATCGACGGTCACGCGCGACGCGGCGCGCCGGCCGCCGCGGAAGCCGAAGCCATGGACGCGGCCCCCTACGCGGCTGCGCCGAAACAGCAGATCGGTACCGGCCACGGGCAGCGCGAATGGTCGCCCACCAGCCAGACCTCGTTCGTGCGCGCCAGCCGCAAGCCCGCGCAGGTCACGCAGCTGCGCTACGACGCGCCGCAGGCGCTGGCGGCGCGCGGGATCGTGCCGCGCCACCCTCATGGCCCGCGCCGGCCGCAGGCGTTCCCCGGCGCCTTCGCGCCAGATCCACCGCCACGCCGGCGCTGAGCGCGGCGCGAGCGGCGCGGACAGGCGAAGGGCCGGCGCATGACCGGCCCTTCGTTCGGATCGCACCAGCGCTCGGCTGGTCGCCCGCTACAGCGGTACGGATCGATCCGGCGCTGGATGCCGCTGCCAGCCGCCGAGGGCGGGAATGCCCTCGCGGCTCGCGGCGTGCGCCGCAGCGATCAGTTCAGCGTCTGCTCGAACTCGCGCACTTCGCGCTCGGCGCGATCGCGCTCCCAGCCATAGCGTTCCTGCAGCTTGCCCGCGAGGTACTTGCTGTCGCCCTCGGCGACATCGAAGACGTCGTCGGTCAGGTCGCCCCACTTGGCCTGGGCCTGGCCCTTGAGCTGCGTCCACTTGCCGGCAATGATGTCTTTGTTCATGGCGTCTGGATCCTTGTCGTTGGGGGGGAATATCGCTGCGGCGCAGTGCCGCATCGATGGATCAATCATCGGCTCCGCCGCATCACGTCCGGATCAAGGATTCGTAAGCCGGCGTTCACAAGCATGACCGGCACGGCTGGCGCATTCATCCGACGCGACCGCAGCCGCGAAGAAGCGGGCGCGGCGTCGATCCGCGCGCACTTCTCCCAGCCGGATCCAGCGTCTCCGCGGTTGGGCGAAAAAAGTTCTTCTCCATTCGCGGGAGAAGAACCAGAAAAAGCCGGCTTGCGCCGGCTTTTTTTGCGAACGCGCTGGCGGCGATCACTTCGGATCGGTGGCGCCGGTCTCGTCGGCCGACTCCTGCATCTTGTCGCCGACCTTCTCGACGTCCTTGCCCACGCCCTTCACCGTGTTGCACGCGCTGAGCATGCCGACCGAGAACATGGCTAGCAGCATCATGGCCATCAAACGCTTCATCTGGATTCTCCTGGGGCTTGTCTTGTGCGGTCGCGGTGGTTCCGCGTCCGTCCACGCCATCTGACCCGCGGAGCCGTGAAATCCACGTCGCTTCGCAGCATGCGGCCGATGCGCGCGGGATGGCCGTTCATCCATGTCTCCGGCGCGTGAACGGATTCAGTCGCGCATCAAGGTCGATTTTCCGAACAGGCTTTCCACCAGGTCCACCGCGAGCTCGGCGGTGGCATTGCGGTTGTCCAGCGCGGGATTGACTTCCACGATGTCGAGCGATCCCAAACGCCCGCTGTCGGCGATCATTTCCATGATCAGCTGCGCCTCGCGGTAGTTCACGCCGCCCGGGATCGGCGTGCCGGTTCCGGGCGCGATCGTCGGGTCGAGCACGTCGACGTCGAAGCTCACGTGCAGGTGGGTGTTGCCGTCGAGTCCCTCCAGCGCCTCCTCCATCGCCCGCTTCATGCCGACCTCGTCGATGTAGCGCATGTCGTAGATGTCGAGCATGTGCTCCTTGACCAGCCGCTTCTCGACCTGGTCGACCGAGCGGATGCCAAGCTGGCGCACCTGCGTCGGCGAGATCGCGGGCGCCTGGTCGCCGATGCCGGTCAGCGCCGACGGCCCGATCCCGCACAGGCAGGCCACCGGCATGCCGTGGACGTTGCCCGACGGGGTGATGGTGCTGGTGTTGAAGTCGGTATGCGCGTCCAGCCACAGCACGCGCAGACTGCCGCCGGTCCGCCGGCAATGGTCGGCCACCGCCGCGATCGATCCGATCGCCAGGCAGTGGTCGCCGCCCAGCATCACCGGCATCCGGCCGCGGCGCAGGATCGCGGCCGAGGCCTCGTGCACCGCGCGGTTCCAGGCCACGACCTCGTCGAGGTGGCGATAGCCGTCCACCGGGCCGCGCCAGGGATTCTTCGGCCCGTAGACGTCGCCGGTATCGACCACGTCCACGCCGCGCGCCGACAGCGCCTCGCCCAGGCCGGCCACGCGCAGCGCCTCGGGTCCCATCGACGCGCCGCGCGTGCCCGCGCCGACGTCGGTGGGTACGCCGAAGATCGATACGGGGCGATAGTTGCTGGGCATGCGATCACCATTCGGGTTGGATTGCCCGGCAGTCTAGCGATGCGATGTGAGCGCAGCTGCGGCGTCGCAACATCGACTGTCGCCCGCGCTACGGCGTACGCCAGCGCCACGGGAAGTCGACCGCACGCGTGATGCCCACGCGCGGGCCGATGCGCGGCGCCGCGGGCGGCAGCATGCCGTCGCTGACGATGCGCACGCCGCGGTCGCCCGCGACCAGGTCGGCGCCGTCGTGGCTGCGGTCCAGGCCCATCGCCTGCGAGAGCTTGCCGGGGCCGTTGGCCAGGTCGCGGTCGCGGCGGGCCGCGGGCCGCAGCGCGCGCATCGCCTCGATCCCGGCAATCGGCTCGATCGCCCTCAGCAGCACCCCCGCGCCCTCGCCCACCTCGCCGCACACCGCGTTGCTGCCCCAGTGCAGGCCGTAGGTGAAGTAGACGTACATGTGGCCCGGCTCGCCGAACATCGTGGCGTTGCGCGCGGTCGGGCCGCGGAACGAATGCGCGGCGGGATCCTCGCTGCCGGCGTAGGCCTCGACCTCGACGATGCGGCCGGCGCGGCCGTCGTCGCGGACCAGGATCTTGTTGAGCAGTTCGGGCGCCACCGCGGTCGGATGGCGGCGGTAGAACGCGCGCGGCACGGGCGTCCAGGCGGAGATCGTTTCGACGCCGGCCTGGTCCGGGCCGGGCGCGCGTGGTGGCGATGGAGGCATTGCGGCAAGCCTGGATCGGAGTCCGTGGATCCTGCGTCAACGGCGAAGCACGAGCCGGGTCGGCGCGTCAGCAGGCAGGGCCGCTGCGCGCGGCGCCGGGCATCGCGGGCTGGTGCCGCTTGTCCGATTCGAACGGACGACCTACCGCTTACAAGGCGGTTGCTCTACCAGCTGAGCTAAAGCGGCGACGCGCCGGCATTCTAGCCCAAGGGTGCCGGCAGCCCGGAGCGTCAGCGGCCCGGCGCGGACAGCGTGGCGCAGTCGACGTCCGCAATCTGGGCCGCACCGGCGGCGCGCTGGAGCGCGGCCAGGTCGGCGCCCTCGTCGATGGCGACATGGACCCAGTGCTGCGCCTGGCCGCCATCGCCGATCGGCGCGGCCACCGCGTCGAACCCCGCAGCGCGCAGCGCGGCGCGATGGCGCTGCGCGCTGTCTTCGCTGCCGAAGCGGCCGAGCGCGATGTCGACGCTGCCGTCGTCGGCGGCCGGCAGCAGGTAGTGGTCGGCGAACCCGGCCGCCACCAGGCGCGCCACCATCGCCTCGGCCGCGGCGCGGTCCGGCAGCGCGGACAGGCGCACGTCCCAGCCGCGCGCCGCGGTGCGGGTTTCGCGCAGGGCCAGGCGCAGGACCGTCGGCCGCAGCGCGGTCGCCGCGCGATCGGCCGCCGCGGCGTCGTCAAACGGGCCCAGGCGGTGGCAGCGGCTGGCGGAGGCGCCGGCGGTGCCCGGAGGATCCTGCGGCGCCGGACGCAGCAGGGGATCGGGCTCCGGCTCCGGCTTGGGCACGGATGCAGGCACGGACGGTGCGACGCCGGCCGCGGCCACGCCGGGTCCCGCAGCGGCAGCCTGCGGATCCGAGAGCAGCCGCAGCGGCTCGGCGCCTTCGGGCAAGCGTACTTCCGGCGCCGGTGCCGGGCCGTCGCGCGTCGCCCACCACAGGGCGACACCGAGGTTGAGGATCAGCAGCAGGACGATCAGGGCGCGCGCGGGCATCGGGCGATTCTAGGCGGTCGCGTCGAGCATGGCCCAGCGCGCCAGCCCTTCGAGCACCAGCGCGGGCGCGGGCGTTGCCTCCGGCAGGTGCGGCAGCAGCGCGTCGGCACCGCCGCCGTGCAGCAGCAGCGGCACCGGCCCGGCGCAGGCCCGCGCGGCCTCCGCCTGGCTGCGCTGCAGCAGTCCGAGCGCGGCGCCGATACAGCCCGAGGCCAGCGCATCGCCCGTATCGGCTGCAAACTCGCGGTAATCGCCGCCCTGCGCCGGCAGCTGCGCGGCGCGGGCCTGCAGCGCCTCGCGCATCAGCGCCGGCGAGGGCGCGATGCGGCCGCCGTGGTGGCGGCCACCGGCGTCGACCAGATCGACGGTGAGCGCGGTCCCCACGCCCGCCACCAGCCAGGCGCCGCCGCGCGCGCGCGCGGCCAGCAGCGCCAGGAACCGGTCCACGCCCAGCCGCACGGGATGCGCGTAGGCGATATGCAGGCCGTCCCAGGCCCGCTGGGTGGAGGCCAGGCCGATGCGGCCGCAGCGCGCGGACAGGGCGTCCAACAGCGCCACCCGCAGCGCGGGGGCCGCGACGCTGGCCACGTATGCGGCGTCGATCCGCGCCGGCAGCCGGTCGCCCCAGCCCGGCGCGAACGCGCGGCCGTCGTGGGCGATCGCCAGCACCTCGCCCACCCGGCCGTCGCGCCCCAGCGGCGCACACTTGAGCCGCGAATTGCCCAGGTCGAACAGCCAGTCGCTCATGCCCCGGGCTCCGCGCGCCGCAGGCTCACCTCGCCGGCGTGGAAGGCGCGCTCGCCCTGTGCGGTGCGCAGCCGCAGCGCGCCGTCGACGCCCAGCCCGAGCGCGATGCCCTCGTGGGCGCCGTCGCCCGCCTGGACCTGCACCCGCGTGCCGGCAAGCGCATCGCAGCCGGCATAGCGCGCCAGGAAGGGCGCCAGTCCTTCGCGATCGAAGCACGCCAGCGCTGGCAGCAGGGCGGCGAGCAGGGTGGACGCGAGCGCGTCACGCGACGGTGTCGGGTCGAGCAGCGCCTGCAGGTCGATCCATGGCTGTCCGATGTCGGCCGCGGCCGCGGCCGGCATGCGCACGTTGAGGCCGATGCCGATCACCGCGCGCGCCGGCCCGGCGTGTTCGCCGCCGCCTTCCACCAGGATGCCGCCGAGCTTGCGCAGCCCGCCGGCATCGGCGACCACGACATCGTTCGGCCACTTCAGGCCAACCGCTGCCGCGCCCAGCGCGCGCAGGGCCTCGGCCACCGCCACCCCCGCCACCAGGCTCAGCCCGCCCAGGCGCGCCAGCCCGCCCTCGAACCCGCGCGCGACCGACAGGTACAGATTGGCCGCCAGCGGCGAGGCCCAGGCCCGCCCGCGGCGTCCGCGTCCACCGCTCTGGCGCTCGGCCAGCAGCACCTGTGCGCCGCCACCCTGCGCGCCGCGGCGCAGCAGCTCGGAGCTGGTCGAATCCAGCGACCAGGCCACTTCCAGCGCGTCGATCCCCGCGCGCAGGTCCGCCGGCAGCGCCGCGGCGATGCGCCCGGCATCGAGCAGGTCGACCGGGGCCGCCAGGGCGTAGCCGATGCCCGGCCGGGCATCGATCGCCAGCCCGGCCTGGCGCAGGCCCTGGATCCGCTTCCACACCGCGGCCCGGGTCTGGCCGGCCTCGCGCGCCAGCGCGTCGCCCGACACCGGGCCTGCCGCCAGGCGCTGCAGCAGGGCGCGGTCGGCCGCGGTGGTCATGGCGCGGGGGTTCGGATCATGGCCCGATTATCCGGGATTGGCGCCCGCCCGCGCCCCGACCGTCCCTGATCGCATCAAACGCAACCCCGCGTAGGACCCGCGCGCGCGGTGCGAATCGGGGTGTATAGTGAACCGTTGCGGCCGCAACAACTGGCCGAAGGATGGTTGCCATGACTCCTGGACCGAGTATCCGCCTGCTGCTGTGCCTGCTGCTTGCTTGCGCCGCACTCCCCGCAGCCGCGCGCCAGGCGGCGATGATGGACGCCAACGGCGGCGGCGCCGCCTGCCCCGTCAGCGCCGACGCCGATGCCGAAGCCGAGCCGCCGGTGCGCACCGACAAGCGCGCGCCCGCCCCCGCCCCCGCGCGCACCGCCCCGAGCCGGCGCGGCGGCGAGACCGAAACCACCACCCGCCCGCCGCGCTGGCACAGCTTCCTGCCGGGCATGATCCGCTGAGGCCTGCGCGGTTGTGCCGGCGGGCCTGATCCGGCGGCTGCTGGGCCGCACCCCCGACCCGATCGACGACGACACCTGGCGGCAGGCGCGCGCCCGCGTGCAGTGGGTCGCGGCGCTGGAACCTGCGCGCGAGCAGCGGCTGCGCGAACTGGCATCGCAGTTCCTGCAGCGCAAGGCCATCACCGCGATCGAGCCGCTGCAGCTCGACGCCGTCGCCTGCGCCACCCTTGCCGCCCTGTGCTGCCTGCCGCTGCTCGAGTTCGGCGTCGAGGGCCTGCGCGGCTGGTCGCAGCTGATCGTGTATCCGGACGCGTTCCGGGTGAACCGCAGCCACGTCGACGCCGCCGGCGTGCTGCACGAATGGGACGACGAGTTGATCGGAGAGTCCTGGGACAGCGGGCCGCTGATCCTGTCCTGGGCCGACGTCGAATCCGACCTCGACGATCCCCACGCCGGCTTCTGTGTAGCGGTGCACGAAATGGCGCACAAGCTCGACGCGCTCGACGGCGTGCTCGACGGCACCCCGCCGCTGCCGCGCGCATGGCAGCGCGCCTGGGCGAAGGATTTCCAGCAGGCCTACGATGGATTCGTGGCCGCGGTCGATGCCGGCGGCGAGGTCGCCATCGACCCCTACGCGGCTGAAGCGCCGGAGGAATTCTTCGCCGTCTGCAGCGAATACCACTTCAGCGACCCGGCGCTGCTGCGGGCGAACTTTCCGCAGGTGGCGGCGCACTGCGAACGGTTTTACGGGGCATCGCCGTCGGAGCGGCGTCCGGTCGCCTGAGGCAGGACCAACATCCCGGGAGCGGAAGATGCGGACCATCTTCGGAAACCTGTCGCCTGTACGGGATGACGACGGCGGCGCCCGCTACAACCCCGGCGGCAACGTCACCTCGAACCGCGCCCCGCCCAGTTCCTCCGACCGGCCCACCTGCAGTTCGCCGCGGTAGCTGGCCACGATGTCCTGCACGATCGACAGGCCGATGCCGTGGCCCTGCACGCGCTCGTCGCCGCGCACTCCGCGCTGCAGCACCAGCGGAATGCGCTCTTCGGGGATGCCGGGGCCGTCGTCGTCCACCGCAACCAGCAGGCCCGGGCGCCGGTTGGGCGCGCTGGCGCCGGGCCTGACCGTGAGCAGCACGCGCGAACGCGCCCACTTGAACGCGTTCTCGATCAGGTTGCCAAGCAGCTCCTGCAGATCGCCCGGCTCGCCGTGGAAGCGCGCCGCCGGATCGATTTCGAACTCGCAGATCACGCCCTTGCCGGCGTAGATCTTCTCCAGCCCCTGGACCAGGCTTTCGGCGTAGGGCTCGATCTCGACCGGCGCGGCGAACAGCTTGTGCCCGGTCGCCGAAGCGCGGCCAAGCTGGTAGCTCACCAGGTCGGTCATGCGCTGCAGCTGGGTGGCGACCTCGTCGCGCAGCTCCTGCTCGCTGGCATCGGAGTCCAGGCGCGCGCGCATCACCGCCAGCGGCGTCTTCAGGCTGTGCGCCAGGTCGCCCATGGTGTTGCGCTGCTGTTCGAGGTTCTCGCGCTCGCTCTCGATCAGGGCGTTGATGCTGTCGGTCAGCGGTTCGAGTTCGCGCGGATGGTGCTCACCCATGCGGTGCGCCTGTCCGCGCTGCACCCGGGTGAGCTCGTCGACCACCTTGCGCAGCGGCCACAGGCTCCAGCGCAGCACCAGGGTCTGCAGCAGCAGCAGGATCAGCCCGGCCACGCCCAGGTAGCCCCACAGCGCGCCGCGGAACACGTGCACCTGGCGCGGCACGGTGCCGGCGTCCTCCATCACGTAGATGGTGTAGGGAAACTCCGATTCGGGCGTGGATGTCTGCGGCGCCCAGACCATGCCCAGTCCGTAACGGTAGACGTGCCCCGCGGTGCCGTCGCTGCGGATCATCGGCAGTGGACCCTCGAACTTCTCCTCGCCGCCGGCCAGCATCGTCGCGTCCGGCAGCTGCGGGCCGGAGGCCGAGCGCGAGATCCAGCCGCCCTCGGGCAGCACGATCTCGGCGTACAGGCCGCTGCCGGGGCGGTCGAAGCGCTCGTCGGGGCCGTTGTCGGGCGAATACAGATCGCCGCTGCGCAGGAACTCCACGTCGCCGGCGTAGGCCAGCACGTAGTTGCGCAGGCGGTCGCGCTGGCCTTCGCTGGCCACGTCGAGGAAGGCGCGGTCGAGCGCGAAGCCGGCCAGCGCCAGGAATGCGACCAGGCCCAGGCTTGCGGCCATCAGCTGGCGCGCCTGCAGCGAACGCGTGCGCCACGGCAGCGTGCGCGGGGATTTGCCGGTACTCATCGGGGTGTCAGGAAGGGCATCTGGACGCGGCACGACGCGACAATGCGCCATGGGCGCCACGATAGCCGATCAGGCGGCGTGGTCCGCGCCGCGACTCGCCGCGGGCGCGACGGCCGCCGGCTCTGGATTCAACCCTCGCCGTTGCGCGGAATGGCGAAGCGATAGCCGCGACCGCGCACGGTCTCGATCGGCTTGAGCGTGCCTTCCGGGTCGAGCTTCTTGCGCAGCCGGCCGATGAAGACTTCCAGCACGTTCGAATCGCGGTCGAAGTCCTGCTGGTAGATGTGCTCGGTCAGGTCGGCCTTCGACACCAGCTCGCCGGCGTGCATCATCAGGTACTCGAGCACCTTGTACTCGTAGCTGGTCAGGTCGACATTCTGGCCGTGCACGGTGACCGTCTGCGCGGCCAGGTCCAGCACCACCGCGCCGCATTCGAGCGTGGGCTTGCTCCAGCCCGCCGCGCGCCGCACCAGCGCGTTGATGCGCGCGAGCAGTTCCTCCACGTGGAAGGGCTTGACCAGGTAGTCGTCGGCGCCCTGCTTGAGGCCGTCGACCTTGTCCTGCCAGCTCGAGCGCGCGGTCAGGATCAGCACCGGAAACTGCTTGCCCTCGTCGCGCAGCGCCTTGACCAGTTCCATGCCCGACATCTTGGGCAGGCCCAGGTCGATGATGCCCACGTCGAAGGGGACTTCGCGGCCCATGTAGAGGCCTTCCTCGCCGTCCTGGGCGGCATCCACGGCAAAGCCCTCGCGCTTCAGGCGCGCGGCCAGGGTTTCACGCAGGGGAGCTTCGTCTTCGACGAGCAGGATGCGCATGGAGGGGCTCCGTTCGGTTCAGGATGCGGCCAGTGTGGCCGGACTTTCCTGAACAGAATGCCGCCTCAGTCGTGGTCGTCGCGTGTAGGCCGACGGGGCGGCGGCGGCTGGCGGCGGTTCGGATCGTCGACGTAGACGCGCACCCGGCCCCGGTCGTCCATCGCCTTGATCCGGTTCACGTCGCGGCCGTCGGACTGCATGCGTTCCACGCTCAGCACCCGGCTGCCGCGATGGTTGCGCTCGAAGCGGCGCACCGAATCCGACAGCGCGTCGCGGTTGCGCGAGGGCGGCGTCGCGCCGCGGTCGCCGCGGTCGCGCGGGGCGTCATGACGTGGCGCTTCGCGACGCTCGCGCGGCGGGTCCTGCGCCCAGCCCGGGGTCGGGCCGACGAGCGCGACCAGCGCGATCGAGACGGCGGCAACGAAGGGAGACGGACGGAGCGACGGCACGGTCATGGCGGGACAACGGCGTGGGCCAGATGCGGCTGGCCCCCTGTCGAGGGTGGACTGGCATTCTTGGAGGCCGGCGGTGAACAGGCCTTAACTTTTCCTTCACCGCCCAGCCGCTGTTCATGGGCAGCCGCCGTAGCACGGGCCGCACGTTCAGAACACTTCGGCCACGCAGCAGCGCAGCGAGCCACCGGCCGCCTCCACCGCCGACAGACCGACCGGCCGCAGCTCGAATCCTGCCGCGTCCAGCATCCGCGCGGTGCCGGGCGCCAGCGCGCGCGCGGCGGTGGCGCTCATGCACACGCTGCCCGGCGCCAGGCTGATGGCGTTGCCGACGAAGCCCGCGCGCTCGCCCGGCGCCAGCATGGCCGCGTGGGGATGGAGGCCGGCGATGGCCGTCGCCACCGCCGGGTCGGCGAATCCGTCCGGACTGACGAGCGCGGCCCGGCCGGCCAGCACCGCCAGCACCACGTTGGCGTGGTACTCGCCCGGCGCCAGCTCGAACACGAGGGTGGCGCGCAGGCCGAAGGCCTCGTGCATCAGCGCCGCGCCCCGTGCGTCGCAGCGCTCGGACAGGCCGCAGTAGCCCAGGCCGCGGGCGCGGTCGATGACGAGGGCGCCGGTCAGCTCGCAGGGATGCGGCTGGGTGGACAGGTCGCACTCGTCATAGCCCGCGACCTCGCGGAACCAGCGCCGAATGTCCTCGCGCTCGGCCTCGCGCCGGCGCACCGGATGGCGCATGCGGCCGATCACCAGCCGCGGCGCGAACCCGTCGCCCAGGCGCGCATCGGCGCGCGCGGTGGCGAATACGTTGTTGGGGAACAGCGCATCGGGCGTGTCGGCGTGGCCGGCGAAGCACGCCGTCGGCAGCAGCTGCGACAGGGCCGTGTGCAGGTCGCGATGCTGCTGCAACGCGAGCGCGGCATCGAACGCGGCGGCGGGCGCCATGTAGCGGTTGTCAGTCGCCGATTCTCCCGCGCGGGCAAAGCCGTCGGGCGACACCAGGAAGGCCGCGCGCGCGGTGGCCGGCCCGAAATCCGCCGCGAGGTCGCGGGCCGTCGCGACGAAGGCCGCGACGTCGCGGGTGATCACGCCGCGGCCGCCGTGCGCGCCGTAAGTGCGAGCGCGCGCTCGATCAACTCCCAGCCCGCGCCGGGCAGGTGCGCACCTTCGCTCAGCACCTGGCGATACGCGCGCCCGCCGGGCCGGCCGTGGAACAGGCCCAGGATGTGGCGGCTGACATGGCGCAGCGGCACGCCGCGCGCCAGCTGCCCTTCCGCATACGGCTGCAGCGCGCGCAGCAGATCGGCGCGCGGGCGCGGCTCGACGCCGCGCAGCGTCGCGTCGACCAGGTGCAGGGTGTAGGGATCATGGTAAGCCGCGCGCCCGAGCATCGCCCCGTCCACGTGCTCCAGATGCGCCAGCGCCTCTTCCGGCGTGGCGATGCCGCCATTGACCACCACCTGCAGCTGCGGCCGCTCGCGCTTGATCCGGTAGGCCCAGTCATAGCGCAGCGGCGGCACCTCGCGGTTCTCCTTGGGCGACAGCCCCTTGAGCCAAGCGTTGCGCGCATGCACCACGAACATCCCGCAGCCGGCCGCGGCGACGGCGTCGATGAAGGCCATGAAGCGGTCGAAGTCGTGGTCGTCGTCCACGCCCAGGCGGCACTTCACTGTCACCGGCACGGCCCGGTCGAGTGTCGTCACCGCGGCAATCATCGCCGCCACGCTGTCGGCCACCAGCGCCGGCTCGCGCATCAGGCAGGCTCCAAAGCGCCCGGCCTGCACCCGGTCCGAAGGACAGCCGCAGTTGAGATTGATCTCGTCGAAGCCGTGTTCGGCCCCGATCCGCGCCGCCTGCGCCAGCAGCACCGGCTCGCTGCCACCCAGCTGCAGCGCCACCGGATGCTCCACCGGATCCATCGCCAGCAACTTCGTCCGGTCGCCGTGGATCACCGCATTGGCGTGCACCATCTCCGAATACAGCCGCGCCGACGGCGCCAGCAGGCGATGGAAGACGCGGCAGTGCGAATCCGTCCAGTCCATCATGGGGGCGACAGATAGCCTCCCGTCGCCCTGCAAGGCATTGATCCCTGATTTCTGTGTCTCGATCACTGCGACATGATCTCGCAATTGCCTGCCCATTCCCACTTTCCAGGGACTCGCCGTTACGGGGCGAGCCTCAGCTTGCGCTCAGACTGATCAAGCGGTCGGCAACTTGAAACGCCACGACATTCGCTCATAGGCGGCAAGTTGCAGCCGCTGCATGCCTTTCGACCAACAGGCTGGCGCAGATCAACAGGTCTACCGCATGAGAAGTCGCGTGAACGGACAGCGTAGCATTTGCGCCAGAGCGACCAGAGATCGAACGATCATGGCCGCGACGGGGCCTTTCCGAGGACTGGGCAGCTCACCGGAATAGCCTTCCTTCGCGAGTATCCTCTGGGCCGATATGCACTGGCCGCTATAACGAACAGAAAGAAAGGATCCTTTCGGATCCGATCTTCATGCCCTCTGCGGAGATCTCGTTTGGACTCCAAACCGCCTCTAGTTGCGGATCTCTTCGATCCGCGTCACGCGGCCATCGATCAGGATAAAGTTCACCTGCTTGTCGTGCAGGTAGTACTCCCAGCGCTCGCCCTCGGCGCCGCCGTACTTGTTCTCCAGTATCACGATGCGGTCGGGTTTGCCACCTTTCTGCATCAACGTGCCCGCACCGTCGCCGTCGGTCACAATGCCCTTCGGAAACACGAATGATGCGGCGCTGGCCGCATCGATCGACAGCGAGGCGAGCAGCGCAAATGCAAGAATGGTACGCATGATGAACTCCGTTCGGGTGGCCTGCGCCCGGAGATGCAGGCTCTCGGGTTTGAGTTGGATACAGCGCTTCAGATCGTTCCCGCTTTCGTGGAGCGTGACCGCTGCGGTTTTCTCGATCGAATAGCCCAGCTCGGATGGCGGGATGATATTTTCGTGCTTCAGGTCATGGGAGTGATGATCGTCGAGCTTGAGCACCGCGAAGGCTCGTGTGAACGCGATACCCATCGGCGCCGGCCGTCAGGGAAATATTCGATCTGGTGCTGGTCGACACACGTCGTGCTGCTGCCCCACGATTTTTCAAGCTGCGCCGACCAACCGGAACCGCTTATGGCGCCTCCCTTGTGACGCAGGCGAGCCACCTCACTGCCGCATGCCCGGCTGCCACCCGCTTTCGTGCAGGAGCGCATCCGGATCCTGCATCCTGAGGATCCGCTCCAGCGCGCCGCGCTTGTCGCTCGCCTGCTGGTAGTAGGTCTTGACGATTCGGTAGCCGACCCAGTAGCCGAGGTCGTAGGGCTCGTCGGACCCCGCGCGGTAGTTGTCCGTCCATGCGGACAGATCGGTCTTGTGCATGTCCTTGACGAAGGCGGTTTCGATCTCCAGCTCGCGCCCGCGCGTCCATTCGGCATGACGCGAGTTGCCCACGCTGCCTGAAATCAGCTCCGCGACGAACTCGGCCGCGCCTTCCACCAGAGACCTGCGCAGCACCGTGGCCCGCGGGTCTCCGGGCTCCGGCGCATCCAGGGCAGCAAGCTGCTGGGTATGCGCGTACTCGTGTGCGATCACGTGAACGAAGCGATCCTCCAGATCGGGATTCATGAAGTCTGCAGCGCACAGCGCCTCCAGCCCGATCGTCACCCCCGACGGGTTCACGATCCCCACCGGACGGCCGCGGCCGACCACGATCGCCACAGGCGGATACTCAGCCTTCGGATACAGCGCTGACAGCTTGGCAAGCGCGACTTGGAGCCGGCGCACCACCGCCGGCAGCACATGCAGGCACTCTCGCGCCTGCTCGTAGAGCGCCGGCTCGGATCTGATCCGCTCGGCGATCCGCTTGCCGGTGACACGCCGCAACTGCGCGAACTCCCGGAGGCTGGAGCTGCCCTTCGCAAGGTATTCGGCCTCGAGCTGATCGGCGCTCGGACGTCCGTCGGCCGCATCGTAGACGGCGTAGAAGCGCGTCACGTCCGCGGTCCGGATCTCCGGTTCTGCCTGATCCGGACGAGACTGCGCCGAAAGGCCGGATGGGACGTCGCCCGGGCTGGCCGGCTCCGAACTGGCGGCGTCGGCATCATGAAGCGGCGCAGCGGCATGCCGCGCTTCCGCTGCGCAGGCGAAGCAACACGCCAGCCACAGGACGGCGAGGGAAGCGTGTCGGCCTTTCATGAGGCGGGTGGTATTCATCGGATCTCCGAGTGGGAAACGAATCGAGAGGCCCCGGAATCACGACCCTGCCGTCCCCGGAGGTGACTGACCCGTTGTCGCCATGCGCGTGTTTGCGCGGCCGCGGGGACAGCCACATCGTGATGCGCGCCCGGAAGACGGCCGCTTCGCCCGCATCCCGGACATCGACGACCACGGGCAGTTCGTAGCCCGACTCCCGGTGTTCCACAAGCCCGATGGGACGGGCGATGGCGCGCATGTTGCCGATCGCCTTGCCGAGGTATTCGACCGTCATGCCCTTGGGGATCCAGCGCATGCTTGCGGGCGTGGTGGCTTCCATCATCACGCCGGCGGCCAGCTCCGCCAAGTTGCACAGGGCGATCGCGTGCACGGTCCCGATATGGTTGTGCACCGCGCGCCGGTCGGCAATTTCCACTTCGCACCGTCCTGGCTCGACACGGGTGAAGCGGGGGGCGATGGTGGAGAAGTACGGGGCCTTCCAGCAGACAATCCGTCCGAACAGCCAACGGCCGAACGGCCACCGCTGCATCCGCTGGAAGGTCCCGGCAAGTTGCGGGCGCCCTCCCGACACGGGGGGAGACGCGCGTGAAGATCCGGATGGGCGCGAGCGCGAGGGGCTCATGCGTGCTGTGCTCTCAGGTCGGGGTTGTCTGGTCCGGGAATCAGCGTGCAGCCGAACTCGATGGCCATGCGTCCTGCTCGAGGTAGTCGTCGAACCAGATGTGCGGCAGGGTTTCGGCTTGCGCCATCCACTCGCGCACCAGCGGATAGGTGAGCAGGCGCCGGCTCCATGCGTCGGCGGCCGGCCAACGCTCCAGCTCCGGGTCGTGCGCCCGCAGCCGCACGATCGTCGGAACATGCATGAGATCGGCCAGGGAGATGCCACCGAACAGGAACGGGCCGCCGTGTGCGTGCAGGAGGGCGTCGTAATGTGCGAACAGCCTGGCGCACTGCGCCTGTTCGTCGTGCGTCAACGCCCTCCGGACGGGATAGAAGGCGCTTTCGAAACTGATCCTGCGGCAGAGCGACGACAATCCGGCGTGCTGCCAGGCCGACAGGGAGCGCGCCTGGGCGCGCACTTCGTCGTCCTCGGGCAGCAGGCGCCCGCCGCAGGCATCGTTGGCGAATTCCATGATCGCCAGCGAGTCGTGGATGATCGTGCGGTCGGTCGCCAGGACCGGCACCGAGGCCGACGGCGACAGTTCGCCGATCCGGGCGAGATTTCCGTAGCGCTGGGGACGTCGGATGTCCACGAGGACCTCCTCGAATTCCACCCCGGCCTCGCGCAGCGCCAGCCATGCGCGCATGGCCCAGCTCGATGCGTTCTTGTTGCCGATGTAAAGCGTGTACGACATTGCGGAGCCTAATGGTCGAGGGGATCGCCCGATGACTGCTTACGACCGACGATTGGGTGTTCGGGTCACCACCCGCTGCACGTCGCCGGACTGCTTCGATCGTGGCATCCACAGCAGCAGCAGGGGCGGCGCCAGGATCTCGACGACAAGCAGGCCGACCACCGCAGGAGGCGGCGCGCCGTATGCGAACCATGGGACCAGCCTCGACAGGCCGGCCGCGAAGGTGATCGCCAGTGCGCAGACCAGTACCGGCCTGAATCTGTCCAGATCCCGGGATGCCAGCCAGTACACGGCGGCGAAGATCAGATAGGAAACCCCGAAGTAGCGATTCTGGCTGGAAAGCCCCGGGTCGCCGGCAACGGTCGCGGCGAGTTCGATCCCGAGCAACGCGTCGGCCTGCAGTCCAAGTGCCAGGTGCTGCGCGCTGACGGCCGACGTCAGCAGGGCCAAGCCCTTCAACACGATCGGGAACGTGCTCACATGCCGGCCCCGCCGTGCCCAGGGCCTGGCGCCCCGGCCTCGCGCCACGACGATTCGCACCGCGCCTTGAGGCCCAGGGCTTCCATTCGCAGGTAGCGTCGGTGTCTGGCTCGCGCGAACCATGCGACCAGCCCGGCGGGAAACCCGGTGAACGCCAGTTGCAGGTGCACCTGCGACCCCGCCGGCACCGGCGTGATCGCGTGGCGTGCTTCGATGCACATTCCGAACCTGGGGGTGGTCCACGAGAACGAGACGCCCGGCTCAAGCTGCGTCACCGTCCAGACCATCGCCTGCGTTCCCGGCTGCAGAATGCGGTAGCGGCGTCTCGGCGCCAGCTCCCGCCCATCCAGCGGCACGACCTGTCCGATCGACGGCGTCCATTCGGGCCAGTGGACGACGTCACCGATCACGCGCCAGACATGATCGTGCGGACATGCGATGTCGACGTGCTCCGTCTCAGTCCGCATGCTGCGCCGCCTCCGGAAACGGCTTCAAGGACGACACGGTCCATGTCGGCAGGTTCATGAGTAACCCGCCAGCAGATTGGCCACGCGATGGCGCACCGGAGGCAGGCGCCCCGCCCACGAGATCGCGACATTGCGGACCCGGCGCAGGCCTGCATCGGGCAGCGTCGCGATGCGCGTCAGGCGATGCGTCAGTCGCAGGATCCTGCGTGCCGCCGCCCTGCGCTGCATCGCATACGCGTCCAACGCACCCGTACCGCCGTGCTTGATGGCATGCGCCAAGGCCTCACCCAGATGGCAGGCATCGCGCAGCCCGAGGTTCATGCCCTGCCCTCCGGCCGGGCTGTGCACGTGCGCGGCATCGCCCACCAGCAAGACGGGGCCATCGTGAAAGGTGCTCGCCAGCTTGTGGTGCACCCGGAAGCGGGATCCCCACAGGATTTCACGGACACGAGCGCCGGACGAAGGTCCGCGCGTGTCCAGCAGTCCCTGCACGTCCTGCAGGGTGGGCGTTGCAGGTGCGTCCGGATACTGGGCGACGACGCGATAGCGTTGCCGCGACATCGGCGCGACCACCAGCGTGCCGTCCCCCGAGAAGAACAGCGAGACCTGGTCCGGGGCGATCAGCCAGTCCATCCGCACGTCCGCCAGCAGGAACGATCCATAGGTGGACCCGGGAAAGTCGATCTCCGCCGCACCGCGGACCGCGCTCGCCTCGCCGTCCGCGCCCACCAGGAACCGCGCCCTCACGCTGAAGCTTGCCTGCGGATCCGCGCAGGCGGCGACCACGCCTCCATCCGAGCGCTCATAGCCGCTGAACCGGACCGGCCTCCTCACCTGATGCCCGAGGTCCGCGAGCCGCTCCGTCAGGATCCGCTCGCTTTCGTCCTGCGGGATCATCAGTGCGAACTTCCTGTCGCCCGGCAACACGGAGAAATCGGTGCGGAGCAGGACCTCGTCCCGATCGCGGATCATGAAGCGCGACGCGCGGATGCCTTCCGACACCAGTCGCTCGGTGACCTGGAGCCCGTCGAGCGCCTCCAGGGTCGCCGCATGGATGACGGCTGCCCGCGAGGTGTTCTGCGCTTCGGCAAGCGCGTCGACGATGATGAAGTCGACCTCACGCATGGCGAGGCCGATCGCCGTGGCGAGTCCACAGGGGCCGGCGCCAACGATCAGCACATCGGTATCGAGGCTGGGGGATTCGGTCACAGGTCGGGATCCTCGAAGCGGGTGATGTCGCATGCCTGCGCGGCGATGCGGGCGCGATGCCGTGGATGGTCGGCCGGCCGGGTGCCGGACCCGACCACATTCCAACAGACAGGCCTCGGATCAATCGGCCGCACGGCATAACGCCTCGGCCGACTGGATGCCTGACCAGATCGCAGGCCCGACGCCATAGCCCGGGAAGGTGGTTTGCCCGGCCAGATGTAGGCCGGGAATGCCGCTGCGGTGCGGGAACAGCCGGTGCGGGGGCACCCCGGGCCTGATGCCGTACAGCGCTCCTGCGTACAGGTGCCGATCCTGCTCGAAGGCGACCGGATCGATCACCCGCATGGTATCGATCGACAGGCCCGGCAGCCTGTGGTGCAGCGCCTCGAGGTAGCGCGCGACGAGTTCTTCGGCCTCCCGCAAGGGTCCGGGCATGTCGCGATCGCCCGGCGCGGGAGCGAACAGCTCGATCGTCGATTTGCCGATCGGCGCGAGCCCGTTCGACACGCGCGATGGCACGGTGTAGCTCAACCATTCAGGTCTCCCTGCCTGCAGCTGATGCATCCGTCCCTGCCGCTCCAGCGCCGGCACGTGGTTGACGATGAACGCGCCATCTGCCGCGGGTGCGCAGCCGCCGAGCTGGATCGACACCGCACGATGGGACAGGGGCGCGCTGCGCGCTGCCCGGGCGAGCCGACGCGGCACCTGGCCCGGCGCCAGCAACCGTTCGACCACCTCGAAGCCCGCGGTCGTCGCCACCACACCGGACGCGGCGATCCGCTCGCCTCCCGCCAGCCGCACGCCGCTCGCGCGGCCGCCGGCCACCTCGATGCACTCCACGCGCTGCCCCATGCGCATGTCCACACCCGCCCCGTGCGCGTGCCGGAACAGCGCATCGCTGATGGCGCCCATGCCGTCGCGCGGTACGTGGAAGCCTTCCTCGAGCAGCGCGAGCAGGCCGATGATCTGGCTGGCGGGAAGGCGCTCCGGCGGCACCCCGGTATACAACAGCAGCGAAGCCACCGCCGCCTGGATTCCGGGATCGGCAAAGCTGCGGCGGATCAGCGCGTCGGCACGGCCGCGCAGCTTGTGGAGATGGGGCCCCAACCTGCGCAGGGCATTCCATGGCGAAGGCCCGTGAGGCAGGACGTGGTCCACGAGGCCGCGATACACCGGCGCCCAGTCCCGCTGCAGGCGGTCGAGATCCGCGCGCAGTATCCGGGTCCGCTCTTCCCCGTGCGGACCGGCCACGTAGGACCGCTCGCGGTCGGCGAGATGGACGACGCTGCCATCTTCCAGGTGGGAAGAGAACGGACGCGCGACGGGCAGCAGCGGCGCCTCGGCGTCCAGGTCCATCCCGAGCCGCTCGAATGCGCGGCGCAGCAGGGACGGCACGGCGACGTAGATCGCACCGTTGTTGAAGACGAATCCCTCCACGCGGGTGGTCGAACAGCACCCGCCATGGGTGTCTCCCGCCTCGACCAGGACCACCGGCCTGCCAGCCCGCACCAGATACACGGCCGCCGCCAGGCCCGCCAGACCGGCGCCGATCACGACCACCGGGGAGTCGTGGCTGGAGAAGCCCATCGGTCAGAACCTCCGCGTTACGCTAAACTAGACAATGTCAAATACTGTACAATGTCTAATTATGGACCGCAAGGCCAAGCCCACGATCAGTCCCGGCAAGCGCGAACGCACGCGCGATCGCATCGCACTGGCCGGGATTGCTCTTTTCCAGACGCAGGGATTCGAGGCCACCACCATGGAGCAGATCGCCAGTGCCGCCGATGTCGTGCGCGGCACGCTCTACAACCACTTCCCCGTCAAGGACGCCATCGTCGTCCACTGGCTCCACGGACAACTGGATCAGGCACTCGAGCCGCTGATGCAGGACGCCATGCGTCGTCCCACCTTCCTGGCGAGGGCGGCCACGCTGCTGGAGGCCTCGGCGACGTGGTGGGAGGAAAACCGCGTGTTCGCAACGCCGTATGTCCGGCATCGCTTTCACGAGTTCCGCGAGAACCAGGGCGACGCGCCTACATCGGCCATGATCCCCGCCTACGAACGACTGATCCGGGCCGGACAGGCGTCGGGCGAACTCGCGACCGCGATGCCGGCCGAGCGCCTGGCCTGCTACCTGCATTTCCTGACGCTGTGCGCGTTGATCGACTGGATCGCGAGCCCGAAAACGCCCCTTCCGGCAATGTTCGCCGACGCGCTGGAGTTCTTCATGGAAGGCGCTCGCGCCCGTCAGGAGAGTCGCAGGTAAGCCTTCGGGGGTGGCGTGGCCATGCACAGGATCCGGGTCGAGTTCCCATCCGCAGCGACGACCTGCGTGGGTTATCTGTATCGCCCGCTACCGAGCGACGCTGCCACGCCATGTGTCGTCATGGGCCATGGCTTCGGCGGCACCCAGCAGGGCAGCGTGGCGGATGCGGCTGCCCGCTTCGCGGAAGCCGGGCTGTGCGCACTGACATTCGACTACCGCGGCTTCGGCGAGAGCGGGGGCTGTCCTCGCCAGGTCGTCGACATCCGTGGACAGCTCGCGGACTGGCGCGCCGCGATCGCGTTTGCACGAAGCCCGTCCGTGGGCGCCGGCAGCATTGCGCTGTGGGGGAGCTCGCTTGGCGGTGGCCACGTGCTCGCCATCGCCGCCACGGATCCATCCCTTTCGGCAGTGGTCGCCCAGGTCCCGTTCGTCCGCCCACCCCGGCACGTCCACGGACGCACCCCAGGCGATGCATGGCGCCTGCTGCGCGTTGCACTGCGCGACTGGTGGGCAGCGCGCACCGGTCAGCCGCGCATTTTTATCAAGGCAGTGGGGGAACCCGGAGAACTGGCCGCGATCGCGTCACATGACGCCGTGGATGCGATCGGAGCCATGCGCAACGACACCTGGCACAATGAGGTGGCGCCAGGCGCACTGATCGACATGGCGCTCTGGTACCGCCCCGGCAGACGTGCCGCCAGGATCTCGATGCCGCTCCTGCTCTTCCTGGCCGGCGATGACCGGGAAGCGCCCGCCGCTCTCGCGCGACCTGTCGCGCTACGCGCGCCGAAAGGCGAGCTGCGCAGTTACCCCTGCACGCACTTCGACTTTTACCGGGAACCGGTGCGCAGCATGGTCATCGCCGACCAGGTGAGCTTCCTGCGGACTCATCTGATCGGAACCGGCAGAGGTATCGGATGACCATCGCTGCCCTGATCGCTCTTCTCACGGGGTTCGCTCGGCCTCTTGTGGAGTGCGCTTCTGGGGATCCGATCTGGATTCCTGTCGGTGCCCCCTTCCGGTCTGACGTTGATGCGTTCTACGCATCCAGTTCGGTTCTGGCTGGCCATGTCGCTGGAAATTGTGGCTTCTGCTGGCTTGTTGTGGATGGCGGCGATCCGGTTGCCACCCCTCGCCTGATGGGGACCTCGCCGCTTCCGCTCCGCGACTGGCATGCTGCCGGTCAGGACGCGGGATGAAGACGCACGTCAGGTGTCGATGAAGTAGACCACCATTTGCAGGCGCCGATACTCGTCCACGACCAGCCGCTCGTGACGCAGCGTGCGTCTCTGGCCATCCGCGCCGCGGATCGAGCCAATTCCATAGCGCGCCGCTCCGTTCGTCGGTGCGATCCACCACTGTCGGAAGTCGCCCGAGTGCGACTTCAGCCTTTCGATGAGGCGAGCTGCCACCGGGTCGTTGGAAGCGAAGACGCTGTCGTACCGGAACTGCGCAAGCAGGGCCGGACCTTCGATCTTCCAGGCGGGCAGACGCTTTCGCAACTCGGACCTGGAGAACAGAAGGCTGAGCAGATTGCGATCCTCCGCGTCGCCATCAAGACCGAAAAGCGTCCCGGCGGACTTGTTCCATGCGACGAGATCCCAACGCGGATTCAGGACGTAGGCCGGCCTGAGTGACAGGTCGTCGAGCAACTGCTGGACGAGTGGAGAAACGGAGACGGCCTGGCGGGACTCGGACGGGGGCGGTCGATTGTGGGCCAGCAGGAAGAGATGGCTGCACTCGACATCGTCTAGCCTCAGGGCCGCAGCGACACGGAGCAGGAACCGTTCTGAAACCTGGATATCGCGTCCCTGCTCGAACCACGTGTACCAGGTCAGCCCGACGCCAGCCAGGGCCGCCACTTCTTCCCTGCGCAGGCCAGGCGCCCGTCGCCGGGTTCCTGCGGGCAGGCCGACCTCCTCCGGCTTCAACCGACCCCGGCTTCGGAGCAGAAACTCGGACAACTCGCCATTGGCGCGAATCAACCGCTTGCTTGGCATGACTGTTGCACTTAGTAACAGGATAATTAGCTATCTAGTAACAGTATCTCTGCAGCGACAGCATAGGCCATCCCTTGACTCACCTGCAGAGGTGCCCTGTGTCATCGAGTTGTGATGGATCGGTCCAGAACGAAGGCCGCCCACTTGGCCACGTCGACGAGCACCATCCGCGTGCGGGCGCGCGCGAATGGTTCGGGCTTGCGTTGCTGGCGCTGCCTACGGCGCTACTCGGCATGGATCTGACCATCCTGCACCTGGCGCTTCCTGCACTGGCGGCCGATCTGCGTCCTTCCGGTGCGCAACTGCTGTGGATCGTGGACATCTACGGCTTCATGATTGCCAGCCTCCTCGTCACGATGGGGACATTGGGCGATCGAACTGGTCGCCGCCGACTGTTGATGATCGGCGCGGCGACCTTCGCCATGGCTTCGGTTCTGGCCGCCTACGCCTCGACCGCCAGCATGCTGATCGCCGCCCGCGCGCTGCTTGGCGTCGCAGGCGCCACCCTGATGCCCTCCACCCTGGCCCTGATCAGCAACATGTTCGTCGACCGCCAGCAGCGCGGCCTTGCCATCGGCGTCTGGGCGACGATGTTCGCGCTCGGCATGGCAGCCGGCCCCGTCGTGGGTGGCCTGGTCCTCGAACACTTCTGGTGGGGAGCGGCATTCCTCGTGGCGGTCCCGGTGACGGGCATTCTGCTTCTTGTGGCGCCGTTCCTCCTGCCGGAGTTCCGCGCACCGCACGCAGGTCGCATGGATGTTGCAAGCGTCGTGCTGTCGCTGTTCGCAGTCCTGCCGATCATCTACGCGATCAAGCAGGGTGCCAAAGACGGGCTCACCGGAGAGGCCGTCGCAGCAGCGGTGCTTGGTGCGGCCTTTGCCGCCTTCTTTGTCCGGCGCCAGCGCACCCTTGTCAGTCCCCTAGTCGAACTGGATCTTTTCTCCAATCGCGAATTCAGTGTTCCACTCGTGATCCTGCTGGGTGCGCTGGCCGGGGTGGGCGGCACCATGCTGCTGGTAACCCAGTACCTGCAGCTGGTGGTCGGCCTCTCCCCATGGGCCGCTGGATTGTGGATGGGTCCGCCTGCACTCGCCATGCTCGCTGCCGGGATCATCGCCCCACTGATCTCGCGGAAAGTGAGGCCAGGAAACGTGATCGCCGGGGCCCTGGCGTTGTCGTTGATCGGCTACCTGCTGCTGTTCCTGCTCGATGACGACCCATCGGGCCTGGCTCTGGTGATCGTTTCCTACGCTCTGGTCTATCTGAGCCTCGGCGCGATTGCCGGGCTGGGCACCGACCTGGTGGTGGGTTCCGCGCCCGTCACCAGGGCAGGCGCGGCGTCGGCCATGTCGGAAACGGTCCAGGAGCTGGGTCTGGCGTTGGGCATCGCCCTGCTGGGAAGTCTCACGACTGCGGTCTACAGGGCCAACGTGGATCGCCTCCCCATTGCCTTGGATGACAACCATCGCCGGGCCGTGGCTGACAGCCTGGCAGGCGCTACGTCATTGGGCGATGCGTTGCCAACGGAGATCCTGGAGCTTTCCCGGGCGGCGTTCGTCACAGGGGTCAACACCGCCGGAGGGCTTTGCGCCGTTCTCGTCGCGATACTGATCGCCCTTTCGGCCACCCAGCTTCGTCACGTTGGCGCATCGAGCCAACGTCCCGATACCGACATTAGATGAACGCCAGGGATGTCGAAGTTGGGGAAGCGCCGCTGCACAATGTGACTTGATTGCAACGCGGGCGCTCGCCAGATCGCCAAGCGATTGTTCTATCTTGGAATTCCGGACCGCTAGGTCCAGTCCATCATCGGGGCGACGGAGAGGCGGAGGGACGCGTCGTGGATGGTGGAAAGATTGTGGGGCATGGGCAGGGTGGAGAGTGGAAGCAGGATTGTCCGCCAGCGACCGCACGGGAGCCAACTCCGCCCACTCCTTCAGCAACTCGATTCGGCGTCGCCGTCGGCAAGGTGCGACGCCAGTGCCGCTACGTGAAGCCCGTGCAAGTCAACGCAGCGCGGCGGTGGCCACCGGCTGTACCCCTGTCGGAATCCGTTGGACGAGCTGCGGACAAGGGCGACGATGTCGCCGGCCGGCGCCGGGTGCACGCCGTTTCGATGGCGAGCCGACCGGGCTGTCCGGAAGCGCGGGCGATTGCGATCTTCGGGTGCCCTCCGATTCATTGATGCTCGCGATGTGCGGGGCTATCGGCCCGCGGCCTCCAGTCTTTCAACGGCGCTGTCGGGAAGGGACAGCTCCGCCGCCCCCATCAGCTCGTCGAGCTGGGGCAGGCTGGTGGCGCTGGCAATGGGCGCGGTGACGTTCGGGCGGCCCATCAGCCAGGCCAGCGCGACCTGCGCCGGCGTGGCCGACACGTCGGCGGCGACCTCGCGCAGCACGTCCAGCAGTTTCAAGCCGCGCGCGTCGAAATAGCCCTGCAGGAAGCCGGCCCGCGCCGCGCCCTCCAGGTCCTCCACGCTCCTGTACTTGCCGCTCAGGAAGCCGCTGGCCAGCGAGAAGTAGCTCACCACTCCCAGGTCGTGTTCGGCGGCGACGCCGGCCAGCTCCGGCTCGAAGTCGGCGCGGTCGTACAGGTTGTATCTCGGCTGCATCAGCTCGTAGCGCGGCAGGCCCCGTGCCTTCGAGACCGCCAGGGCCTGCTGCAGACGCCCGGCGGTGTGGTTGGATGCACCGATGACGCGCACCTTGCCGGCCTCGACCAGGGCCGCGAATGCCGCCAGTGTTTCCTCCAGCGGCACGTGCTCGTCATCGATGTGGGCGAAGTAGACGTCCAGGTAGTCGGTGCGCAGGCGTCGCAGCGAGTCGTCCACGGCCGCGGCGATGTTGTCCGCCGACAGCCCCTTGCGCGGCTCCCACATGCCGACCTTGGACATCAGCACGATGTCGTCGCGGCGCCCGCGCCGGGCCAGCCAGTTGCCCAGCACGGTTTCCGATTCGCCGCCGGCCAGGCCCGGGGCCCAGGACGAATAGACGTCGGCGGTGTCGATGGCGTTGAAGCCGCGCTCGACGAAGCGGTCGAGCAGTGCGAAGGAGCGCGCCTCGTCAGCGGTCCAGCCGAAGACGTTGCCGCCGAATACGAGCGGTGCGATTTCGAGGCCGGAACGGCCCAGTTTGCGTTTCTGCATGGTCTTGTCCTCTTTCGGATGCCGTGGTCAGGCGATGCTTTCGACGATGCCGCCCTCGACCCGCAGCGCGGCGCCGGTGGTGGCGCTGGCCTGCGGGGATGCGGCGTACACGCACAGGTTGGCCACCTCCTCGGGGGTGGCGAAGCGACGCAGCAGCGTGGACGGCCGGTTCCCGGCAAGGAACAGCGGCTCCATCTCCGCGGGCGACACGCCGCGCCCGGCGGCCAGGTCGGCCATCATCGTGATCGCGCCCTCGGTGCGGGTCGGCCCCGGCAGGATGCTGTTGACGGTGACGCCGGTGCCGGCAAGCACCTTGGCCAGCCCGCGCGACAGGCCCTGCAGCGCCGCCTTGCTGACGCCGTAGTGGACCATCTCGGTGGGGATGTTGAGTGCCGATTCGCTGGAGATGAACTGGATCCGCCCCCAGCCGCGCGCGCGCATGCCGGTCGCGTAGTGCCGCGCCAGGCGCACGCCGCTGAGCACGTTGACCTGGAAGTACTCCTCCCACAGCGCGTCGTCGATGTCGAAGAACTCGCGCGCGCCGTAGATGCCCAGGTTGTTGACGAGGATGTCGGCATCGGGCTGCGCGGCGATCAGCGCACTGCAGCCTTCGGCAGTGCCGACATCGGCGACCACGCCGCTGGCGCCGTCGCGCCCGGTGGCTTCGCGCAACTTCGCCAGGGCTGCGTCGACGCCGCCCTGCGTGCGGCCGACGATGGTGACGCGTGCACCGGCATTGGCCAGCCCGGTGGCGATCGCCAGGCCGATGCCGCCGGTGGAACCGGTGACGACGGCAGCCTTGCTGGAAAGGTCGATGATCATTGCTGTTCTCCCTGGTTGCCGCGGCCTCGCTCAGCCGAAGCGGAATGCTGAAATGGTCGTTTCCATGACGGTCTCCGAGTAGACCTTGCGGCCCGCGGAGTCGGCGGCCGCACCCGCGGCAACCAGGAGCGGGATCAGGTGCTCCTCGCCGCCGGGCGGATGGCACAGGCGGGCGTGCGGCGCCTGCGTCCAGTGCCTGAGCAGCGCATCGCGCTCCGCCGGCGCGCTTGCCACCGCCGCGGTCAGCCAGTCGTCGAACTGTGCCGAAACCGGCGTGAACCGGGCATCGCCGTAGCCGCGCATGTTGTGGAAGCTCATGCCGCTGCCGACGACCAGCACGCCTTCGTCGCGCAACGCGGCCAGCGCACGGCCGGCCTCCAGGTGCGCGGCGGGGTCCAGATCGCTTCGCAGCGACAGCTGGATCACCGGGATGTCCGCCGCCGGAAACACCAGCTTCAACGGAATGAACACGCCATGGTCGAAACCACGATCGCCGTCCACCCGGGCTTCCAGGCCACCCTGCCCCAACCGCTGCGCCAGGTCCGCCGCCAGCGCCGGATTGCCGGGCGCCGGATAGGCCAGCTCGTAGGTATGCGGCGGGAAGCCGCTGTAGTCGTAGATCAGCGGCGGACGGGCGTGACCCGTGAGGCGGAACGCCGGCTCCAGCCAATGCCCGGAGACCAGCACGATGGCGCGCGGCCGGGCCGGGAGGGTCTCGGCAATGCCCTTGAGGAAGGCCGCCATCCGGTCCCAGGTCCCCGGCGGGTTCCAGTCCATGAAAAAGCATGGACCGGCGCCGTGGGGGATGAAGTACACCGGCATGCGGACGTCGTTTTCAGGATTGGCGCGGTTGTCGCTGCCCATGGGGAATGTCCTCGTCGAATCCATGGCGCCAGTATGGATTGAGCACCCAGGAGGCGGAACCGGCTAATATCGACCAACACTTGATACCAAAAGTAGGAACTGGCGCCGTGGATCGCGTGACCAGCATGCGCGTGTTCGTGCGCGCCGCCGAAAGCGGCAGCCTGTCCGCGGCGGCCCGTCATCTGGGCATGTCGCCGGCCATGGCCACCAAGCACGTCAACGCGCTCGAGGCGCGGCTGGGGGTCAAGCTGTTCCACCGCACCACCCGGCGCCTGAGCCTGACCGAGGCCGGCAGCCAGTACCTGGAGGCCTGCCAGCGGATCCTGCCGGAGATCGACGAAGCCGAGGCGGTGGCTGCATCCCAGCGCATCAAGGCGACCGGGCTGCTGCGCTTGAACGTGCCGCTGTCGTTCGGCAGTCGTTTCGTTGCCCCGCTGATCCCCGAGTTCAGCCGCCGGCACCCCGAAGTCAGGATCGAACTCGGACTCAGCGACGCCCAGTTGGACCTCGTCGCCGGCAGCTGGGACCTGGCCATCCGCATCGGACGGCTGGCCGACAGCCCGCTGCAGGCCCGGCGGCTGGGCGACAGCCCGATGCTGGTCTGCGCCGCACCGGAGTACCTGGACCGCCGGGGCGTGCCGCGGCGCATCGCCGAACTGACCCAGCACAACTGCCTGAGCTACACCCTGTCGGCCATGCAGGACGGCAAACACTGGGCGTTCGGCACGCACGGCGAGTTCCGGGTGGCGGTCGGCGGCGACCTGCTGGCCAACAACGGCGATGCGCTGCTGGCTGCGGCGGTGGGTGGACAGGGCGTCATCTACCAGCCGCAGTTCATCGTTGGCGAGGCAGTGGCGCGCGGCGAACTGGTGGTGCTGGAACTGGACAGGCCGGCGATGGAACTCGGCGGCATCCATGTGCTGTACCCACCCGAGCGGCGGCCGCCGGCCAAGGTGCGGGTGATGATCGACTACCTGGCTGAAGTGTTCGCCAGGAAAGCGCCCGGATCACTCTCTGCCTGAAGCCACGAACCAGGAGCTGATCCACCCGGCCACGCATCCATGACCTGCTGCGTGATCGCATCTCTCGATGCTCGCTCCGGAACTCCCGCCGCCGGTTCACTGCACCAGCGGCAGCCAGATCCAGAGCGCCACGAGGGTGGCCAGCAGCACGGGCGGGGTCAGGACGAGTCCGACCTTCATGTACTGGCCCCACGTGATCCGCTGGCCCTTGCCGGCAAGCACATGCAGCCACAGCAGGGTGGCGAGCGAGCCGATGGGAGTGAGCTTGGGGCCCAGGTCGTTGCCCACGACGTGGGCGTAGATCATCAGCTCGCGGGTGTACGCCGGCACGTTGGCCTCGTCGATCGCCAGCGCGCCGACCAGGGTTGCCGGCATGTTGTTCATCACCGATGCGAGGGCAGCGACCGCGAAGCCGGTTCCAACCGTGGCCACGAAGCTGCCCTGCGCGGCCAGCCATTCGAGGACGGCGGTCGCCGCGGCGGTCAGCCAGGCGTTGCCCAGTCCATACACGACCAAGTACATGCCCAGGGAGAACAGCACGATCTGCCAGGGCGCGCCGCGCAGGACCTTGCCCAGCGCCATGGTGCTGCCCCGCCCGCCGGCCGGCCAGCGGCCCGCGATGGCCATCAGCACCAGCGCGGCGGCACCCGTGACCAGGGAAATGGGCACGCCCAGGGATCCGGTCGAGAAGTACGCGACCAGCAGCAGGCCGAGCAGCGGCAGGGCGGCGCGGAAGACGGCGGCGTCGCGTATCGCGTGGCGTGGATCCTCGAGATCGTGCACGGCGTAGCGCACCGGGATGTTGCGCCGGAACCAGAGCCACAGCACGGCGAGTGTCGCGGCGACGGAAACCAGGTTCACCGGCACCATGACCGCCGCATAGCGGCCGAAGGACACGTCGAAGAAGTTCGCGGTGACGATGTTGACCAGGTTCGAGACCACCAGGGGCAGGCTGGCGGTGTCGGCGATGAAGCCGCAGGCGACGGTGAACGCCAGCGCTCCGGCAGGCGGGAAATCCAGGCGCAGCAGGATGGCCAGGACGATCGGCGTCAGCAGGAGCGCCGCGCCGTCGTTGGCGAACACCGCGGCGATCGCGGCGCCCAGGAGCACGATCAGTGGAAACAGCTTGCGACCGTCGCCACCGCCCCAGCGCGCCACATGCAGGGCCGCCCAGGAGAAGAAGCCGGCCTCGTCGAGGATGAGCGAGATGATGATGAGCGCGACGAAGGTGAATGTCGCATCCCAGACGATGCCCCACACCGTGCCGACCTCGCTCCAGCCGACGACGCCCGTCGCAAGGGCGATGGCCGCGCCGGCGAGCGCCGACCAGCCGATTCCAAGCCCCCGCGGTTGCCAGATGACGAACACGAGGGTGACGACGAAGATTGCGAGGGCAAGCATGGGGCGTACCGGCAGGCGTTTCGGGCTCTGGGAAAGCCGCTCCTGGCCATTGCCGCGTTCGCGGGAATGACGGAGGGGATCGGAGGCTGTCAGATGGAGCGCTGGTTCACGCGCCTGGAGAGTTCTTCGGCGCTCTCCACGCGCTCGGAATAGCGGTCGGTCAGGTATGCCGAGCGACCACGCACCAGCCAGGTGAACTTCACCAGTTCCTCGCAGACGTCGACGACCCGCTGGTAGTACGCCGACGGCTTCATCCGCCCCGCCTCGTCGAATTCCTGGAAGGCCTTGGCCACCGAGGACTGGTTGGGGATGGTGACCATGCGCATCCAGCGGCCCAGCACGCGCAGCTGGTTGACGGCGTTGAAGCTCTGCGAGCCGCCGGATACCTGCATCACCGCCAGGGTCTTGCCCTGGGTTGGTCGCCTTGCGCCCTGGGACAGGGGAATCCAGTCGATCTGGGCCTTCATGACGCCGGTCATCGCGCCGTGGCGCTCCGGGCTGACCCAGACCATGCCTTCCGACCAGTCGGCGAGTTCGCGCAGCTCGGCCACCTTCGGATGCGCCGGATCGGCCCCGTCGGGCAGCGGCAGGTCGCGCGGGTCGAAGATGCGCACCTCGCAGCCGTACCAGCGCAGCAGCCTGCCGGCCTCCTCGGCCAGCAGGCGCGAATACGAGCGCCCGCGCAGCGAGCCGTAGAGGATGAGGATGCGCGGCGGATGCGCCGGATCACCGGGCGCGGCGAGTGCTTCGACGTCGATCGGATCGAGCTGCGCCAGGTCGATGTTGGGCAGGTCCATGGCAACCGGCTCGATCACCTCGACGCCCCGCCCGGCGTCACCACCTCGCCGTCTTCCTTGGTGAACGGGGCGACCGGGTGGTCCAGCAGCGCGAACACCGCCTCCGATGGCCGGCACAGCGCAACCCCGCGCTTGGACACGACGATCGGCCGATTGATGAGGACGGGGTGCGCGAGCATGGCGTCGACCAGCTCATCGTCCGTCAGCTCGCGGTTGTCCAGGCCCAGCTCCGCGTAGGGCGTTCCCTTCCGGCGCAGGAGATCGCGCGGCGCGATGCCCATGGCTGCAATCAGCTCCAGGAGCCTGTCGCGCGTCGGAGGCGTTTTCAGGTATTCGATGACCTCGGGATGCTCGCCGGACTGGCGCATGATCTCCAGGGTGTTGCGCGACGTGCCGCAGTTGGAGTTGTGGTAGATCGTCAGGGTCATGGTGATGCCTCAGGCCACGTCGGATCGGGGCGACGTCGTGCCCTCAAGCTGCCCGATCTGGCCGAGCTGGACCGCCAGGCTCGATCGGGACAGGGTGTGGATCGGCAGCGCGACGAAGGCCGCGATGCGGTTTTCCATGTATCCCAGCGCCTGCCGGAAGGCGGCGCGTTGCCACATGGCCCCGCGCGTCTCGTGGCCCGGATCGTCGATGCCCCAGTGTCCGCTGACCGGCTGTCCTGGCCAGACGGGGCAGGCTTCGCCCCCGGCCTGGTCGCAGACGGTGAACACGAAATCCATGTGCGGCGCGCCGGCAACGGCAAACTCGTCCCAGGACTTCGAGCGCATGCCGTCGGTCGGGTAACCCGCCTGGTCCAGCGTCTCGATCGCCAGCGGGTTGACCTCGCCCCGGGGATGGCTTCCGGCCGAGAACGCGTTGAAGCGGCCATCGCCGAGCTTGCGGAGAATGCCTTCGGCAAGGATCGAACGGGCGGAGTTGCCCGTGCACAGGAACAGGACGTTGAAGGGCCGATCGGGGTTCATGGGCAGGTCTCCGCGCTGCAGGACGCGACCAGGTGGGTGAGCTCGCCGCAGATTTCCGGATTCCCGGAGCAGCAGTCTTCGGTGAGGAAGGCGAGCAGCTGGCGCATGTCCTCGTAGCTCGCGGCGTACAGGATGTGGCGCCCGTCGCGCCAGGAACGCAGCAGCCCGGCGCGCTCCAGGGTGGCGAGATGGAAGCTCATGCGGGTCGGCGGGATCGACAGGGACGCGGCGATCTCGCCCGACTGCATGCCCTCGGGCCCCGCGCGGACCAGCCTGCGGAATGCGGCCAGGCGGTCGCCGTGGGCGAGTGCGGCGAGGGAGGAGACGGCGGCGGCGTCGTTCATGGCTCCGGCACTATACAAGGATCCTTGGAGGGTGCAAGTGTGTCGGTCCTCGCGGCCCGCGTTCGCGGCTGAAGCCGCTCCTGCGGTGCACCGGGGTTCGGCTGTTGAAAGGCTCTTCGCGGCAACGACGGGCAAGCACGGGTGGGCCCGCAGCTTCCTAGCCGACGATTTCCCGGCGCAGGCCGCGGTCGATCGCCGCCGCCATCCGTTCGGGAACGCCCGCCTGTCCGGCAAAGCCCATCCAGTTGCCGACCTGGGCGTGGATGTCCTCGATGCCGCGTCGCGCAGCGGCGGGCTTCAGTCCGCAGAACACGCCGAAGCCGACCAGGTCGGCCAGTTCGAAGTGGTCGCGCTTGCCGCCCAGACTCATCTGGTGCTGGTGGGTCCAGCTGCCTTCCGGGTTGTAGGCGTAGGCGACGTCGAAGGCCGGCGAGAGGCGCCATTCGCCGCTGCGGTTCATCAGGAAGGCGATGTTCTTGACGTGGTCGTCCTGGTTGCGGATCAGGACGTTCAGCACGGCGCGGCGGAACTGCTGTTCGATGTCCCGCCGCGGCAGGTCCAGCAGGCGCATCGTCTCCACCGCCTGCTCGTAGGAGTAGGCACCGGCGGCGTTGAAGTCGAAGTGGCGCATGGCCGCCAGCGACTGCATGTGCAGCTTGCGGCCCGCGGCGTCGCGGTCGAAGCGGCGGGTCATGAAGTGCGAGCGGCCGCCCTCGCGATGGATGCGGCATTCGGTCATGTCGATGCCGGCCGCGACCGCGAGCAGATGGAAGCCGTACTCGACCAGGCCAAAGCCCTGCGGATCGGCCAGTTCGCGGTCGCGGTTGTTGGCGATGCCGTCGAACTTGAGCAGCCAGTAGCCGAAGCCCTCGCCCGCCCGCACCTGGCCGGAGCGGAACTCGCCGGTGTCCGGGTTCCAGGCGAGGACGGCCTTGGCGCGCGCGCCGCCGGCCGAGGTACCGACGCGCAGGATGTCCTCGAGCGCTTCGTGGTCGTCGCCGCCGCGCAGTTCGCCCGACAGGCCCAGGCGGTCGTTGAGCACGTCGTTGGCCAGGCGGGTGAGCGCATCGATCTGGACCGTGCGCGAGCGGGTGGCCAGGCCCGACAGCAGCGGGCGGAATTCCAGCGCGCCCATGCCGCGGGTGCCGATGTAGCACAGGCGCTCGACCGGATCGAGGCCGCCGGCGGGACGCCCCCGGGCCGCCAGCCAGGCGTCGATGAGGGCGTTGCCGAACCGGTCGGGCAGCGAGTCGGCGAGCAGGCCCGGCAGGCCGAGGAAGGCCTCGCGCGGCAGGCCGGGGAACTCGTAGGGATCGGGGCCGAGCGGCATCATGAGCGGGGCCAGCTCGATGCCGCTGTCGACGAAGTCGGGCATGTACTGGAAGACGGCGAGCTGGCGGTCGTCGAGCCAGCTCACCGCCCCGATGTCGCGCCCCCACAGGCGCACGGTGGCGTCGGTCACGCGCCTTCCTCCTCGTCGCCCCAAGCCCAGTCGGTGGCCCGGGGCACGTCGTCGGGCGCGGGACGGGCGCGCTGGCGTTCGCGGCCGCCGAGGCGGACGCGCTCGACCGGGCGCACCGCCGGATCGGGCAGTGAGTCGAGCAGGCGCTGGTCGAGGCCGAGCGCGCCCAGCACCCGGATCAGGGTATCCAGCGAGGTGTTTGCACCGGCTTCGAGGCGCTTGATGCTGCTGACCGAAGTGCCGGCTTCACGGGCCACGCGGGCCTGGGTGAGGTTGCGGCTCAGGCGCAGGCTGGCCACGCGCTCGCCGAGGGCGCGCAGTGCGGCGTCAACGGGCAGGGCAACAGGGCTGGAAGGGCTCATGAATGGGTTCTTGGAGGTGTTCTGACAATTAAGGATGCGGATATGGTCTTTTACATGATTTTTCGTTAACAGGTCATAAAGAGGCCTTTATCATCAGAACCAGCGCTTGAGGGGCTTTATACGAGCCTCAATGCCCATTGAGCCGCGCGGCGGCACCCACCGCCTGGCGGGGACTTCCGCCGAGGCGGGGATGGGTGCGACGGGCGGGAAAGCGGCGCGCGCGCGCGGCGGGAACGGACATGGCGGGCTGGCGGGCTGGCCGGGCCCAGGGTGCCGCGGCGCCCCAAGGGCGCGGATGCGGGCACGCGGCACACGGCCACCGGAACGCGGACGGACCTGGATCCGCAGCCATCCGCATCGGCTATGGTGCCCGGCAGAGCCAGGATCCACTTTCACAGGAGCCAGCCATGCGCCGCGACAGCCCGGAACGCTATGGAACCGTCTCCCGCGTCTTCCACTGGGCCATCGCCGTGCTGGTGGCCTGGCAGGCGCTGAAGATCTTCGACCGGATCGACGATGGCGAGCACTGGGTCGGGCAGACCCTGGTGCCCTGGCACATCCCGGTGGGCGTGCTGGTGCTGATACTGGTGGTGCCGAGGATCCTGTGGGCCCTGCGCAACCGCGGCAACCGCCCGCCCACACCGCCGCCGCCGGCACTCGGCCTGCTGGCCAAGGCGGGGCACGTGGCCCTGTACGCCGCGCTGTTGCTGATGCCGGTCACCGGCATGAGCATCATGCTCGGCAACGGCTACGGCCTGAACGTGTTCGGCATCGAGCTGGTGGCCGAAGGTGCGGAGATTCCCTGGCTCGCCGCGTTCGGCGGCGCCGTGCATTCGCCGCTGGCATGGCTGCTGATCGCGATGGTCGTCGGCCACGCCGGGATGGCGCTGGTCCATCACTTCATCCGCAAGGATGGCGTACTGCGGCGGATGCTGTAGGGGCCGCACGCCCGGGCGCGGCGGTGCCGCGGCCTGGATGACGGAAACACGCACTGTTGCCCGCCTGGCGGCGTGCCACGCGCGCGTCTCCCGACCGCGCGACGCGCCTTATTCGGGCGGCGCGCCCGCCACGTTCTGCAGTTCGCCCAGGCCGCCCGGAGCAAGGTTGCGCAGCAGGTCCTCGAAGCCCAGGCCGACCAGGCGCTGGGCGCGGCGGAGCAGGATCGGGACCGGGCTGGAGGGCTCGTTGCGGCTGTAGTACTCGCAGATCTCGTCGATGCGCCTGACCACGTCGGAAGGGCCGGCGATGCGGCCCGGGGCGCCGGCAGGCGCGCTGCCGTCGCCGGCGACGCCGTCCGCTGCGGCGTCCGCCCCGTCGTCCGCGGCGGACGTGCCGGAGCGCGCCGACCACTGCCCCTGCAGGAAACGGTCGAGGTCGTACAGGTCCGAGAGCAGCGGCTTGAATTCCGGCGCCCGGGTGGAGAGGCGCTCGGTGAGCAGGCTGTCGATGGCGCGGGCATGGGCGAGCGCGGCGTGGACCGCGCCTGCACTGCGTTCGAGCAGCTCTTCGGGGCAGTCCAGGCAACAGGCTTCGATCCCGGCGATGGACGGCTGTTCGCCGCCGTCGCCCGCGGCGGGCTTGAGGCTGCCGTTGGCGATGCGCAGGTCGCGCAGGGTGAAGGCGCCCAGCCGCGCGGACTGCACGAAGGCGGTGCTGCGCAGGTGGGCCAGCGGCCCCTGCGGGTCGGCCAGCGGCATCAGCGCATTGACCCGGGCGGTGGGGTCGTCGTCGTCCTCGGCGTCGAGCTGCGGATGGACGCTGTCCCAGAGCTGTTCGAGCATCGCCAGCACCAGCGCCAGGCCGTCGCTCCAGCCCGGCAGGCCGCGCGTGCGCAGCCAGGCCGAGGCCAGGATCACCGCCACGCGCAGGTCGCGGGTGCGCGCGAGCAGCGCCAGCGCCGCGGTGGCCGCGCGGTCCCAGTCGGGTTCGTCGGTTTCGCCTTCGTCGCCGCCGACCACGCGTTCGCCGCGCGGCGCGACCGCGCGCTCGAGCGCCATGAAGTCGGCGTCGTACTCGAGGTCGGGCCCGGACGGCGCATCGCCGTGCAACGGTGCGGCCAGTACGGTGATGTCCGCATCGGCGCTCATGTCGTGTTCCTCCGCCAGTGGATGTGGATGCCGGTCATTGCATGGCCTCGCATTCCGGGGTCGGGAAGTCCGGATCGCATTCGGGCTGCTGGTCGTCGGGCAGGCGCACGCCGGGTTCGACCAGGCCGTAGCCGCGGTAGTTGGAGGCGTCCGCGCCCACGTCGACATAGGCGACCTGGCGGCTGCTGGAGGTCTGCGCGCGCCCGGCCCAGACCGAGGTCGGCACGTTGACCGCCTCGCCGAGGATCGGCAGCAGCGAGCCGTCCGGGCGTACGGCGTAGAAGTACGCCGGCGGCACGCCCAGGGCGGCGATCGTCTGCGCCTCCAGGCCCATGACGTAGATCGGCGATGCGGGCAGGCCGATGCCGCCGGTGGCCGACCAGGTGCCGCTGCCGTTGTACATCCACTCGGTGCCGTCCTGGCGCAGGTCGCCGTCGACCGCGAGGTAGACGTCGGCGCTGCCCGCATCGATGGTGAAGTCGCTGCCGTTGAGCGAGGCCAGGGTGAGCGAACGCCCGTTGGTCATGCTGAAGCCGCCGTGGGCGGTGAAGTCGCCGATCCGCTCGATCCGGTTGTCGACGAAGCGGTCGGCGTCGCCCAGCACCACCGCGCCGCCGGCGCGGCCGCTGAGGCTGCCGGCGACCAGCTGGCCGTCGTCGCCCTGGCTGATGCCGCCGGCGACGTCCAGGCGGATGTCGGCCGCGGAGATGCCGCCGTCGATCGCCAGGTCGCCCTGCGTCAGCGCCAGCAGCAGGCTGCCGGAGCGGGCGTCGACCGGGCCGGCGACCGTGAGCGGGCCGGCATTGGTCAGGGCGATGCCGCTGGCCGAGAACTGGCCGAGGGTATCGATCCGGTTGGGGCCGGTCAGGCGCGCATCGCCCGCCGCGCTGCCGACCAGCTGCGTGGCCTGGATCCGGCCGCCCGACTGGCTGATGCCGGCGCCGCTGTCGAGCCGCAGGGTGCCGGTGGCGTCGACGTCGTGGCCAAGCGCGATTCCGCCCGCGCCCAGCAGGGTGACGTCGGCGCCGGACAGGCCCGCGCGCGTGGTCAGCGCGCCGCCGTTGGCGGCCAGGTGCAGGTCGCCGCTGCCGGCGTCGATGGCCTCGACCGGAAGCACGAGTGCGCCGCCCGCGGTCACGCGCACATCGCCGCCGCCAGTCGAGCGCAGGTGCGACAGGGTGAGGTCGTTGCGATCGCTGATCGACACCGCGGCGCCGGTCAGGCCGACCGCGCCGCCGAAATCGTTGCCGGCATGGGTCAGCGCGATGGCGCCGGTGCCGGCATCGATGTCGGTCGTGCCGCCAATCCGGAACGCGCCCGCCTGGACGATGTCGCCCGCCCGCACCACCAGCGACAGGTTGCCGGCCACGTCGAGGGTCGAGGCCAGGCTGGCGCTGCCGGCATCCACCGACAGCGCTCCCAACGCGACCGCGCCACCAAAACCGACATGCCCATCGGCGTTCAGCGACAGCGCATGCGCGCCGCCGACGCCCGCGCCGAAGGCGATGTCGCCGCCCGAGGCCAGCGCCACGCTGCCGCCCAGCGCAACCGCGCCGTCGAAGGTCTGGTCGCCGCTGGTGGCGATGTCCTGCTGGAGAGCGATGGTGGCGGCGGTCGCGTGCAGGCTGGTTGCATCGACCGCACCGAGGATGAGCGTGTCGCGGTCGCTGATCGCCACCGCATCGCCGCGCAGCGACACCGCGCCGCCGAACCCGTTGCCGGCATTGGCGAGCGTGATGTCGCCCGTGCCCGCATCGATCGTGCTGGTGCCGGCCACGGACAGGACGCCGGACTGGACGATCGCGCCGCCGTTGCTGTCGGCGGCGAGATTGCCGGCGATCGCGCCCTGGCCCAGGCCCAGCGCGCCGTGGCTGCTGGCATCGAGCGAGGCCACGTCCAGCGTGCCGAGGACCAGGGCACCTGCATCGTTGATCGCCGTCGCGCCGCCGGTCAGCGACACCGCGCCGCCGAAATCGTTGCCAGCGTGGGCAAGCGCGATGGCGCCCGTACCCGCGTCGATCGTGCTGGTGCCGCCCACGGCCAGCGCGCCGGACTGGCCGATCGCGCCGCCATTGCTCTCCGCGACCAGGTCGCCCCCGATGCTGCCGGTGCCGAGATCCAGCGCGCCGTGGCTGCTGGCGTCCAGCGAAGCGACGTCGAGCGTGTCCAGGGTGAGCGTGTTGATGTCGTTGATGGCGGCCGCACCCCCGGCCAGCGACACCGCGCCACCGAAATCGTTGCCGGCATGGCCGAGCGCGATGGCGCCCGTACCCGCGTCGATCGCGCTGCCGCCGACGACGACGAGCGCGCCGGACTGGCCGATGTCGCCGCCGTTGCTGTCCGCGACCAGGGCGCCGGCGATCGTGCCGCCGCCCAGCGACAGGTCGCCGTGGCTGGTGGCCGTCAGCGAGCCCAGATGGAAGGCGTCGAGCGTCAGCGCGTTCGCGTCGCTGATCGCCACCGCGCCGCCGGCCAGGGACACCATGCCTCCGAAATCGTTCCCCGCCTGGGTCAGCGTAATCGCGCCGGCACCGGCATCGAGTGCGGAACTGCCGCCTACCGCCAGCGCGCCGGACTGGCCGATCGCGCCGCCGTGGCTGTCCGCGGCCAGCGCGCCCGCGATGCTGCCGGCGCCGAGATCCAGCGCGCCGTGGCTGCTGGCGTCCAGCGAGGCGACGTCGAGCGCCCCGAGCGTCAGCGCGCCGACATCGTCGATCGTCGCCGCACCGCCGGTCAGCGACACCACGCCCACGAAGTCGTTGTCCGCATCGGCCAGGGTGATGCTCCCCGCAACCGCATCGATCGTGCTGGTGCCGCCGATGGTCAGCGCGCCGGACTGGGTGACCGGGCCACCGTCGCTGTCCGCGACCAGGTTGCCCGCGATCCTGCCCTGCCCCAGGTCCAGCGCACCGTGGCTGCGCGCGGTGAGCGAGCCGACGTCCAGCGCGCCGAGCGCCAGCGCGTTGGCGTCGTCGACCGACACCGCTCCACCGGCCAGCGACACCGCGCCGCCGAAATCGTTGCCGGCGTCGGTGAGGACGATGGCGCCGCTGCCCGCGTCGAGCGTGCTGCTGCCGCCGACTTCAAGGGCGCCGGACTGGCCGATCGAACCGCCGTTGCTGTCGGCGACCAGGGTGCCCACGATGCTGCCCGTGCCGAGATCCAGCGCGCCATGACTGCTTGCCGACAGCAAGTCGACGTCCAGTGCGCCGAGCGCCAGCGCGTTGGCATCGCTGATCGATGCCGCGCCGCCGGTCAGCGACACCGCGCCTTCGAAATCGTTGCCGGCATCGGTCAGGGCAATGGCGCCGGTGCCGGCGTCGAGGGTGCTGGCGCCGCCCACCGACAGCGCGCCGGACTGGCCGATGGCGCCGCCGTTGCTGTCGGCGTCCAGCGTGCCAGCGATGCTGCCGGCGCCAAGGCCGAGTGCGCCGTGGCTGGTGGCCGACAGCGAGGCGAGGTCCAGCGTGCCGAGCGCCAACGCGCCAGCGTCGTTGATCGTCGCCGCGCCGCCGGCCAGCGAGACCGCGCCACCGAAATCGTTGCCGACGTGGTCGAGCGCGATCGCGCCGGTGCCCGCGTCGATCGCGCTGGTGCCGCCCACGAGCAGCGCGCCGGACTGGCCGATCGCGCCACCGTTGCTGTCGGCGGCCAGGGCACCGGCGATGCTGCCGCCGCCCAGCGACAGGTCGCCGTGGCTGCTGGCATCGAGCGAGGCCACGTCCAGTGTGCCGAGGACCAGCGCACCTGCATCGTTGATCGCCGTCTCGCCGCCGGTCAGCGACATCGCGCCGCCGAAATCGTTGCCAGCGTGGGCAAGCGCGATGGCGCCCGTACCCGCGTCGATCGTGCTGGTGCCGCCCACGGCCAGCGCGCCGGACTGGCCGATCGCGCCACCATTGCTCTCCGCGACCAGGTCGCCCCCGATGCTGCCGGTGCCGAGATCCAGCGCGCCGTGGCTGCTGGCGTCCAGCGAAGCGACGTCGAGCGTGTCCAGGGTGAGCGCGTTGATGTCGTTGATGGCGGCCGCACCCCCGGCCAGCGACACCGCGCCACCGAAATCGTTGCCGGCATGGCCGAGCGCGATGGCGCCCGTACCCGCGTCGATCGCGCTGCCGCCGCCCACGACGAGCGCGCCGGACTGGTCGATGTCGCCGCCGTTGCTGTCCGCGACCAGGGCGCCGGCGATCGTGCCGCCGCCCAGCGACAGGTCGCCGTGGCTGGTGGCCGACAGCGACTCGAGATCGAACGCATCCAGCGTCAGCGAGTTGACGTCACTGATCGCCACCGAACCGCCGATCAGCGACACCGCACCGCCGAAGTCGTTGCCGGCATCGGCGAGGTCGATGTCGCCCGTGCCCGCGTCGACCGTGCTTGCGCCGCCGACGATCAGCGCCCCGGACTGTCCGATGTCGCCGCCGTGGCTGTCCGCGGCCAGCGTGCCCGCGATGCCGCCGGCGCCGAGATCCAGCGCGCCGTGGCTGCTGGCATCCAGCGAAGCGACGTCGAGCGTGCCAAGCGTCAGCGCGCCGGCGTCGTTGATTGCCGCCGCGCCGCCGGCCAGCGACACTGCGCCGCCGAAATCGTTGCCGGCGTCGGTGAGGTCGATGTCGCCCGTGCCCGCGTCGAGCGCGCTGCTGCCGCCGACTTCCAGCGGCCCGGACTGGCCGATCGGGCCGCCATCGCTGTCCGCGACCAGATCGCCCGCGATGCTGCCGGCGCCCAGGTCCAGCGCGCCGTGGCTGCTGGCGTCCAGCGAGGCCACGCCCAGCGCGCCGAGCGTCAGCGCGCCGGCATCATTGATCTCCACCGCGCCGCCGGTCAGCGACACTGCGCCGACGAAGTCGTTGCCGCCGTCGTCGAGCGTGATGTCGCCCGCGCCTGCGTTGATCGCGCTGCTGCCGCCGATCGACAGCGCGCCGGACTGCGTGATCGCGCCGCCGCCGCTGTTCGCGACCAGGTTGCCGGCGACCGTGCCCGTGCCCAGGTCGAGCGCGGCGTGGCTGCCCACGTTGAGCGAACCGACGGCGAGCGTGCCCAGGGTGAGCGCGTTGACGTCGTTGATCGCCACCGCGCCGCCGGCCAGCGACACCGCGCCGCCGAAATCGTTGTTCGCATGGGTCAGCGCGATCGCGCCCGTGCCCGCGTCGAGGCTGGCCTGGCCGCCGACGACGAACGCCTGCGACTGCGCGATGCCGCCGGCCTGCACCGCCAGCGACAGGTCGCCGGACACGTCCAGGGACGAGGCCAGGTCGAGGCTGCCGGCGCCCACCGCCAGCCCGCCCACCGCGACCGCATCGCCGAAGCCGACGTGGCCGTCGGCCGCGACCGACAGCGCGTGCGGGCCGGTCACCGTCGAGGCGAAGTCCACGTCGCCGCCCGCGTCCAGCGCAAGGTCGCCGTCGAGCAGCACCGTGCCGGCATAGGTCTGGTCGCCGGTCGTGGCGATGTCCTGCTCCAGCGCAATCGTCGCCGCCGTGGCCAGGAGGCTGCTCGCGTCCACCTGGCCCAGGGTGAGCTGGTTGCGGTCGGCGATCGCCACCGCGTCGCCGGCCAGCGACACCGCGCCCACGAAGTCGTTGTCGACGTGGGCCAGGGCGATGTCCCCCGCGCCCGCGTCGATCGCGCTGCTGCCGCCCACTTCGAGCGCCCCGGACTGGCCGATCGGGCCGCCGTCGCTGTCCGCGACCAGGCTGCCCGCGACGCTGCCCTGCCCCAGGTCCAGCGCGCCATGGCTGCTGGCGTCCAGCGAGGCCACGTCGAGCGCGCCAAGCGCGAGCGCACCGGCGTCGGCGATCTCCACCGCGCCGCCGCCCAGCGACACCGCGCCGCCGAAGTCGTTGCCGACGTCGGTCAGGTCGATGTCGCCCGCGCCCGCGTCGATCGCGCTGGCGCCGCCGATGGACAGCGCGCCGGACTGCGTGATCGCGCCACCGCCGCTGTTCGCGACCAGGTTGCCGGCGACCGTGCCCTGGCCCAGGTCCAGCGCATCTTGGCTGCTGGCGTCGAGCAAGGCCACGTCGAGCGTGCCCAGGGTGAGCGCGTTGAGGTCGCTGATCTCCACCGCGCCGCCGGTCAGCGAGACCGCGCCGCCGAAGTCGTTGTTCGTGTGTGTCAGCACAATCGCGCCCGTGCCCGCGTCGAGGCTGGTCTGGCCGCCGACGACGAACGCCTGCGACTGCGCGATGCCGCCGGCCTGCACCGCCAGCGACAGGTCGCCGGACACGTCCAGGGACGAGGCCAGGCCGAGGCTGCCGGCGTCCACCGCCAGCGCACCCACCGCAACCGCATCGGCAAAGCCGACGTGCCCGTCGGCCGTGACCGAGAGCACGTGCGGCCCGGTCACCGTCGAGGCGAAGTCCACGCCGCCGCCCGCGGCCAGCGCGAGGTCGCCATCGAGCAGCACCGCGCCGGCATAGGCCTGGTCGCCGGTCGTGGCGATGTCCTGCTCCAGCGCGATGGTCGCGGCCAAGGCCAGAAGGTGGGTCGCATCCACCTGGCCCAGGGTGAGCTGGTTGCGGTCGGCGACCACCACCGAGCCGCCGGTCAGCGAGACCGCGCCCACGAAGTCGTTGTTCATGTCGAGCAGGGTGATGTCGCCCGCGCCCGCGTCGAGCGTGCTGCTGCCACCCACGGCCAGCGGCCCGGACTGGCCGATCGGGCCGCCATCGCTGTCCGCGACCAGATCGCCCGCGATGCTGCCGGCGCCCAGCTCCAGCAGCCCGCGGCTGCTCGCGTCCAGCGAGGCCACGTCGAGCGCGGCGAGCCGGAGCGCTCCGGCGTCGGCGATCTCCACCGCACCGCCGGTCAGCGACACCGCGCCGACGAAATCGTTGCCGCCGTCGTCGAGCGTGATGTCGCCCGCGCCTGCGTTGATCGCGCTGCTTCCGCCGATGGACAGCGCGCCGGACTGCGTGATCGCACCGCCGCCGCTGTCCGCGACCAGGTTGCCGGTGACCGTGCCCGCGCCCAGGTCGAGCGCGTCGTGGCTGCTCGCGTCGAGCGAACCGACGGCAAGCGTGCCCAGGGTGAGCGCGTTGACGTCGTTGATCGCCACCGCGCCGCCGGCCAGCGAGACCGCGCCGCCGAAGTCGTTGCCAGAATCGTCAAGAATGATGAGGGCGCCGCCGGCGTCCAGCGCACTGGTCCCGGCCACCGACAGCGGTCCGTCCTGGCCGATGCTGTAGCCATCGCTGCTGGCCGTCAGCGTGCCGGCGACGGTGCCGCTGCCCAGGCCCAGCAGCCCGTGGCTGGCGACCGAGAGCGCACCGGTGGCGAGCGCGTCGAGCTGGAGCGCGTTCGTGTCGTTGATCGTCACCGTGTCGCCAGCCAGCGACATCAGGCCCTGGAAGTCGTTGTCCGCATGGATCAGGGTGATGTCTCCGGCACCGGCATCGAAGTCCGCATCCCCGCCCACCACGAACGCCCCCACCTGGCCGATGCCGCCCGCGTCCACCGTCAGCGACAGATCGCCGGACGTGTGCATGCCTGCGCCGGCGACGAAGCTGCCGGCGTCGATCGACAGTGCGCCAACGTCCACCGCACCGGCGATGCCGACGTGCCCGTCGGCCTCGATCGACAGCTGC
>JAEWGI010000022.1 GCA_023388355.1 Pseudomonadota bacterium
CGACAACGTGAAGATGGTGGTCACGCTGATCAACCCGGTGGCGATGGACGAGGGCCTGCGCTTCGCGATCCGCGAAGGCGGCCGCACCGTCGGCGCCGGCGTCGTCGCCAAGATCCTGAAGTAATCCGGTCAAGCCGGCCGGCGGGCATCCGCTGGCCGGCTTCTTCCCTTTCGCAAGAAAACGCTTGCGGCAAGGGTTGGATACCCGTTAGAATGCAAGACCCCCGGCGATGTGAGTCTCCGGCGGGCCGCGAAAAGAGGCGCAGGACGCGCCTCGTGTTCGCCAGACAGGGAAAAGTCGCGTGGCATGGCCTCGTCCGCCTTGGAGCTTTCCAGGGCACATAGACGGGGCCTTTCTGCGCGTTCGAGGATTCCCAAGCGCTGGCGGGCCGGTCTCCGGGCCGCCGCGTTTTTTTGCAGCACGCAACACCGTTGTTTCCACGGGGTCCGGCGCACCCAGCCGCCGCACCTGTCGCTCTTTAGATACGAGGCATTCCTCATGGCGGACCAGAAGATTCGCATCCGGCTGAAGGCGTTCGATCATCGCCTGATCGACCGCTCGGCCAGCGAGATCGTCGAGACGGCGAAGCGGACCGGCGCGCAAGTGCGCGGCCCGATCCCGCTGCCGACCAAGATCGAGCGTTACACCATCCTGACCTCGCCGCACGTCGACAAGGACGCGCGCGACCAGTATGAAACCCGCACGCACAAGCGCGTGCTCGACATCGTCGACCCCAACGACAAGACCGTGGACGCGCTGATGAAGCTCGAACTCGCGGCTGGCGTTGATGTCCAGATCAAGCTGACCTGAGGAGCCGGAAGATGAGCGCGAAGAAGTATTCGCTCGGCATCGTCGGTCGCAAGGCCGGCATGAGCCGCATGTTCACCGAGGACGGCAAGTCCGTGCCGGTGACCCTGATCGAGGCCACGCCGAACCGCATCACCCAGATCAAGACCGAGTCCACCGACGGCTACAGCGCCGTGCAGGTGACCGCCGGCGTCAAGCGCGCCAGCCTGCTGACCAAGCCGGCCACCGGCCACCTGGCCAAGGCCAAGGTGGAAGCGGGGCGTGGCCTGTGGGAGCTGCGCGTGGAAGCCGACCAGATCGGCGCGTATGAAGTGGGCGGCGAGATCAAGGCCGACATCTTCAGCGAAGGCCAGATCGTCGACGTCCAGGGCATCACCAAGGGCAAGGGCTTCCAGGGCACGATCAAGCGCTGGAACTTCAAGATGGGCGACGCCACCCACGGCAACTCGCTGTCGCATCGCGCCCCGGGCTCGATCGGCCAGCGGCAGACGCCGGGCCGCGTGTTCCCGGGCAAGAAGATGTCCGGCCACATGGGCCAGGTCACCCAGACCACGCAGAACCTGCAGGTCGTGAAGGTCGACGCCGAGCGCGGCCTGATCGCCGTGCGCGGCGCGGTCCCGGGTGCGCCGGGCGGCGACGTGATCGTGCGCCCGACGAGCAAGGGAGTCTGAACATGGAACTGAGCATCAATGGCGGCAAGGGCGCCGTGTCGGTCTCCGACGCCGTGTTCGACCGTGAGTTCAACGAGGACCTGGTCCACCAGGTCGTCGTCGCCTACCGCAACGCCGGTCGCGCGGGCACCAAGGCCCAGAAGACCCGTTCGGAAGTCAACGGCACCACCAAGAAGTCGAAGAAGCAGAAGGGCGGCGGCGCGCGTCATGGCGCGCTGACGGCCCCGATCTTCGTCGGCGGCGGCGTGACCTTCGCGGCCAAGCCGCGCAGCTTCGCGCAGAAGGTCAACCGCAAGATGTACCGCGCGGCGATGGCGTCGATCCTGTCCGAGCTGAACCGCCAGGGCCGGATCACCGTGGTCGAGTCGTTCGACGTCGACGCGGCCAAGACCCAGGGCCTGGTCGCCAAGCTCGCCGAGCTGAAGGCCGGCCGGCGTCCGCTGATCGTCACCGAGGATGCGACCGACAACCTGTACCTGTCCGCCCGCAACCTGCCGTACGTGCAGGTCCGCGACGTCCAGGGCCTGGATCCGGTCGCGCTGGTCGGTGCCGACACCGTGTTCGTCACCACCGATGCGGTGAAGAAGATCGAGGAGTGGCTGGCATGAGCGCCGCAAACGTTTACGAAGTGATCCGCTCGCCGCGCGTGTCCGAGAAGACCGCGCGCCTGCAGGAAGTGTCCAACCAATACGTGTTCGAAGTCGCCAAGACCGCCACCAAGGCCGACATCAAGGTCGCGGTCGAGAAGATCTTCGACGTCAAGGTCGAAGCGGTGAACGTGGTGAACGTGAAGGGCAAGAGCAAGTCCTTCAAGTTCCGCCAGGGTCGCCGCGGCGATTGGCGCAAGGCGTACGTGACGCTGGCCGATGGCCAGTCGATCGACGTGATGACCGTCTCGGCCTGAGGAAGCAAAAATGGCATTGATGACTTTCAAGCCCACCTCCCCCGGCCGCCGCAGCGCGGTCCGCGTGGTGACGCCGGGCCTGCACAAGGGCGCGCCGCACGCCGCGCTGGTGGAGAAGCAGAGCCGCACCGGTGGTCGCAACCACCACGGCCGCATCACCACCCGCCACATGGGCGGCGGGCACAAGCAGCACTACCGCATCATCGACTTCAAGCGCGACAAGGAAGGCATCCCGGCGCGCGTGGAGCGGATCGAGTACGACCCCAACCGCACCGCGCACATCGCGCTGCTGGTGTACGCCGACGGCGAGCGTCGCTACATCATCGCGCCGAAGGGCCTGAAGGCCGGTGACCAGGTGATCGCGGGCAGCGATGCCCCGATCCGCTCCGGCAACACCCTGCCGCTGCGCAACATCCCGGTGGGGTCGACGATCCACTGCATCGAGATGAAGCCGGGCAAGGGCGCGCAGCTGGCGCGTGCCGCCGGCGCCGGCGTGCAGCTCGTCGCCCGCGAGGGCGTCTACGCCACCCTGCGCCTGCGCTCCGGCGAGATGCGCAAGGTGCCGGCCGAGTGCCGCGCGACCATCGGCGAGGTGAGCAACGACGAGCACGGCCTGCAGAAGCTGGGCAAGGCCGGTGCCTCGCGCTGGCGCGGCATCAAGCCGACCGTGCGCGGCGCGGCCATGAACCCGGTCGACCATCCGCACGGCGGTGGCGAGGCCAAGGCCGGCCAGGGCAACCCGCATCCGGTCACCCCGTGGGGCGTGCCGACCAAGGGTTACAAGACCCGCAAGAACAAGCGCACGCAGCAGTTCATCGTGCGCGACCGCAGGAGCTAATCGGCAATGGCACGTTCACTCAAGAAAGGCCCGTTCATCGACCACCACCTGCAGAAGAAGGTGGAGGCCGCGGGCAGCACCAAGAAGCCGATCAAGACCTGGTCGCGTCGTTCCACCGTGCTGCCGGAAATGATCGGTTACACGATCGCCGTGCACAACGGGAAGAACCACGTCCCGGTGCTGATCAACGAGAACATGATCGGCCACAAGCTCGGCGAGTTCGCCCTGACCCGGACCTTCAAGGGTCACGGCGGCGACAAGAAGTCGAAGTAAGGAGAGATGACTATGGAAGCGAAAGCCATCCTGCGCAGCGCGCGCATCTCCCCGCAGAAGGCCCGCCTGGTCGCCGACCAGGTCCGTGGGCTGTCGGCCGAGCGCGCCGTCAACCTGCTGAAGTTCTCGGACAAGAAGGCCGCCGTCATGATCCGCAAGGTCATGGAGTCGGCCATCGCCAACGCCGAGAACAACCAGGGTGCGGACGTCGACGAACTCAAGGTCAAGACCATCATGGTCGATGAAGGTCCCACGCTGAAGCGCTTCATGGCGCGTGCGAAGGGCCGTGGCACGCGCATCCTGAAGCGCACCAGCCACATCACCGTGGTTGTGGGCGAGGGCAAGTAAATGGGTCATAAAGTCAATCCGATCGGCATCCGCCTGGGCATCGCCAAGGACTGGAATTCCAAGTGGTTCGCCGGCAAGAAGCAGTTCGCGGGCTTCCTGTCCGCCGACCTGCGCGTGCGCGAGATGCTGCGCAAGAAGCTGGCGCAGGCCGGCATCAGCAAGATCCTGATCGAGCGTCCGGCCAACAACGCCCGCGTGACCATCCACACCGCCCGCCCGGGCGTGGTGATCGGCAAGCGCGGCGAGGACATCGAGAAGCTGCGCAAGGAAGTGTCCGAGCTGATGGGCGTCCCGGCGCACATCAACGTCACCGAGGTGCGCAAGCCGGAGCTGGACGCGCAGCTGGTCGCCGAGTCGATCGCGCAGCAGCTGGAGCGCCGCATCATGTTCCGCCGTGCGATGAAGCGCGCGGTCGGCAACGCGATGCGCCTGGGCGCGCTGGGCATCAAGGTGAACGTGGCCGGCCGCCTGAACGGCGCCGAGATCGCGCGTTCCGAGTGGTACCGCGAGGGCCGGGTGCCGCTGCATACCCTGCGCGCGGACATCGACTACGGCTTTGCCGAGGCGAAGACCACCTACGGGATCATCGGCATCAAGGTGTGGGTCTACAAGGGAGAGATCTTCGATTTCGCCCAGGTCGGCCAGGAGAAGCAGGACGACAGCGCACCGCGTAGTGATCGCGGCGACCGTGAGCGTCCGCGTGGTCCGCGCCGTGAGCGCGCCGACCGCGGCGAAGCGAGGGAATAAACCATGTTGCAACCCAAGCGAACCAAATACCGCAAGGTCCACAAGGGCCGCAACGACGGCCTGAGCTGGAACGGCAACGCCGTCAGCTTCGGCGAGTACGGCCTGAAGGCGACCGCCCACGGCCAGCTCACCGCCCGCCAGATCGAGGCGGCGCGCCGTTCCATCAGCCGTTACGTCAAGCGTGGCGGCAAGATGTGGATCCGCGTGTTCCCCGACAAGCCGATCACCAAGAAGCCGATCGAAGTCCGCATGGGCTCGGGCAAGGGCAACGTGGAGTACTGGGTCGCCCAGATCCAGCCCGGCCGGATGATCTACGAGATCGAGGGCGTCGACGAGACGACGGCGCGCGAGGCGTTCCGCCTGGCCGCCGCCAAGCTCTCGGTCACCACCACTTTCGTGACCCGGACGGTGCGCTGATGGAACTCAAGCAAATGCGTCAGAAGTCGGCGGACGAGCTGAAGGCCCACCTGGTCGAGCTGCAGAAGGAGCGTTTCGCGCTCCGCATGCAGTCCGCCACCGGCCAGCTGCCTCCGTCCAAGATCAACGAGCCCCGCCGCGTGCGCCGCGAGATCGCTCGCGTCAACACGCTGCTCGGGCAGAAGAAGTGAGGGCCGGCGAAATGACCGAACAAACCAAGAAGCTGCACACGGTCGAAGGCCGCGTCGTCAGCAACAAGATGGACAAGACCGTGACGGTGCTCGTCGAGCGCCAGGTCAAGCACGCGCTGTACGGCAAGTACATCCGCCGCTCGACCAAGCTGCACGCCCACGACGCCGAGAATTCGTGCAACGAGGGCGATACCGTCCGCGTGGCCGAGTGCGCGCCGATGTCCAAGACCAAGAACTGGCGCGTGGTCGAGATCCTCGCCCGCGCGGCCGAGTAAGCAGGAGAGACAGCCATGATCCAGATGCAGAGCTTTCTCGACGTTGCCGACAACTCGGGTGCCAAGGAACTGATGTGCATCAAGGTGCTCGGCGGCTCCAAGCGCCGTTACGCCGGCATCGGCGACATCATCAAGGTGTCGGTGAAGGAAGCGATCCCGCGCGGCAAGGTGAAGAAGGGCGACGTCTACGACGCCGTCGTCGTGCGCACCCGCAAGGGCGTGCGTCGCGCGGACGGTTCGCTGATCCGCTTCGACGGCAACGCCGCCGTGCTGCTGAACAACAAGCAGGAACCGATCGGCACCCGCATCTTCGGGCCCGTGACCCGCGAGCTGCGCTCCGAGAAGTTCATGAAGATCGTCTCGCTCGCACCCGAAGTGCTCTGAGCAGGCCGAGAGGAAACAGACATGAACCGCATCAAGAAGGGTGACCGCGTCGTCGTCACCGCCGGCAAGGACAAGGGCAAGCAGGGCGAAGTCGTCCGCGTGCTCGGCGACAAGGTCGTCGTGTCCAACGTGAACATCATCAAGCGCCACACCAAGCCCAACCCCCAGGCCAACCAGCCGGGCGGCGTGGTCGAGCGCGAGGCGCCGATCGACGCGTCGAACGTGATGCACTTCAACCCTGCCTCGGGCAAGGGCGAGCGCATCGGAACCAAGGTCCTCGAGGATGGACGCCGCGTACGCGTGTTCCGCTCGAGTGGTGAGGCGATTGACGCCTGAGGAATGTGAAATGACCACCCGTCTGGAAAAGTTCTACAAGGAAGAAGTGGTGCCGAAGCTGACCAAGCAGTTCGGCTACACCAATCCGATGCAGGTTCCCCGCCTGGTCAAGATCACGCTCAACATGGGCGTGGGCGAGGCCGCGGCGAACAAGAAGGTGCTCGAGAACGCGACCGCCGACATGGCCAAGATCTCCGGCCAGAAGCCGCTGGTCACCAAGTCGCGCGTGTCGGTCGCCTCGTTCAAGATCCGTGACGGCTGGCCGATCGGCTGCAAGGTCACGCTGCGCCGCGCGCACATGTACGAGTTCTTCGACCGCCTGGTCAACGTGGCCCTGCCGCGCGTCCGCGATTTCCGCGGCGTGTCGGGCCGTTCGTTCGACGGTCGTGGCAACTACAACATGGGCGTGAAGGAGCAGATCATCTTCCCGGAGATCGACTTCGACCAGGTCGACGCGCTCCGTGGCATGGACATCGCCATCACCACGACCGCCAAGACCAACGAGGAAGCCCGCGCCCTGCTCGAGGCCTTCCGCTTCCCGTTCCGCAACTGACCGGACAAGAGACATGGCCAAGACCTCAATGATCAACCGCGAAGCGAAGCGCGCGAAGCTGGCGAAGAAGTTCGCCGCCAAGCGCGATGCGCTGAAGAAGATCGTCAGCAGCGAGTCGGCGAGCTACGAGGAGAAGATGGACGCGGCGGTCAAGCTGCAGAAGCTTCCCCGCGACTCATCGCCCTCGCGCCAGACCACGCGCTGCGCCCTGACCGGCCGCCCGCGCGCGGTGTACAGCAAGTTCGGCCTGGGCCGCAACATGCTGCGCAAGGCGACGATGAACGGCGACGTTCCCGGCCTGCGCAAGGCCAGCTGGTAAGCAGCTACACCCGGCCCCCGCGGGCCGGTTCCAACGAATTCGCAATCCCGCGGATATCGGTGCACTCAAAGGCAATTATCAATGAGCATGACTGATCCCATCGCCGATATGCTGACCCGCATGCGCAATGCGGCGGCCGTCGGCAAGCCGACGGTGAAGATGCCGTCGTCCAAGACCAAGGTGGCCATCGCCAAGGTGCTGCAGGACGAGGGCTACATTTCCGGCGCGCGCGTGACCGAGAACGGCGCCAAGGCCGAGCTCGAGATCGAGCTGAAGTACTACGAAGGCCGCCCGGTCATCGAGCGCATGCAGCGCGTTTCGCGCTCGGGCCTGCGCCACTACCGCGGCAAGGCCGAACTGCCCAAGGTCCTCAACGGCCTGGGTATCGCCATCATCTCCACCTCGAAGGGCATCATGACCGATGCGCAGGCGCGCCAGCAGGGCGTCGGCGGCGAGGTCCTGTGCTTCGTGGCCTAAGGGAGTCAACGTAATGTCCCGAATTGCCAAGAAGCCCATCGCCCTGGCGAAGGGCGTCGAGCTGAAGCTCCAGGACGGCGTCATCGCCGCGAAGGGTCCCAAGGGTTCGCTGTCGATGGCCATGCCGGCCGGCGTCGAGCTCACCATGGAAGACGGCCAGGCCGTCCTGTCTCCGGCGACCGCCGAGGACATGGCGATCACCGGCACCATGCGCTCGATCATCGCGAACATGGTGCACGGTGTCTCCCAGGGCTTCGAGCGCAAGCTCGAGCTGGTCGGCGTCGGCTACCGTGCCGCGATGCAGGGCCAGGACCTGAACCTGTCGCTCGGTTTCTCCCACCCGGTGCTGTTCAAGGCCCCGGCGGGGATCACCATCAGCACGCCGACGCAGACCGAGATCCTGGTCAGCGGCGCCGACAAGCAGCAGGTCGGCGAAGTGGCCGCCAAGATCCGCGGCTACCGCCCGCCGGAGCCGTACAAGGGCAAGGGCGTCAAGTACGCCGGCGAGAACATCATCCGCAAGGAAGCCAAGAAGGCCTAAGCGGGCCTTCAGCTTTCGGAGAACAAGACCATGCAGAAGAAGATTGCCCGCCTGCGCCGCGCCAAGTCGACGCGCGCCCACATCCGCGAGCTCGGCGTGCCGCGTCTGTCGGTGCTGCGCACCGGCCAGCACCTGTACGCCCAGGTGTTCACCCCCGACGGCTCGAAGGTGCTGGCTTCGGCCAGCACCACCCAGGCCGCCGTTGGCGAAGGCCTGAAGAACCGCAACAACATCGAGGCCGCCGCCAAGGTCGGCCGCGCGATCGCCGAGAAGGCCAAGGCCGCCGGCATCGAAACGGTTGCCTTCGACCGCTCCGGTTACAGGTATCATGGGCGCATCAAGGCCCTGGCCGACGCCGCGCGCGAAGGTGGCCTGCAGTTCTAAGCGTCACGTGTTGAAAGGGTGGGGATGCGTCCCCACTCCAGCCTACCTGCCGATGCGGGCTGCATCGGGCGCCTCCCGGCTTCTGTCCGGGACCGCGCTCCACCGATCCATCCAACAACCACAAGCGGCCGAGAGCCGTACATCCCTCAAACAACACAGGCAGCATCGAAATGGCAGAAGAACGCGCCCCGCGCGGTCGTGACCGCGACCGCAACCGCGAGGAAATCGACGACGGCATGATCGAGAAGCTGATCGCGGTCAACCGCGTCAGCAAGACGGTCAAGGGTGGCCGCCAGTTCACCTTCACCGCGCTGACCGTCGTCGGCGACGGCGCCGGCAAGGTCGGCTTCGGCTACGGCAAGGCCCGCGAGGTCCCCGTCGCCATCCAGAAGTCGATGGAGCAGGCCCGCCGCAACATGGCCACCGTCGAGCTCAACGGCGGCACGCTGTTCCACACCGTGAAGGCCGGTCACGGCGCCGCCCGCGTGTTCATGCAGCCCGCGTCCGAAGGTACCGGCGTGATCGCCGGTGGCGCCATGCGCGCCGTGCTCGAGGCCGTCGGCGTGAAGGACGTGCTGGCCAAGGCCGTCGGCTCGCGCAACCCGATCAACCTCGTCCGCGCCACGGTCAAGGGCCTGGCCGGCATGCACTCGCCGTCCGCCATCGCGGCCAAGCGCGGCAAGAAGGTGGAGGACATCCTCAATGGCTAAGAACGAAGCCGGCACCGGCACCGTCAAGGTGCGCCTGGTGAAGGGCCTGCGCGGCTCGCAGGCCAAGCATCGCCTGTCCGTCAAGGCCCTGGGCCTGGGCAAGCTCAACTCCGTGCGTGAACTGAAGGACAGCCCGCAGGTCCGCGGCCTGATCAACAAGGTCCACTACCTGGTCCGGGTCGAGGAATAAGCACATGAAGCTCAACACCATGCAGCCCGCAGAGGGCGCCCGC
>JAEWGI010000027.1 GCA_023388355.1 Pseudomonadota bacterium
CCTCACGCCGGCGCGCATCGCGCTCGGCCGCCCGCCGCGCCAGGCGCGCGCTGCGCAGCCGATAGCGCTCGCGCGCATCCCAGGCCGCGCGCAGCCGCTGCTGCGCCTGCGCCAGCAGCTTGCGCGACTCCGGATCGAGATCGCCCGCCGCATCGGCGTCCACCGCCATCAGCCCGGCCGCCAGCGCGGCGTCGACATCGTCGGCGCGCAGCAGCTCCAGCAGGCGCCGCGGATCGGGCGCTTCGGCAACCTCCGGGCCGTGGACGTCGTGCACCATGCTCAGCGCCCCCGGAACGCCGGCTTGCGCTTGTCGAGGAAGGCGGCCGTGCCCTCGCGCATGTCCTCGCTGGCGAACACCAGCCCGAACTGCGCGGCCTCGTATTCCAGCCCTTCCTCCAGCCCGGTTTCGCCGCCGACCAGGATGCAGTCGAGGATGCCGCGCAGCGCCAGCGGCGCGGCGGCGGCAAGCCGCGCCGCCAGCGCCATGGTCTCGGCTTCGAGATCGGCGGCGGCGACCACCCGGTTGACGATCCCCAGCTGCAGCGCGCGCGCCGCGTCGACCGGTTCGCCGGTCAGGCACAGCTCCAGCGCCGCCGCGCGCCCGGCCAGCCGCAGCAGCCGCTGGGTGCCGCCGAAGCCGGGCACCAGGCCCAGCCCGATCTCGGGCTGGCCGAGCCGGGCGGTGTCGGCGGCGATGCGCAGGTGGCAGCACATCGCCAGCTCCAGCCCGCCGCCCAGTGCGAAGCCGTTCACCATCGCGATGACGGGCTTGGGCAGGCGCTCGAAGCGGCGCATCATGCGCTGCCCGCGCTGGGCGAAGTCGCGTCCCTGGGCCGGCGTCAGGCCGGCCATCTGGGCAATGTCGGCGCCGGCGACGAAGGCCCGGGAGCCGGCGCCGGTCAGCACCACCACCCGCACCGCAGGGTCCTCGGCGGCCTCGTCGGCAGCGGCGTGAAGGGCGTCCAGGGTGGCCGAATCCAGGGCGTTCAGGCGCTCGGGCCGGTGCACGGTGAGTACCCGGATGGCGTCGTGGTCGGCAATGCGCAGGGGGGTGTCGGTCATGCGGGGTCGGGGTGGCCGGTGGGGTGGACAAACCCCGGCGCGGGAACTTGCCGTGCGTCGCCGGGTCACAGGATGGCGTCAGTGGCGGTTAAGCCCTCCGGCCGCTATCCTAGCGTGTCCTACAGGGGGCGGTTCGACCGCCCCGTGTCGTGTCTGGGCCGGGCTCCGGCCGATCGAACCCCCCTCTGGAGAGTTATCGAATGAAAGTGCGTTTGCTTGCCGCCTCGCTCGCGGCGATGACCCTGGTTTCCGCGGCGGCCTCGGCGCAGGACACGACGTCCGAGAAGGGCAAGCTGAGCTACGCGATCGGCTTCAATACCGGCGTCGAGCTGGCCGAACTCACCGCGCGCGGTGAAGCCGTGGACGTGAACACCGTGATCAAGGCGATCCAGGACGCCTATGCCAAGAAGCAGCCGGCGGTGCCGGTCGACCAGCTCAAGACGGCGGTCGAGAACATGCAGAAGCGCCAGCAGGCGAAGATGGAAGCCGAGTTCGCGCAGCTGTCGAACGCGAACAAGACCCAGAGCGACTCCTTCCTGGCCCAGAATCGCGCCAAGCAGGGCGTGCGGACGCTGCCGGGCAGCACCGTGCAGTACCGGGTGATCGAAGCCGGCAGGGGTGCCAAGCCCACCCAGGCCAGCGACGTGGAGATCAACTACAAGGGTTCGCTGCCCGACGGCACGGTGTTCGTCGATACCGCGCAGGCGCCGGAAGGCCAGCAGGCCGGCCCGGTCTCGATGAAGGTGAGCCAGATCCCGCTGACCGGCCTGCGCGAGGCGCTGCTGCAGATGCCCACCGGCGCCCGCTGGGAAGTGGTGCTGCCGGGCGACAAGGCCTATGGCACCGACATGCGCGCCGGCCGCATGGCCAACCAGGCGGTCGTGTTCGACGTCAAGCTGGTCAGCATCAAGTGATCGAAGGCCGCGCGCGGCGCGGCTTTCGACCATCGCCCAGGTGCATCGGCCCGGAGCGCGCGTCGCGCCTGCAGCGCACGCCGGCCGATCGCCTCCGGCAACACACGCAGCGCCGGCTTCCCGCCGGCGCTGTGTTTTTTCCTGGATCCCGCATCGCCGCCGTTCCCCGATGAGTTCCCCGCTGCGCGCCATCCCCAGCCCCTGCACCGGAGTGTGCATGCTCGACGAGGAGCGCCTGTGCATGGGCTGCCACCGCAGCGTCGACGAGATCGCGCGCTGGATGCAGCTGGGCGATGACGAACGCCGGCGGTTGATGGAGGAAGAGCTGCCGCGGCGCGCGCGGCAGCGGACCGGATGACGCCGGCGATGCTCCACCTCGAACGGGTCGCGCGTGCGCTGCATCCGCTGGGGACCGAGCCCGCGGGCCCGGAATGGAACCTGGCCGAACTCGATGGACTGCTGGACGCGGTCCCGCCGCTGGATGCCGCGGTGCTGCTGGGCCTGGTCGAGCGCGACGACGATCTCAACCTGATGCTCACGCGCCGCAACGACGGCCTGCGCCTGCATGCCGGACAGGTCAGCCTGCCCGGCGGGCGGGTCGATCCGGAAGACGCGGGCGTGCTCGATGCGGCGCTGCGCGAGGCCGGCGAGGAAATCGGCCTGGCGCCGGCGCAGGCGCAGCCGCTGGGATACCTGGATCCGGTGCGCACCATCACCGGCTATCGCGTGGTGCCGCTGATCGCACGCATCGATCCGGACTTCGTCGCGCGTCCCGATCCTGCCGAGGTGGCGGCGGTGTTCGAGGTGCCGCTCTCGTTCCTGCTTGCGCCGAGCCACCTGCGCGCGCTGCGGATCGACTTCGGCGGCCGGCCGCGCGAGGTGCTCGAGTATGCTCCGTACCCCGGCGCGCCCGGACAGCGCATCTGGGGCGTGACCGCCTCGATCCTGTACAACCTGCGCCAGCGGCTGGAGGCCCTGCGATGAACGCAACCGGATGGACCACCCTGGTGCAGCCCGAGGCGGTGGCGGCGGCCCTGGCGGAAGCTGGCGTGGTGCTGGTGGACTGCCGCTTCTCGCTGGCGGACCCCGACGCGGGCGAGCGCGGGTACCGTGAGGCGCATCTCCCCGGCGCGCGCTACGCGCACCTGGACCGCGACCTGTCCGGCGCTGCGGATGCCGGCGCCGGTCGCCATCCCTGGCCCGATGCCACCGCGTTCACCCGGCGCCTCTCGGCCTGGGGCATCTCGCCGCGCAGCCGGGTCGTCGCCTACGACGCCGGCGACGGCGCGTTTGCCGCGCGCCTGTGGTGCCTGCTGCGGATGCTGGGGCACGAGGCGGTCGCGGTGCTCGACGGCGGATGGGCGCGCTGGACCGCACTCGGCCTGCCGGTCGATGCGGCGCTGCCGGAACCGGCGCCGGAGCCTTTCGAGGGCAGCTTCGACGCCGCCAGGCTGCTGGATGCCGCGGCCGCGACCCGGCATCTGCGCGACGGCGGGCTGCTGGTCGACGCGCGCGCGCCGGAGCGCTTTCGCGGCGAGGTCGAACCGATCGATGCGGTGGCCGGCCACGTGCCCGGCGCGGTCAACCGGCCGTACGCGGCCAACCTGGAAGACGACGGGCGCTTCAAGCCCGCTGCGCGTTTGCGCCACGAGTTCGAGGCGCTGCTGGACGGGCGCGATGCGCGTGGACTGGTCGCGATGTGCGGCTCCGGCGTCACCGCCTGCCACCACCTGCTGGCGCTGGAGCACGCGGGCCTGCATGGAGCCGGGCTGTATACCGGCTCCTGGAGCGGCTGGATCAGCGATCCGGCGCGCCCGGTGGCGACCGGCGGGGCGTGATGGCGCGGCTGCAGTAGGCGCGGATTCAGTCGCAACCGCTTCCGGCAGCCGCCGCCGGTCTATTTCCCAAGCCGCGCCACCAGCGCCCGCAGCGCCGCCTGGGTATCGGGGTCGTTCCACGAGGCCACGAAGCGGTCCAGCTCCAGCAGCTCGGGGCGCAGTGCATCGACCACCCCGGCGCGCGCGATCGCCCGGGTCGCCAGCATCGGCTTGCGCGGCAGCGCCAGCAGGTTCGCCAGCCAGTCGCGCGCGCGCAGCGCGACCTGGTCGATCGGAGCCAGTTCGTCGACCAGGCCGATCTCCAGCGCGCGCTGCGCATCGACCATCTCGCCCGCCACCAGCAGGCGTTCGGCGCGGTGCGGCCCGACCACCCGCCGCATCAGGCGCTGGATGCCTTCGGGCGCGACCAGGCCGACCTGGGTCTCGTTGAGCCCGATGCGGTAGTCGCCCGCCGCCATCACCCGGTAGTCGCAGCACAGCGCCAGCACGCAGCCGCCGGCGGGCGCGTGACCATCCAGCGCGGCCACCACCGGCACCGGCGACTGCGCCAGCGCGCGTGCCGCGTCAATGAAGCCCTGCCAGGCATCGCGCAGCGCCGCCTCCTCCAGGCCCAGCAGGTGGGGCACGTCGAGGCCGGCGGAGAACACGCCCGGGCCGCCGCTCAGCACCAGGCCCCGCGCACCGTCGGCAAGCGCATCCGTGATCGCCTCGCGCAGGCGCAGGCACAGCTCCGGATTCAGCGCATTCACTGGTGGCCGCGCCAGGCGCAGTGCGTGGATGCCGTCGTGCTGGCTGCGTTCGATCATGGAGCGGGGTCCCGTGTCTGGATGGCGGCTATCATAGAGGCCATGCACGCCCCGATCGCCGTACTCCTGTCCGCGCTGCTGCTCGCGCTTCCCGCAACCGCGCGCGCCGACGACTGCGTCCCGCTGCTGGAATCGGGCTGGATCCGGCAGCCGCCGATGGCGATGCCGATGATGGCGGGATTCGCCGTGATCCGGAATCCCTGCGCGGCGCCGGCCACGATCGTCGCGGCGGGCAGCCCCGCCTTTGGCTCCGTGGAACTGCACGAAACCACGCGCGTGGACGGCGTGAGCCGCATGCGCCACGTCGCAGCGCTCGAGGTCCCGGCCGGTGGCGAGGTCACGCTCGCGCCCGGCGGCCTGCACCTGATGCTGATGCAGCCGCAGGCGACGCCTGTGCTGGGCGAATCGCTCGACGTGGAACTGGAGCTGGCCGACGGCCGCAGGCTGCGCGCCCGCTTCGAGGTCCGCGCCCCGAGCGCGCTTTAGGCAGTACTGCTCCCTCCCCCGCTCGCGGGGGAGGGTGGGGTGGGGGCGGCCGGTCGCCGCGCACCGTTTCGCGCAGCGCTCAGCGCTCCTGCCCTTGTCCCGGCCTTCCACCCGTGAACGGCGCAACGCCCCGCAACCGCGGGAAGGAGCAAAAGGCCTGGCGCCGCGCTATTGCCCCCTCCACCGAAGCGGGGCAAGCGCAGCGATTCCGCGCAAACCGGAACCTTCAGCCCGCCGCGACTCCCCCGGCGACGCGTCTCACCGCGTCGGGCAGGGCCGTCGGGCGGCCGCTGGCGCGGTCGATCCAGACGATCACCACGTGGCCGTCGGCATGGACGATCGCGCCGTCCTCGCTGGCGATGCGATGGCCGAGGGTCACGCTGGTGGTGCCGACCCGGTCGGCGAGCAGCTCCACCACCACGCGTGCGGGGTAGGGAATCGGCACCCGGTAGTTCATCTGCACCGCCGCCAGCAGCGGCGCCACCGTATCGGTCAGCCACGGCTCGCCCAGCGAATCGAACCAGCGGATCCGCGCCTCCTCCAGGTAGGTCATGAAGTTGGAGTTGTTGACGTGGTTGAACGCGTCCAGGTCGCGCCAGCGCAGCTCGATCGGGAGGCGGATCAGGAAGGCGCGGTTGTCGAGACTCATGCGGGGTCGTCCGTCGGTCGAAGGTGCCTGCGGTGGCGGGTCGCTCAGGCTGCCGACTTGCGCCGTCGGGACCGGTCCTCCTGGCCCAGGGTCTTGGCCAGGAAGCGCCCGGTATGCGAATGCTCCAGTGACGCGATGTGCTCGGGCGTGCCCTGGGCGAGGATGGTGCCGCCGCGATGGCCGCCTTCCGGACCCAGGTCGATCACCCAGTCGGCGGTCTTGATCACGTCCAGGTTGTGCTCGATCACCACCACCGTGTTGCCGTCGTCGCGCAGTTTGTGCAGGACCGCAAGCAGGTGCTCGATGTCGTGGAAGTGCAGGCCGGTCGTGGGCTCGTCGAGGATGTACAGGGTGCGGCCGGTGTCGCGTCGCGACAGCTCCTTGGACAGCTTCACCCGCTGCGCCTCGCCGCCCGAGAGCGTGGTTGCCGGCTGGCCGAGCTTGATGTAGCTCAGGCCCACATCCAGCAGGGTCTCGAGCTTGCGCGCGATCGAAGGCACCGGCTCGAACAGCGCCAGCGCGTCCTCGACCGTCATCTCCAGCACGTCGTGGATGCTGTAGCCCTTGTACAGGATCTCCAGCGTCTCGCGGTTGTAGCGCTTGCCCTGGCAGACGTCGCAGGGCACGTACACGTCGGGCAGGAAGTGCATCTCGACCTTGATCAGGCCGTCGCCCTGGCAGGCTTCGCAGCGGCCGCCGCGGACGTTGAAGCTGAAGCGCCCCGGCGAGTAGCCGCGCGCGCGCGCCTCGGGCACCTGCGCGAACAGCTCGCGCAGCGGCGTGAACAGGCCGGTGTAGGTCGCCGGGTTGCTGCGCGGGGTGCGGCCGATCGGCGACTGGTCGATGTCGACCACCTTGTCGAACAGGTCCAGGCCCTGGATGTCGCGGAACGGCGCCGGCTTGTGCGAGGCGCCGTTGATCTCGTTCGCCGCCAGCGCGTACAGGGTGTCGTTGATCAGGGTCGACTTGCCCGAGCCGGACACGCCGGTGATCGCGGTGAACAGGCCCGAGGGAATCGTCAGGTCGACGTCCTTGAGGTTGTTGCCCGAGGCCCCGAGCAGGTGCAGCTGCATCTTCGGATTGGGCTTGTTGCGCTTGGCGGGCACCGCGATCGAGCGCTTGCCCGACAGGTACTGTCCGGTCAGCGAGCGCGGCGCCTTGAGCACGTCCTTGAGCGTGCCCTGGGCCACCACCTCTCCACCGTGCACGCCGGCGGCGGGGCCGATGTCGACGATGTGGTCGGCAAGCCGGATCGCGTCCTCGTCGTGTTCGACCACGATCACGGTGTTGCCCAGGTCGCGCAGCCGGGTGAGGGTGCCGAGCAGGCGCTCGTTGTCGCGCTGGTGCAGGCCGATGCTGGGCTCGTCGAGCACGTACATTACCCCTACCAGCCCGGCGCCGATCTGGCTGGCCAGGCGGATGCGCTGGGCCTCGCCGCCGGACAGCGAGTCGGCCTTGCGCTCCAGGGTGAGGTAGTCCAGGCCCACGTCGACCAGGAAGCTCAGCCGCTCGCGGATCTCCTTCACGATCCGGGCCGCGATTTCGCCGCGCCAGCCGGGCAGGTGCAGTTCACCGAAGAACCGCAGCGCCTCGTCGATCGGCAGCACCACGATCTCCGGCAGCGGACGCTCGGCCACGAAGACGTTGCGCGCCGAACTGTTGAGCCGTGCGCCGCCGCAGTCCACGCAGGGCCGCTCGCTGATGTATTTCGCCAGCTCCTCGCGTACCGCCGCCGACTCGGTCTCGCGGTAGCGTCGCTCCAGGTTGGGCACGATGCCCTCGAAGCGGTGCTTGCGCTGGGTGCGGCCGCCGGCGTCGGTGATGTAGCTGAAGGTGATCGAAGTCCCGCCGCTGCCGAACAGCACCGCCTCGCGCGAGGCCTCGGGAAGGTCCTGCCAGGGCGCGTCGACGCTGAAGCCGTAGTGCCTGGCCAGCGACTGGATCAGCTGGAAGTAGTAGGCGTTGCGGCGATCCCAGCCGCGCACGGCGCCGGCGGCCAGCGACAGCTCCGGATGCACCACCACGCGCGCCGGGTCGAAGAACTGCGACACGCCCAGGCCGTCGCAGGTCGGGCAGGCGCCGACCGGCGAATTGAACGAGAACAGCCGCGGCTCCAGCTCGGGCAGGGCGTAGTCGCAGACCGGGCAGCTGTAGCGGGACGAGAACAGCAGCGGCGCGGCCGTCGCGTCGTCCTCCATCGCCTGCACCGACGCCATTCCCTCGCCCAGCTTGAGCGCGGTCTCGAACGATTCGGCCAGCCGCTGGCGGATGTCCTCGCGGACCTTGAAGCGGTCGATCACCGCTTCGATGGTGTGCTTCTGGCGCAGCGCCAGCGGCGGCACCGCGTCGATCTCGTGCAGGGTCCCGTCCACCCGCACGCGCACGTAGCCCTGGGCGCGCAGCTGTTCGAACACCTGGGCGTGCTCGCCCTTGCGCTCGCGGACCACCGGCGCCAGCAGCATCCAGCGGGTCCCGGGGTCGAGCGCCAGCACCTGGTCGACCATCTGGCTGACCGTCTGCGCCTCCAGCGGGTAGCCGTGGTCGGGGCAGCGCGGCAGGCCCACGCGCGCGTACAGCAGGCGCAGGTAGTCGTAGATCTCGGTGATGGTGCCCACGGTCGAGCGCGGGTTGTGGCTGGTGGACTTCTGCTCGATCGAAATCGCCGGGCTCAGGCCCTCGATGTGATCGACGTCGGGCTTTTCCATCACGCTCAGGAACTGGCGCGCGTACGCCGACAGCGACTCGACGTAGCGGCGCTGGCCTTCGGCATAGATCGTGTCGAACGCCAGCGACGACTTGCCCGAACCGGACAGGCCGGTGATCACGATCAGGCGATCGCGCGGCAGGTCGAGGTCGACGTTCTTCAGGTTGTGGGTACGGGCACCGCGGATACGGATGGTGTCCATCGCCATCGGGGCAGGATTCCGGATTGGGGGAGGGGAGGGCGGCCGGGCGGACGCCAATCGGTCAGCCTAGCGAGCCGGGGATGTGGGGGCAAACACCGCCGATACCAGTCTCGGATGCGACCGTCCCGGCCTGCGAGACGGTTGCGCAGGCCTGCGCCGGTTGGCGATCGGTCCGTCCACGGCGGCCCTCTCCGGGCGCCGTGCCCCCGTTCGCCGCTGCAGCGGGCTGAACCGCAGGCAACCCGGAAGGGCGTCCGTGGGCGGTCGTTATTTCATTGTTAACATGCCCTTCACGGCCCTAAATCTAACCTGCCGCCGTCCGTTCAGCCTGTTGGCGTACGGGGACCCCATGCCAAGGCGTCGCTACATCGCCGGCCGGGCCTGCACATCGAGTCGAAAGTTGAAAGCCCTCACAAGGAACCGTAAACAATGAAGAAGACAATCCTCGGCCTCGCACTCCTGGGTGGGCTTGGCCTCGCGCAAGCCGCTTCGGCGCAGGAATTCGACGATCGCTGGTACCTCAGCGGCGGCGTCGGCTACAACCTGCAGGACGAGGACCGTCGTACCGACGACGCCTATGCCCTGTCGCTGGGCCTGGGCAAGTTCATCAGCCCGACCTGGTCGGTGGAAGGTGAGCTGAACTACCAGAACCCGAACTTCCGCCACAACAGCGACCTGCTGTGGAGCCAGTACGGCATCTCGCTCGACCTGCGTCGCCACTTCATCGCCGAGGGGCGCAACTGGAACCCGTACGTGCTGATGGGCCTGGGCTACCAGCGCTCGGAGGAG